>JBKPHA010000001.1:0-6424 GCA_046729615.1 Actinomycetota bacterium
CCACTTCGTCACCGGCGGCTTCGACGCCGCTTACGCACAAGCGCGCGAGACGGCCGGGGAGGGCGGCGTAGACATCGCGGGCGGCGCCTCGACTGTGCGCCAGGCCCTCATTGCCGGGGTCGTCGACGAGCTCACGCTGGATGTCGCGCCGGTCCTGCTCGGCTCCGGCGAGCGGATCTTCGACGGCGTCGAGTCGTTCGGGGTTGAGCCCGGTGAGGTCTTGCATTCGCCGCTAGCCACACACATCCGCTACCGGCGGGCGGGATGAGCCGACGAGTGGATAGAGCCCGCGATGACAAGGGGCCGCTGGCGCCTACCGGGCGATCGTGACGTCGCTTCCGCTTCGCGCGGAGGATGTCGCACAAACCCCCCGCGGCCTCGTGAGAGCCCGCCTCGACCCCCGTTAACAATCGGGCCGAGGTCGGCCCTGACGACTCGGCGCTCGTGCCGCGAGCTTGCCCCTTCCTCGGCGTAGTCGTCTCGGGGATGTCCGTACTAGTCCTTCTCGGAGAGAACCTTTATGCGACAGCCTCCGCGAGCAGCAGCAGATTTGTGCACATGCCACCGCCGGAGGTCCCGGCGTCGCCTCAGACGCCTGCTTGCCGAAGGAAGTCGATTACCTCCTCAGCGCAGCGCTTCGGCTCATCCTCGAAAAGGAAATGGCGAACGCCCTCGAGCAACACGAGCTTGGAGCCGGGGATCTCCTTCGCGAAGCGTGACGCGTAGTCCACCGGAAGGAACTGGTCCCACTGACCCCAAAGGATCAGCGCGGGGACCCCGAGGGCCGCGAGCCGCTTCTGGTAGGGCTTGAGCTCGTCGAGGTCGACGGAGCGATAAAGCTCGAGCATGCCGCGGCGGCCTCCCGTGGTGGAGAAGGCCTTCCAATACTCGTCTAACGCGCGGTCGTCGAAGGCGCTTGACGCCTCCTCCATCAACGTCGCGAATCCCTCGCGGGAGATGCTGTCCACGAGCGCCTCGCCCTGGACCGGAGTCCGCATCGTCTTGGCGATCTCGATCCACTCGATGTCGGGAAAGAATCCCGTGTTGGTGATCACTAGACCGCCTGCGGCGTCGGGGTGATCGCATGCCCAGCGCAAGCCGATCAAACCGCCGGTGTCGTGGACAACCAGCACGACCCTGTCGAGCCCGAGCTGGCCGCGGAAGCGCTCAACTGCCTCGACATGACGTTCAAAGGTCCCGGGTTGATCGGGCGGCGAATCGCCGAAGCCGGGGAGATCCGGCGGTGCGATCGCACTGCTCATGGAGACCGCCAGCCAGAGCGAAGGGACATCGGCGGTTGAGGATGAGAGTGTCATGGCACCCGGTCTGGGGCCCGTGCTATCGAGTAGCTCTCCCCGCGCAGGGGCCGGTCGCGCCCGCCCCGGTACACCTCGCCCGCCGACACGGGGCCTGGGTATGCCCGCCCACCTATTTGTAGGTCTTGAGGCGCATCGGCTGATCGGCGAGTTCTACAAGGAGAGGCACCCGCCACCCGAGGTCGTCTTTGTCAATTTCACTCCGTTGGGTTCTATCGCGGCGACACTTGCGGACCAGTTCCCTGAGTACATTCCGAGCGAGATCGAGAAGCTCCTCGCCGGGTTGCGACCTGATATCGCTGACCTGGGCGGGCCCCACCCCCCGTGGGTTTATGAGATCAAGCCGCTGAGCTTGTTTCAGGTGGGAGCCCTGGAGGCGAGGTTGTACGCAAGTGCGCTGTGGGATGCCGGGATACCTGCGGACTTGGGTCCTGCTGGCGCCGCTGGCACGTCCGGAGTTGTCCATGGGATAAATCGCTCGTACACATTTGCTTGTCCCACTGACGGGGTTATCGGGTACACGTCTCGCCAGAGGCAACCCGTGCCCGTACCCGTGCCCGCTCCTCAGCTCCAGCCCGTAGAGCAGAGGCAGAGGACGTGGAGACTGCAAGAAGCCCTCCAGCCCCTAGCGGAGCAGGCCCGTCGGTTCGAGATTCCGTGGCGAGCGCTTGCGGAGATGATGTTCCTGCTGCTTGCGGCTGGAATGTTGGTGTATGGGGGTGGGCTGATACTCGCTTTTGGTGCCGCCTGCATCTTGCTCGGTATCACCGAGATCGAGACAGGAGCCGGCCCCGAGGGGTTCGTCTAGCTGGGGGAGCCGTCGGTCTGCTAAGGGGGATTGGTCGCTGATGTCAGAGTCCGAGGCGGAACCGCTGTTCCGGCGCGCAGTAACCGTGTTGTCGTTGACGACTAGGATGTCGGGCCGCCCATCTGTGTTTAGGTCGGCAAAGAAGGTGCCGCGGGTGCCGTAGAAGGCACCGTGGGTCCGGTCCTCGTTTCCCTAGGCGGCGCGCCAGCGCCACGATCCGACGAAGTTTCGCGCGCTGATCGGGGAGCAAAACGGAGTCACGGACCCGCCCAGCTCGCCGATGACAGGTGATCGCGCTGGCCAAGGAGCTTGGGCTTGGCACCGTCTTCGCCAGCCGACAGCCCCAAAACACCAGTTCGGGTCGGTCATTCCTTGGGATGAGCTGCTGGGGTGTCGCCCTCCGCGCTCTCGTGGGGCACCCGTCCAAGTAGTCGCGCGGCATCGATCAAGTCGGGCGTCGTGAAGCCTTCCGTGAACGTCTCGTACGTGGCCTCCAGTAGCCCAGTCCCCTGTTGCGCATCACCCCGCTCGCGCTGCGACCGGCACAGCCCGAGCGCGCCGCGAAGCTTAGGCATCCTGGCACCGGACTTGCGGGCGACTTCGATTGCGCGCAGGAACCAGTGTTCGGCAGCGTCGCCGTTCGCGTCGGGGAGGGCCAGCAACAGGTGGCCCTTCAGCACCTGGAACTCCGGCTTGAGAGTCAGTCCTGGGCCCTCATCGGCGATCTCGATCGCCTCCTCGATCAAGCCCAGCCCCTCCGACGGCCTTCCCGATCGGGCGCACGCGCCAGCCTGGACGAAGAGGAGGAGCGGCCAGAACACAGGTGGGGTCGTCAGGCCTTGATACATCGCGATTCCGTCGTGGATCTCTGTCAGGCCCTCCTCGGAGCGGCCCAGCCCGGTCTTGGCCGCCCCGAGCAGGCAGGTTCCAAGCGCCCGCCAGATCTCCAGATCGTGTTCGTCCGCGACGTCCAACACCCCCACCGCGCGGTCTCGCATGGGCTCGGGCTCGCGTCTCCACAGGTGGAGGAAGCCGGTGTGGAAGAGCGCGTAAGCCAATGTGAAGGGGTGCTCCAGCTCGGTCCCCAGAGCCACCGCACGGTTTGCGCGCTCCAGCGCCCGATCAGGGAAGCCGAGCATCCACAGGGTGAGTGCGGAGGTCGTGAGGGCCGCCGCCCCAGGGTTGTTTCCGAGCCGGAACCGCCGCGATCGCTCGCCCTGCGACTCGAACAGGGCGATGGCCCGGTCGAGGTGCTCGAGACCACCGTGGAGATCGTCTTTCAACGCGAGGCTGGAGCCGAGCACCAGGTGCCCGTCGACGCGCATGCTCGGGTCGTCCTGAGCCTCGGCCAGCTCCAGGATCTCCCGCCCCGCCTGGGCTCCCTTCTCGAACTCGGCGCGGTAGTTGTAGAAGCTAGCGAGACCCCGCAGGACCGGGAACAGCTGCGGAAGCTCTCGTTCACCCTCGAAGAGCCCTAGAGCGCGGTCGTAGGCCTGCTCGACTTCCTGGGTGTAGCCGTGGATGGCCATCAGGGCCCTGGCGAGGCTGGTTCGAAGCGTGACCTCCTGCATCGCGCGCTCGGGAGTGGACGGCCTGGACGAGAGGACGTCCAGCAGCCCCGTCGTCAGCTCGATCGTCGCCTGGTACCAGCCCCGCGACTCATAGAGCAGCCACAGGCTGTCGACGAGCTTGTTGAGCTGGTCGAGGTCGCCCTCGGCGACCCAGTGGTCCCAGGCGAGGCGGAGGTTCTCGAAATCGGCGGCCATCGCGGCCAGCGCCGCGTCGCGCCGGTCGCCAGTCAGGTCCTCCCATTGCCGGCGAGCGAAATCCGCGAAATAGACCGCGTGCGCGCGGCGCGCGGCGGCGCTGAACTCGGGCAGGTCCTCGAGCCGTTCCGCCGCATACTCTCTGATCGTCTCCAGCATCACCAGCCGGGGCTCTGCCTCTCCCGGGTCCGCCCGTTGGATCAGGCTCTTGTCCACCAGAGAGGACAGCCCGTCAAGCGTGTCGATCCTGGTCCCGCCACGGCCGTTGACGCTGCTCGCCACCACCTCGACCGCTTCGAGTGCCGCGCCTGAGAAGGCGGAGAGCAGCTCGAACAGCCGCTGCTCACCCGCTTCGAGGAGCTGGTAGCTCCACTCGAGCGTGGCGCTCAGGGTCTGCTGCCGCGCGGGCATGTCCCGCGCCCCGCCACGGAGCAGCTGCAGCTTGCTGCCCAGCCGGTCACGCAGGGCTTCCGGCGAAAAGAGATTGATCCGCGCGGTGGCAAGCTCGATCGCGAGCGGCAGGCCATCGAGCCTGAGGCAGATCTCGGCGACGGCCGCGGCGTGGTCCTCTGTCAGCCGGAAGTCGGGCCTGACCGCCTGGGCGCGCTTGACGAAGAGCTGGACCGCCTCGCAGGGTCCGAGCTCGTCGACCGACACCCGTTCCGGCGCGACGGTTGGCAACGAGAGCGGCGGGACCGCGAATAGATGCTCCCCATGCACACGCAACGCTTCACGGCTCGTCACGAGGAGGGCGAGCCGTGAGCAATCTTGTAACAGCTCCGCCACGGCTGGGGCAGCGGCGGTGACGTGCTCGAAGTTGTCGAGGATCAGCAACACCCGCTGTTCCCGCAACCGCTCCTTGAGCTCGTCCAGTAGCGACTCATCTCGCGGGTCGCTCAAGCCGATCGTCCGCGCGATGGCGCCGAAAACCGACCCGCTGTCGGCAACGGTTGACAGGTCGACGAAGAACACTCCGTCCTCGAAGTGGTCCATCTCGTCGGCGGCGGCGCGGAGCGCCAATCGCGTCTTCCCGATGCCCCCGGGGCCGGTGAGCGTGAGCAGCCGCACCGACTCGTCCTCGATGCGTTCCCGGATCTCCCTCAGCTCCGCTTCACGCCCGACGAATGCCGAGGGTTGCTCGGGGAGCTCGCTGGGTCGGCGGGAGGGGGTCGCCAGCGGCGCGAATCTGGCCTCGAGGCCTGGATGCACGAGCTGAAAGACGCGCTCAGCCCGTCCCAAGCCCTTGAGTTGATACTCGCCCAGGTCCCGCAGCGTCGACCCGTTCGGCAGCTGATCCATGACCAGCGCGGCCGCGGCCGCCGACAGAAGCACCTGGCCTCCGTGGCCGGCGGACATGATCCGGGCGGCGGGGTTGAGGGTTGGGCCGAAGTAGTCGCCTTCGCGCGTCGCGGCCTCCCCCACGTGAAGCCCCATCCGCACCCGAAGGGGGCCCGTCTGACCCCACGCCTCGTCCGCAAGGCGGTGCTGGGCCTCGAGGCAGGCTTTGACGCCGTCTGCCGGGGAGGGGAAGACGGCCATCAGTCCGTCGCCGGTCGTCTCTACCACCTGCCCGTCCGAGCTCTCCACCGCGTCGCGGAGGATCGCGTCGTGTCGCTCCAGCGCCTCCTTCATAGAGGGCCGATGCTGCTCCCAGAGCCTGGTGCTGCCCTCGAGGTCCGTGAACAGGAAGGTAAGGGTTTGTGACGCGACCTCAGCACGCATCAACGGCGTGCTCACCTTAGCGTCCTATGGCCGGGCGGAACGTCAACGCGCTGTGAGCGCTGCAACCCGTCGTAGGCCGCGTACTTGTAAGCCTCGCTTTCGGTGGGCACGTTGAAGGTGCTGTGGATGAAGTAGTCGATCTTCCCGCCGTAGTTGAGCACCGCCTGTCCCTGGTGGACGAGCTCGGCCGCGAGGTCCCCGAGGACGTGGACCCCGAGCAACTTCCGATCTTCCCGCCGGAAGACGAGCTTGACGAGCCCGTCAGTGGCTCCGGCGATCGTGGCTCGCGAGTTGTTGACGAACCACCCGCGCCCGACCTCGTAGTCGATCCCCTGCGCGGCCGCACCCTCCTCGGTGAGCCCCACCATGGCCGCCTCCGGCACCGAGTACACGCCGAACGGCGGTATCGGGTCCACGGTCTCCTTGAACGGAATTCCCAGCGCGTAGCACGCGGCAACCCGCCCCTGCTCCATCGACACCGAGGCGAGGCCCGGCTGGCCGATGACGTCGCCGGCGGCGTAGGCCCACTCCGCAGTCGTCCGCGATCTTCGTGCACTACGCGATCGGAATCGCGTGCATCCTGATCGGCCTCGTGCTGCTGATCTGGCCGCGGATCTCGGGCGGCTGGCGCGGCACCCGCCGCATCTAACGCACCGGCCCAGAGGACTGACCGACCGCTAGCCTTGTCTCGCTTGCCATCTGGAGGGGTGGCAGAGTGGTTGAATGCGGCGGTCTCGAAAACCGTTACACGTCGTAAAGGCGTGTCGAGGGTTCGAATCCCTCCCCCTCCGCTCTCTACCCGAAGGCCCTGC
>JBKPHA010000002.1:0-22475 GCA_046729615.1 Actinomycetota bacterium
CAAGCTCGACAAGAAGCCGGCGGTGATGGGGCACTCGACGGGCGGCCTGCTCGCTCAGATCATCGCCGACCGCGGCCTGTCGGCGGCGACCGTCGGGATTGACGCCGGCCCGTTCCGCGGCGTGCTGCCGCTGCCGATCTCAACGTTGCGCGTGTCGTTAGTAGTGCTGAAGAACCCGCTCAACCGCTACCGCGCGGTGACGCTGACGTTCGACCAGTTCAAGTACGGCTGGGCGAACGCGCTTTCAGGGAAGAGGCCTGGCAGCTCTACGAGACCTACCACGTGGCCGCGCCAGGGGTGGCCCTGATGCAGATGGCCAACGCCAACCTTAACCCGTTCACCGAGGCCAGGCTCGACCCGAAGAACCCCGAACGCGGACCGCTGCTTCTCATCGGCGGCGAGAAGGACCACACGGTCCACCGGGCGATCACCAACGCCTCCTACAAGCGCCAGAGCCGCAACCCCGGCGTCACCGAGATCAAGCAGATCCCCAACCGCGGCCACGCGCTGACCATCGACAGCGGCTGGCGCGAGGTCGCCCAGACCTCGCTCGACTTCATCAATAGGTTCGTATGATGGCGGCGGCGACGCTGGTCATGTGGTTTTCTCTGCGCTCGCCCGAGCTAGCCGAGGAGTTTGAGCGTCTGATGGCCAGCGACAAAGACATCGTCCGTGGCTCGCTGGACACGATGTCGGATTGGCGATTGACACGGCCGACCGATGTGCCCGGACAGGCTGGCGGGGGTGGAGCGGCCGATTACGTGTTGATCGCCGAGATCGTCAACGTCGAGAACTGGGAGCGACAGGCTGAGGAACGGGTCCAGCAGTTGGCTGATGATTTGGAGCATCTGGTCTCCAATCGGCAGATGCTCGTCCTTGAGCACGTCATTTGAATTAGCTTCAACTCTGACGCCGCTCTTGCTTTGGACGACCACCGGCAGCCGAGCGACGCCGCGGAGCCGCTGCTCCTTCGCGCGAGAAGCGGAAGTGCCTGTCAGATGAAGCCGGGAGGTATCCGGGTCTGGGAGGCCCCGGTTGTGAAGCAACCCGACGCGACCTCTGGCCTTTAGGTCTCGTGACGCACTTTGGGCTGCCGCTCGACATACACAGCAGACGAACAACCAAGAGGCACCGCTACCGGGATTCGAACCCGGGTTTCCGGACTGAGAATCCGGCGTCCTAGTCCCCTAGACGATAGCGGCAGGTCGGCGGGCGAGGATACCAGTGGTCGGCTGATTTGCCGCTCGAAATGGCGGGTTGAGAGGTGCGGCTGGAGGGATTCGAACCCCCACGCCCTTTCGAGCACGACGACCTGAACGTCGCGAGTCTTCCAGTTCCTCCACAGCCGCGTGGAAACCCAAATCTAGCGGTTCGTTCCTTGATGCCGACGCGCTCGAGCATTAGGCGACGCTGCCGTCGCCGTGTAGTCGGACTGGCACACGCAACAGGCGGTAAATCGATGGTCGGTACGTCTCATCCACTCGCGGGCGATGACGTTGAGCGTCGAATGGAGGATTGGACACCCTAGCGTTCCCACTGCTCCACTCGATCCGGAGTGCGGGAATTTGCAGGGGAAATCCGCGCCCATGGGTAACGTTTGTGTCGAAAGTGAGACGGGGGTGTGACGAATGAGGGTTGGGCTCGTCCTCGGCGCCGGGGGCATACAGGGCGGCGCCTGGCTCACCGGCGGACTCGACGCCCTTGCCTCGGAGACCGGGTGGGATCCCGCCTCCGCCGAGTACGTCGTGGGCACATCCGCCGGAGCGATGATCGGCGCCCTCTGCGCCTCGGGAGTCCCGCCCTGGTTCATGGTGGCCCACTCGCGCGGGGAGACCTTCCAGAACGTAAACGACGCCCGCGGCCGCCCCGCCTCCGAGTCCGACCGCTCCGCCGGCGCCGCCTTCCAGCTCCAGCGCGCCCTTCCACCGATCGGGCCCGGCTCCTGGCGCCTCGCGCTCCGCACCCTTGCCAGCCCCCGTCGCTACACGCCCGCCACCATCGCCACGGGCTGGCTCCCGCGCGGCATCTTCTCGGTCGACGGTCTGAAGGGCACCATCCGGAGCGTCGTCCCCTCAGGCTGGAGCCCGCATCCCAACCTCTGGATCGTCACCTGCGACTACGAGACCGGCCGGCGTACGGCGTTTGGCCGCCCCGGCTCCCCGCCGGTGGACCTGGCGGATGCCGTCGCGGCCTCATGCGCGATCCCCGGCCTCTACCACCCGGTGGCGATCAACGGCCGCCGCTATGTCGATGGCGGCATCTACTCCACCTCGAACGCCGACATCCTCCGCAGCGAGGGGCTCGACCTCGTCATCTGCCTCAATCCCACCTCCACCCTCCACCCCCTCCGCGCAATCAATCCCCGCGACGCCGTCAACCTCGTTTTTCAGCGCGCCTCCGGCCGCCGGCTCGGTCACGAGACGAGGAGGCTCCGTGCCACCGGGACCGAGGTCGTCCTGATCCAGCCGCTTCGCGAGGACCTCGAGGCGATGGGACCGAACCTCATGCGCAGGGGCAACCGGAACAAGGTCATCGAGGTCGCCCGCCGCACCGTCGCCCGGCAGCTCGCCGATCCGCGCAACCGCGAGCTTCTGGATGGCCTGCCCGCTGGTGCGCCCGAAAAGGTCCGCCGCCCCGCCGGGCCGCCCTCCGAGTGGCCGCCGCTCAGAGAGCTTCAGCGCCAGCGCGCGAGCTAACTACCCGGAGGAGGTTTGGGGATTCGGGTACGCGGTGGCGACCCCAAGTCCCCAAACGTCGTTCGGGTGACGGCGTCGGAGCTCAAACTTCTCCCCCACCAGCTCCTCGCTCAGCCCCCACAGCCGCCGACGAGCCTCAGCGTCGTATGCCTGCGGATGCGGCGCCCACTCCTCGAGCTGGTCGAAGTAACGCCCGCTCACCCGATCGAGCCCGGGATCCGCGACTAGGCGACTGAGCGCCTCCGCCCCCTCGGAGACCTCGCTCATCGCGCGCGCGAACGTCTCCCGGACCATCTGCGTGTCCATCAGCGTCGCCGGGTGAAGTGCGTTGACGGTAACGCCCCCAACTCCCGCCTCCCGCAGCCGCCTGTCCAACTCGAACGTAAACATGATCTGCGCCAGCTTGCTCTGACGGTACGCGAGAAATCCGTCGCATTCCCGCCGCTCGGCCATCGGGTCGTCGAGGTCGACCCTCGCCTGCCCGATCGAGGCCACGTTCAGGATCCGCGCCCGCGCCGACCGCCGGACGAGCGGCATGAGCCGCGCCGTCAGCAGGAAGTGCGACAGGTAGTTGACGGCGAACGTCAGCTCGAAGCCGTCCCGACTCGTCCGCCGTCCGTCCATCACCGCTACGCCCGCGTTGTTCACCAGCACGTCGAGCCGATCCATGCCGTCCTGGACGCAACGCGCCAGCCTCCGCACCTCCTCCAGGGAGGCCAGGTCGGCGACGAACCCTCGTACGCGGGCGCCGCGATCCGCGAGCTTCGCCAGCGTCCGCTCGAGCTTCTGCTCCGAGCGCCCGTGAACGAGCACGGTCGCCCCGCTCCGCACCAGCCGCTCAGCGGTCGCCAGGCCAAGCCCGCCGGTCGACCCCGTGATCAGGATCGTCTGCTCGTCGAGCGGCCGCACGAGCAGGCAAGCTATTACGTGCCGCGATGACGGCTCACCAGGTCGTTCCTGGGTAAGGATCTGGACGGAGGGCCCTCGGCGAACGCTCGCCGGCCGGGCGGAGGAGGCACGCGCGGCGGCTATCGAGGCCGCGAGCGTCTACGAGCGCAAAGGCAACGTCGCGGCCGCGACGAAAGCCCGAGCCCTGGTGAGTGCAGCCCACGGCTGAATGCCGCGACGCGCCCTGAACGGCCGCGAATATGCCTCGAATGCGAACCTGTGGCGATCGTGCTCCGCCGCCTCGTGATCGTCGCGCTCGTGCTGCTCGCGCTCCTCGGGATCAGCCAGCTCGTGATCCCGCCAATTGTCGAGAACCGCGTCGAGGACCGGCTGACGGCGGCGGGCGGCAGCGCCGACGTATCCATGTCCGCCTTCCCAGCGGTCCGCCTGCTGTTCGGCGACGGCAGCAGGATCGCGGTGAGCGGACATGACCTCGACCTCACCTCCGAGTCGGCGAGCGGCGACGTCCTCTCCAAGCTCGACGGCTACGACCGCGTCGCTGTGAACCTCGACGACCTTCGGGTCGGCCCGTTCACGCTCGCCACCTTCGATCTGACCCGCGTCGCGCCTGCCGCCCCGTATCACCTCGTCGCCCGGGGGCGCACCGACCCCACCGACCTCGCGTCCTACGGCGCGTCCGAGGCCGGGCTGCCCGGCGGCGCCCTCATTAATTATCTGGGCGATCAGGTCCTGGGCCGGAGCTTCATCCCGATCCGGCTCGACATGGAGCTCGAGAGCGAGGGCGGACGCATCGTCGTCGCCAAAGGCACGGGGACGATCGGCGGGATCCCGACGGGCCCGCTCGCCGAGCTCATCACCTCCCTCGTCGTGCTGAAGCTCTGAGCGGCCCTACGCGCGCGGACTCGTTCCCGTGGCCGGGGCGGCCGCGTCGCGGCCCTTGAAGTACTCCTCGCCCTCGATCCCGACCCGGGGCAGGCGGCCGAGCGCGCGCGGAAGCCACCAGTTGCGCTTGCCGAGCAGCACCATGACCGACGGGACGAGGATGCAGCGGACGATCGACGCGTCGATGGCGATCGCGGCCGCGAGGCTCAAGCCGAACTCCTTGACCACGGGCTGGCCGTTCAGGATGAAGCTCGTGTACACGGCGACCATGATCAGCGCTGCGGAGGTGATCACCCTGGCGCTCACCGTGAGCCCATCGACGACCGCCTCGTGGTTGTCGCCGGACTCCTCGAAGTGCTCGCGCATCCGGCTGAGCAGGAACACCTGATAGTCCATCGAGAGCCCGAACAGGATCGCGAACATCATCAGGGGGACGTAGCTCACGATCGGAGTCGCTCCGCCATCGACGCCAAGGAGACTCGCCCCGTGCCCCTCCTGGAACACGAACGTGAGCACGCCGTAAGAGGCCGCCACCGAGAGCAGGTTCATCAACGCCGACGTCAGTGGGACCACGATCGAGCGGAAGGCGATCAGCAGAAGGATCAGGCTCAGCGCGATCACGACCGCGATCACGCGCACCAGCCTGTCGCTGATCCGAGAGGCGAGGTCGATATAGGACGCGGTCTGGCCGCCGACGTAGGCGGTGAGCGTAGTTCCCTTGTCGGCCTTCGGGATGACGGTCTCCCGCAGGTGGTTCACGAGATCGGTGGTAGCGTCCGCGGAGGGCGCGGTGGTCGGGACGACGCTGAACGACGCGGCGCTGCCGGACTTGTCGACGACGGCGGCCGACACGTCCTTGACGCCCGTGGCCTTGCCGATCTGGTTTTGCAGGTGGACGAGGCGCGGGTCGCTCGCCTTCGTCTTCAAGAACTGCTCCTGTTGCTGCGCCTGCTTCTGCTTCTTCGTCGGCGGCTGCGACTTCACCTGACGTGTGGCCTCCGACTGCGCCTGGTCCGGCGGAACTCCCTGCGCCTCCAGCTGGGCCGTGGTCTGACTTATCGCCTGCTGCTCGGACTTCTGCTGCTGGCTCTTGAGCTGATTCAGCTTCTTCTGGTCGTTGTGGAATCGATCGGAGCCGGAGTCGACCGCGATCAGGAGCGGCCCGTTGACGCCGGGGCCGAAGCCCTCGCGGAGCAGGTCATAGGACTGCCTCACCGTCGTGGACTTCGGCAGCTGGCCGTTGTTCTGCTGGCCGAGCTCCAGGTTGAGCACGGGGATCGCCAGCACCAGCAGGATCGCGACGGCGACGAGCATCGCCGGAATCGGGATGCGCCCGATGAAGCGTGCCCAGCGCGCCCAGCCATGTGGCCGGTGATCGTGCGGGGGCGGCTTGATGAACGGGACCCGCAGCGCGTCGATCCGCTTGCCCATGATCGCGAGCAGGGCCGGGATCAGGGTGATGGCGGTCAGGATCGCGATCGCCACCACGACCGCCGCCGAGTAGCCGAGGGCGCTCACGAGCGGGATCTGGGCGACGGCCAGCGACACGAGCGCGATGACGACGGTGCCTCCGGCAAATACCACAGCGCCGCCCGCGGTGGTCACGGCCCGGGTCGCCGCCTCTTCCACCGCAAACCCCTGTTCCATGAATCCCTTGTGTCTGGTGACGATGAAGAGCGCGTAGTCGATCCCGACGCCGAGCCCGAGCATCGTTCCGAGCGTCGGCCCCACGGTGGGCACCGAGATGCCGTGACCGAGCAGGCCGATGGCGGCGAGGCCGGTTCCCACGCCCACCAGCGCCGTGATGATCGGCAGCGACATCGCGGTGACCGTGCCGAACATCGAGATCAGGATGATCACGGCGGCGATCAGGCCGATCACCTCGCTGGACTCGACATGCGGCTTCGATACGGCGTTCCCGAGATAGCCGCCGTTCGCAACCTCGAAGCCGGCATCGGTGGCCGGCTTCTCGTGGTCGATGATGTCCTGGGCCTGCTCCTCGGTCAGGTCGCTCTGGCTCAGCCCGATCGTCAGCGAGATGTAGCCGATCCGCTCGTCCTTGCTCAGGAACGCCGCCCCCTGCGAGCTCAGGGGGCTCACGGCCTTGGTCACGTGCGGCGCCTTGTTCAGCGACCGGACGGTGTCCCTGACCACCGTGGAGTTCGCGGCCGATGTGAGCTTGCCCTGAGGAGCCTGCATCACGACCGGGTTCGTGCCGTTCGCCTGGTTCGGGAGGTCGGCGTTCAGCAGATCCTGGGCGTTGGTCGAGCCCGTGCCCGGCAGCGTCAGGTCGTTGCTCGTATTCCGGCCGAAGTGGTTGGCGAGCAGTACCGTCGCGATCAGCACGGCGATCCAGGCCGGCAGGACGATCCACTTGTGCCGGACGCAGGTCCGGCCGATTGCGTAGAGCGCGGCGCTCATGTGCTCGCTCCCCGCTGTGCGGTTATTGGCACGGAATCACTCGGCTCCCTTGCGAGGACGCCTCCGTGCGTCCCGACGATCCTATCCCGCCGCCCGACCCCAAAACGAATCGTCGCGCTCGGCGTCGCCACCATCGAACCCATACTCGATATCGGTCCGTAATGTACCATATTGCATATGGCTTCGCGGAGGGATTCTCGAGCCGGCGCTCCGTTGGTCGGCTATGGGGGCGATGGGGGCCGGTCGCCGCTTCCCGCGCCGCCCACCCAAGCCCGCGGCGCAGAGAAGCGCGACCGGCTCTACGAGGCCGCGATCGCCCGCTACGAGCGCCTGGGAATCGCGGACACGCGCGTTGAGGACGTGATCGCGGACGCCGGGGTCAGTTGGGCCACCTTCTTCCGCTACTTCCCCCGCAAGGAGGACGTGCTCCTCGAGGGCGCGGCCCGGCACTTCCGGGATCGCGTCCGCCCGATCGCCGAGCGAGGCCTGCGCGACCGGCGCCTCAACGTCCGGACCGTGATTCAGCGGACATTCGAGGAGCTCCTTCGGGCGGGGAAGCTTTCGCCGAAGCTCCACGCGGCGGCGGTGCTTGAGGTGATGGCGAATCCGGCGCGCTTCGCCGCGCTGGTCGGCGGCCATCCCCAGCCCGTCATCGGCTTGGTGGCCGAGCTGGTCGCCGAGGGCCAGCGCCGCGGCTACGTGCGCCAGGGGGTGGATCCTGGCCAGGCCGCCCTTGCGCTCAGCGCCGGATGCATGTTCTCCGCGGCCCAGGCCGCTGCCCTGGGAGGAGACCCGGCCGCAACCGCTTCGGCCGCCCTGGAGATCCTGTGGGGCGGCCTTGAGCTCAGGCGCTGAGCCAGTCGACGATCAGCCAGCCGATCTCCCCTCCGGCGTCCTCCTGCAGGAAGTGCGAAGCGTTCTCGATCTTGGTCGGCGGATCCGCTCCCATCAGGCTCGCGAACGCCTCGCCGACGGTGAACGGCAGCACCGGGTCGGAGTCGGCCCACAGGACCAGCATCGGCCGCCGATCCGCCCGTAGCGCCTCCTGGGCGCGCTTTCCCTCCGCCGCGCCCGGCATGTCCGGCGACGTCGGGAGGATCAGGGGGAACGCCTTGGCCCCGGCCTTGGACTCGGCCACAGGGAACGGGGCCTCGTACGCGGCGGCCACCTCGTCGTCCATCCCGCGAGCGCATGCGTTTCGCACGAGCATGGCGATCGGCAGATCCTCGGTCCGCGCGACGAAGTCGTGGAACCGCCACCAGGCGTCGGACATCGGTTGCTCGCCGGTGAACAGGCCTGTGTCCATCACGATCATCCGCGCGATTCGATCCGGATGCTCGGCGGCCAGGCGCAGCCCGATCGGGCCACCCCAGTCGTGCACGACGACCGTTGCGTGGCGCAGGTCGAGGTCCTCGAAGAGCGATGCGATGACCGCTGTGTGGCGGTCATACGTGTACCAGCCCACGTCCGTGGGCTTGTCGGAGCGGCCGAAGCCCGCGTAGTCCGGGGCGATGCAGCGGTACCCGGCTTCCCGGACCGGCGGAATCACCTTGCGCCACAGGTACGACCAGGTCGGCTCGCCGTGGAAGAAGACGACTGGCGCGCCCTCGCCCTCGTCGATGTGGCACAGCCGCAGGCCGTCCACCTCGCGATAATGCGGCTCGAACGGCAACTCGGAAAGCCCTTCGAACCGCCCATCGGGGGTGCGGAAGGCCCCGGTCGGCATGGGGGCGATCCTAGCTTCGCCCTCGAGGGGTCGCTTGCGCGGCGTCGAGGGGACGTCGTGCACAGGGTCGGCACCGTCCGTCGCGCAATTCGTCACGTCTTGCCGCCACCCGGGTCGCGGGTGGGCCGAGGGACGTGCGTGCCGCATGCTGGGTGCTCGGAGCGGGCAGGATGTGGGACGTGGCTCGCGGTTCCCGGAAGACGGTCGTCCTCTCCGATCTCCACCTCGCCTCGAGCGCCGGGATCGACCTGCTCCGGCGCCCCGAGTTCCGCGAGCGGCTTTGGGCCGCGATCCGCGATGCGGACGAGGTCGTTCTCCTGGGCGACGCCGTTGAGCTTCGCGACCTGCCGCTCGCGGCGGCGATCGAGGCCGCGCGTCCGTTCTTCGACGAGCTCGGCGAGGTGATCGGGGATGCGCGCCTGGTGGTGGTTCCCGGAAATCACGACCACCACCTGCTCGACGAGTGGCTCGAGCGCCGGCGCCTGGACGGAGCGGCGCCGCTCGGGCTGGAGCAGCGGATCGGAGCCGAGGGCGGTTCGCTCGCGGTGCTCGTGGCCGGACTGAGGCGCGGCCAGGTCGAGCTCGCCTATCCGGGCCTGTGGCTCGCGCCAGGCATCTACGCTATGCATGGCCACTACCTGGACCGCCATCTGACCGTGCCTAGCTTCGAGCGCCTTGCAGTGGCTGCAGTCGAGCGGGCGATCGGCGGCCCCCAGGAGGCCGCAGCGCAGGAGCCCGGCGAGCGCCCGGAGCCCGGATCAGCCTCGCCCGCCGACTACGAGCGCGTGCAGGCTCCGCTCTATGCGTTGCTCTTCGCGCTTGCCCAGAGCGGCTCGCCAGCGGAGCGGCTGGCTGGAGCGAACCCGTCCGCATGGCTGTGGCAGGCGACCGCAGGCGGGTACGGCCGCGCGGCCCGCATCCGCGGGCTCCTGCTGGGCACGGTCGCGCTGCCCGGCGCCGTGGGGGTGGCGAACCGGCTCGGACTCGGCCCGGTGAAGTCCGACCTCTCCCCCGGGGCGATCACCCGAGCCGGCCTCGCGGCGATGGGCGAGGTCGTGCGCGGGCTCGGCATCAACGCCGATCACGTCATCTTCGGGCACACCCACCGCCGCGGTCCGCTGCAGGCCGAAGCGGGGTGGCGCCTCGAGCGCGGCACACGGCTATGGAACACCGGCAGCTGGATCCACGCCCCGTGGCTGCTGGGAAAGAGCGCGGCGGACAACCCTTACTGGCCGGGCACGATCATCGTGTTGGAGGACGGGCGCGCCCCGAGGGCCGAGAACCTCCTTGAGGATCTGAGCAGGGAGGAGCTGGGCGGAGCTACGCGACGATCCTAACGTTCATCGCCTTCGGGCCCTTGGGCCCGTCCTCCGCCTCGTACTCCACCTTTACACCATCGGTCAACCTGCGCACGCCGTCGGCGATCGCGGTCTGATGGACGAACAGGTCCTGTCCGCCCTGGTCGGGGGTGATGAAGCCGTAGCGCTTCTCCTCGTTGAACCACTTCACGGTGCCAGTTGCCATTGCGCGCCTCCGCGTTCCCTTGCTGCTCCAATGCCGCGGAACTGCCTGGCACGTGAAGCCGTTCAGCTACCGCTTCATCAGCCTTCCTACTTGCCCGAATGGGCGTCTAACCAAGGTAACACTCAGCAGCCGCACCGTGGGCGGATTTTCCGACGGCGAGGCGGCTATCGCGGCGCGGGCGGGCCCGCGACAGCCCGGATGATCAGCAGCAGGATCACGGCGCCGGCGATCGCGATGAGCCAGGTGCCGAGATCGAAGAAGTGCCCGATGTGACCGACGCCGAGGGCGCTGGCGATGAATCCGCCGATGAGCGCGCCGAGGATCCCGACCGCGAGGGTCCCGATGCAGCCGCTGGGCTCCGTCGGGCCTGGGACCAGCGCCCGCGCGATCGCGCCGACCAGAAGCCCGAGGATGATCCACCCGAGGATGCTCATTAGCCCAGCACCCTAACCGCCGGCGTCGAGGGAGTCCGTTGCGCGGTTGTCGGGTTATGTCCTGTATGGGGAACTAACCCGACAACCGTGGGAGTGGGGCGCTGCAAGCGCTGCAAGACTCCGCCGATGCGCGCGCTGGCGATCGTGCACCAACCGGACGCGGGACCCGGCGTCTTCGCCGACGCGATGCGCGTTCGCGGCGTCGAACTCGACCAGTGGATGATCTCCGACGCCCCGCCGTCCGCGGACCCGCTGGGATACGACGCCGTGCTCACTTTCGGCGGGGCGATGCACCCCGACCAAGAGGACCAGCACCCGTGGCTCGGGGACGAGAAGGCGCTGCTTGCGGAGCTGATCGAGCGCGGCGTCCCGCTCCTCGGCATGTGCCTCGGCGGTGAACTGGTGGCCGCCGCCGCGGGCGCGACGCCGCGGCCTGCGCGCGACCCCGAGATCGGCTGGCACGGGGTGGAGGCCACGCCCGAGGGCGCCGACGATCCGATCTTCGGTGGCCTTCCGCGACGCTTCGATGCCTTCCAGTGGCACAGCTACGAGGCGTCGCTTCCACCGAACGCGACGGCGCTCGCCACAAGCCGCGTGTGTCTCCAGGCCTTTCGGCTCGCGGGCCCGACCTGGGGCATCCAGTTCCACGCCGAGGTCACGGCCGTGGACGCGGAGCGCTGGATCGACGACTATCGAAGCGATCCCGACGCGGTGCGGATCGGGCTCGATCCGGAGGCGCTCCGCGCGCGGACGCGCGCGTCCATCGCGGCGTGGAACGAGCTCGGCCGCGCGCTGTGTGGTCGCTTTCTTGACGCTATTCGGGCGTGTGGTCGGCGCCCGACAGGCCGCCGTCCGCGAGGAACGCCGAGGCCGTCACGTAGGAGGATTCGTCGCTGGCCAGGAACGCGGCCGCCTGCGCGATCTCCTCGGGCTCCGCGAAGCGGCCCATCGGCAGGTGCACGAGCCGGCGCGCGCCCTTCTGCGGATCCTTGGCGAAGAGGTCGCGCAGTAGCGGTGTGCTCACCGGCCCGGGGCAGAGGGCGTTGACGCGAACGCCCCGCCGCGCGAACTCAACCCCGAGCTCGCGCGACAGCGACAGGACGCCGCCTTTGGAGGCGGTGTAGGAGATCTGGGAGACGGCGGATCCCATCGTCGCCACGAACGAGGCCGTGTTGATCACCGATCCCCCGCCTCCGTCCAGCAGGTGTGGGATGCCGTGCTTGCAGCACAGGAAAACGCTTCGCAGGTTCACGTCCTGAACGCGCTGCCATGCCTCCAGCGACGTGTCGAGGACGGACCCGTCATCGGGCGGGCTGATTCCGGCGTTGTTGAACAGCACGTCGATGTGGCCGAACTCGCGCCGCACCCGGTCGTACATCTCCCGGACCTGGTCCTCGTCGGTGACATCCGCCTCGATGGCGAGCTCTCCCTCGGCCTCGGTTGCGACGTCGACCCCGGCGACTCGTGCCCCCTCGGCGCCGAACAGCCGAGCCGAGGTGGCCCCGATGCCGCTCGCAGCGCCGGTGATCACGCAGACCTTGCCGTCGAGGCGGCCCATCAGCTCTGGTCGATCGCGTAGAAGACGTTCTTGACCTCGGTGTAGTGGCCGAGGGCGTCTGGCCCTAGCTCCCGTCCGACGCCCGACTGCTTGAAGCCGCCGAACGGCGTGGAGACTCGGACCGAGGTGTTCGAATTGATCGAGACGACGCCCGTCTCGATCGCGCGCGCGACCCGCAGTGCCTTCGCGCCGTCGCGCGTCCAGATCGACCCGGACAGGCCGTAGATCGTGTCGTTGGCGATCCGGATCGCGTCCGCCTCGTCGTCGAAGGGGATGATGCAGGCGACGGGGCCGAAGATCTCCTCCGCCGCCGCGCGATCCGAGTTCGAGACCGGAGCCAGCACCGTCGGTGGGAACCAGTAGCCTCGGCCGTCGGGCGCGCTTCCACGCATGGCGACGGGCGCGTCGTCGGGGACGTAGGAGGCCACGGTCTCGAGCTGATCCGCCGAGATCAGCGGTCCCATCTGCGTGGACTCGTCGAGGGGGTCGCCGACCCGTAGGGACTTGACCTCCTGCTCCAGCGCCGCCATGAAGCGTTCCATCCCGGAGCGCTCGACGAGGATGCGGGAGCGCGCGCAGCAGTCCTGTCCCGCGTTGCCGAAGACGGCAAGCGGCGCGGCGGCGGCGGCCGCCTCAAGGTCGGCGTCGGCGAAGATCACGTTCGCGGACTTGCCGCCGAGCTCCAGCGTGACGCGCTTGATTGTCGCGGCCGCCCCCTGCGCGATGCCCCGCCCCACCTCGGTCGAGCCGGTGAAGGCGATCTTCGCGACGTCCGGATGCTCCACCAGCCGCCGTCCGGCCACGCTCCCGGGCCCTGCGACGACGTTCACGACGCCCTCCGGGAGGCCGGCCTCCAGCGCGATCCGCTCGAGCTCGAGGGCGGTGAGCGGCGTGAGCTCGGCCGGCTTCAGCACGACGGTGTTCCCGGCGGCGAGCGCGGGCGCAACCTTCCACGAGGCGATCACGAGCGGGAAGTTCCACGGGACGATCAGCCCGACGACTCCGAGGGGCTCGCGGAACGTCATGTCGACCCCGCCCGCGACCGGGATCGTCTGCCCGAGCAGGCGCTCCGGTGCGGCGGCGTAGTAGCGGAAGGTCTGCACCACCATCTCCATCTCGCCGCGCGCGTCGGCGATCGGCTTGCCAGCGTTGCGCGCCTCGATGGTGGCCAGATCGCCCTGGCGCTCCTCGAGGGCGTCGGCCAGGCGATGCAGGAGCGTTGAGCGATCCCCCGGCGACACGGAACGCCAGGCCGGAAATGTCTCCTTCGCGCGCGCGACCGCCGCGTCCGTCTCCTCTGCCCCGGCTCGCGGCACGGTCGCCATGACGTCCTCGGTCGCCGGCTCGATGACGTCGAGCTCGGCGCTGCGCTCTGCCTGCTGCGTCGTCAAGTCACTCTCACCTTCATGCGTGCGGCGTCGACCAGCGAGGCTATTACCCGGCTCGCCTCGTCCTCCTCCGGATGCCACAGAACACCGAGCTCGTATGGCTCATCGGGGACCTCGACCGCCTCGATCAGCTGGTCGTCCGTCGACCAGCCCGTCGCCACGAGTCCCTCTCCGAGGGCCGCTATGCCCTGATGGTGGTGGGACTTGACAACGGTGCGTTCGGCGCCGACCGCCCGGGCCGCGAGCGAGCCCGGCTCGAGCCTGACCTCGTGGTCGCCGAACACGCCCGGCGTGTGGCGGTGGACGTTCGTGCCGAGCACCTCCGGAAGGTGCTGGTGGAGCGTCCCCCCCAGCGCGACGTTCACGATCTGCATGCCCCGGCAGGCGCCGAGGAGCGGGATCTCGCGCTCGATCGCGCGGCGCGTCAGCGCGATCTCGAACCGATCCCGCTCGGGCCACGTGACGCCGATCTCCGGATGGCGCTCCGCGCCGTAGTTCGCGGGGTCGACGTCGGTGCCCCCTGCGAGCAGCAGGCCGTCGATCCGATCGAGCACCAGGTCGGGCGACTCAGAGACGGCCTCGTCGGGCGGCAAGATGAGCGCAAGGGCGCCCGCTCGCTGGACCGCGTCCGGATAGGTCCGCTGGACCATCGTCACGACCTCGTCCCATGGGTCTCTCCGGACCCGCTCGACTGCGGCGCAGATCCCGATCGCGCAATCGCTCACGGGATCGGAGGCTAGCCGCGCTCGAACATGCGCCGTCGCTCGTAATCTGTGACGACGCGCTCGTAGTCCTTCTGCTCGTAGCGCCCGTAGTTCAGGTAGTGCTTGTGCACTGCCCCTCCAAAGGCTTGCTTGGCGAGGTCGCTGCTCTCCCAGAGCTCGAGCGCCTCGTTGAGGCTCGATGGGAACGGCTCCGCCTCGGCGGCCTCGTACGCGTTGCCAACGAGCTCCGGCCCGGGATCGAGCTTGTTCTGGATCCCGTCGAGGCCCGCCGCGAGCACTGCCGCGTAGCCGAGGTACGGGTTCACGTCGGCGCCCGGGATGCGGCACTCCACACGGTGAGAGGGCCCGTGGCCGACGATCCGGAAGCCGCACGTGCGGTTGTCGCGGCCCCACGAGACCGAGGTGGGAGCCCAGCTCTCCGCCGCGTAGCGCTTGTAGGAGTTGACCGCCGGGGCGATGAAGAGCGCCAGCTCCCTGATGTGCCGCCGCAGCCCGCCGAGGTAATGGCGGAAGGTGTCCGTCTCGTGATGATCGTCGACGAAGACGTTGTCGCCGTCCCCGTCGACCAGGCTGGAGTGGATATGGCACGAGCTCCCGATGTCCTTCTCGGAGGTCTTCGCCATGAACGTCGCCGAGATCCCGTTCGAGAAGGCGATCTCCTTGACCCCGTTCTTGTAGATCGTGTGGCGGTCGGCCGAGGTGATCGCGTCCGCGTAGCGGACATTCACCTCGTGCTGGCCCAGCCACGCCTCTCCCTTGGAGAACTCGACCGGGATCCCGGCGCCCTGCATCCCGCGCCGGATCGCCCCGAGGTACGCCTCGTCCATCGTCGTCGCGAGGATGTGGTAGTCGAGTATGTAGGGGATCGTCGGAGTGAGGTCGCGGTAGCCCTTCTCGTGCGCCTCCGCGTAGCTCTCCTTGAACAGGAAGAACTCGAGCTCGGACGCGAACATGGGCGTGTATCCCATCTCGGCGGCGCGCTCGTACTGAGCGATCAGGACCTGGCGGGGAGACGCAACGACCGGTGAGCCGTCCTCCTCGACCACGTCGCACACGACGAATGCCGTGCGGTCGAGCCAGGGGATCCGCCGAAGCGTCGCCATGTCGGGACTGATGCCAAAGTCCCCGTAGCCCTTCTCCCAGTTGGCCATCTCGTACCCCGGCACCGGCTCCATCTCCATGTCGAGCGCCAGCAGGTAGTCGCAGCCCTCGATCCCGTGGTCCGTGACCTCGTCGAGGAAGTACTCGACCTGGATCCGCTTCCCGAACAGGCGACCTTGCATGTCCGTGAAGGCCGCGACGACGGTCTCGATCGCCCCCGACTCCGCCTCGTCGCGAAGCTCGTCCAGCGACAGCATCCCGCGGGTCCCGCCAGGGCCGCCTGGCCGCGGCGCGCTCACGCGGGCGTCGTCGCGCGGGCGGTGCGGAGGTCGGTGGCGCTACTCACGCGTAACTACGTCCTCCTCGAGCGTGCGCACCGGGCCTTGGTACTTGTTCTTCGCCGAGATCAGGTACCAGACTCCGAAGATGAGCGGCAACACGATCGCGAACGGCGTGTAATTGACGTTCGCCGCCTCGAACTTGTCGTTCCACGGCAACCCGCTCGGGTCGTATGGAAGGTTGAGGCTGTACACCACGGCAATCACGAAGAGGATCGCCAGTCCGTTCACCAGCTTGTACCTGCGACCCAGGTTCCACGGGCCCGGTTCGAAGCTGTCGCCCCGCCGCACCCTCAGGACCACGGGAAGGATGTAGGCGAGATAGAGCCCAACGGTGCAGATTCCGGTGAGCGCGAAGAAGGCGAACGGGATGTCGTTCTTGCCAAATAGCGCCGGCCAGCTGATCGCCAGCGACGCCACGGCGACCGCGATAACGGCGTTGAACGGCACCCTGTCGCGGTTCACCCGGCGGAAGATGAACCAGCCCGGCATGCCACGATCCCGCGAGAACGCGTACCAGGTACGCGATGCGCTCGTGAGCCCCGCGGCGCCGCAGAAGAACTGGCCTACCGTGGCGATGAGGACCACCATCTTCGCCGCCCACGGATCCAGGGCGGAATCGAAGATCCCGAACACGGCACCCCCGGAGTTATTGACCGCCCCGACGTGCGTTGCGGCGAACAGGAACGCCAGGAGGACGAGCCAGCCGATCAGGGCCGACCAGAAGACCGATCGCCAGACGCCCTGTGCAGCCGACTTAGCCGCACCGACGGTCTCCTCCGCGGTGTGCGCTGAGGCGTCGTAGCCGGTCTGCGTGTACATCGCCAGCAGGAAGCCGACAGGCATCACCAGGAACCAGAAGCCGATGCCGGAGGTCGTGCCGCCCAAGGTGTCACTCTCGTTGAACAGCTGGGTGAATACGAAGTCCGCGTTCTGGTGGTCGGCCGGGACGAAGATCAACAGCGCGATGATCACGGCGACCCCCAGCACGTGCCAGCCGACGGAGATGTTGTTCATCAAGCCCAGGATGCGGTCGGCGAAGATGTTCACCAGCGTGTAGAGCGCGAGGATGATCATGAACAGCAGGAACGTCTCGGAGAGGATGTGGACGTCGTCGGCGAAGTTGATCCCGATGACATTCACGCCGTAGAGCGCGAGCAGATTGAAGAGGAAGAACGCGCAGCCGTAGGCGACGGAGGCGACGATGCCGACCAGGCCGACGATGTTGAACCATCCGGTCATCCAGCTCCAGCCCTTGCCGCCGAGGTCGTGCGCCCACCAGTAGGGGCCGCCCGCCGTCGGGTACTTCGAGGTCAGCTCCGCCATCGAGAACGCGACCATCAGGACGAAGGCGCAGAGGACCGGCCAGCCGATCGATGCGGCCACGGGCCCGCCGTGCAACCACGCGAAGGAGAACGTCGTGAAGGTCCCGGCGAGGACCGAGATGATCGTGAACGAGATCGCGAAGTTCGTGAACCCGCTCCAGGCGCGCGAGAGCTCCTGGCGGTAACCGAGCTCCTGGAGGCGTCGTTCGTCGGCACCTATCTCCTCCCTCGGTCGAACGGTCTCCGGCGGGCGCGTCACCTCATCGGGCACGGGCTACCTCCTCCGTCGATGTCACCAGCGGGCGCACGGCGCGCTCCCATCCAATTGGTGTGATGATCCGACCTATGGATGAGGCGGACACTACGCCCGCAGCAGCGGGTATGTCAACCCCTTTTTCCGGCCGATTGGGGACTTGCACGATGACTGCGACTGCCGCATGAGCCTTCTGCTGGGGATCGACGAGGGGACCTCGGCGGTGAAGGCGACGCTCTTCGACCCCGATCTGCGTCCGGTCAAGGAGGCGCGGCGGGAGAAGCCCCTCGCCCATCCGAGGCCTGGCTGGGTCGAGCAGGACCCCGAGGTGATCGTCGATGCCGTGGTCGATGCGGTGGCGGAGTTGCTCGCGGATGAGCCCGACGTTGCGGCCTGCGGCCTCGATCACCAGGGCGAGTCGGTCCTGGCGTGGGATGCCGAGAGCGGGCGGCCGCTCACGCCGGTGATCACCTGGCAGGACAAGCGCTCGCAGGAGGTTCTCGATCGGTTGGAGTCGGAGGGCCGTGCGGACGAGATCAGAGTGCGCAGCGGGATGCCGCTCGATCCGTACTTCTCCGCCGGAAAGCTGGCGTGGCTACTAAGCCACGACAAGGGTGTCGCGCGCGGCGTCGAGGCCGGCACCGCACGGATGGGGACAGTGGACTCGTTCCTGTGCGATCGCCTCGGCGCCGGGTTCGCGACCGACTCCTCCACGGCGTCGCGCACGCAGCTCGGCGCACCCGAATGGGATCAGGGGCTGCTGGAGATCTTCGGCGTCCGGGGCGACGCGTTGCCGGAGATCATGGACACGGCCGGTGACCTCGGGATCCTCTCTCACGAGTCATGGTCCGCCGAACTGCCCCTCCGCGCGCGGCTCGTGGACCAGCAGGCCGCGCTCGCCGGCGCCGGCTGTGTGGAGGCGGGCCGCGTCAAGGCCACCTACGGCACCGGGGTCTTCGTCCTCGCCAACGCCGGCGACGAGCGGCCGCGGCCGGCGGGCGGCCTCCTCCCGACGGTCGCGTGGCGGGTGAACGGAAGCGTGGAATGGGCGATCGATGGCGGGGTGTTCACCGCGGGTGCGCTGCTCGAGTGGCTGAGCCGCGACCTGGGGCTGGCGGAGGACCCGGCAGCCCTTGCTGCGCTGGCAGCGGAAGTCCCAGACAGCGGCGGCGTGCGCCTCCTGCCGGCGCTGGCCGGCGTCGGCGCGCCATGGTGGGCATCCGAGGCCCGGGCTGTCATCGCGGGGCTTACCGCGGGCGCGCGGCCGGCGCATATCGGCCGCGCCGCGCTGGAGGGGATCGCGTGGCGCGTCGCCGACGTGGTCGACGCGGTGTGGCGGACGGTGCCCGTCGACGTTCTGCGGGTGGACGGCGGGCTGACCCGCGACCCCACCCTCCTTCAGCTCCAGGCGGACACCACCGGCGTCTCGGTGCAGCGCGGCGCGGTCGACGCCACGGTCGCCGGGGCGGCCGCGCTTGCCGCGGTCGGCGCCGGCATCTGGGAATCGACGCGCGAGATCGCCGAGCGAGTCCCGGTGGGTGAGCGGACGGAGCCGGGTCGCGACGCCGAATGGCGGAAGCGGGCTCACGCCGAGTGGCGCCAGTTCGTTGAGCGCGCGATCGTCCTCTGACGGTGCGTACGACGTCGCCGTCATCGGCGCCGGCGACGTTGGGGCGGCGATCGCCCGCGAGCTCGCTCGGTTCGAGCTTCGCATCGCGCTGATCGAGGCGGGGCTGGACGTCGGCGCGGGAACGAGCAAGGCCAACACCGCGATACTCCACACTGGCTACGACGCGAAGCCCGGCACCCTGGAGGCGCGGCTGGTGGCGCGCGGCCACGACCTGCTGATGACGTACGCGGAGGAGGTCGGCATCCCGATCGAGCGCACCGGTGCGCTGCTGGTGGCCTGGAGCGAGGAGGAGCTCGAACGCTTCGGCGCCATCCGCGAGAACGCCGAGCGCTGCGGCTACGAGCGGGTGAGCGAGATCTCGGGCGAGGCCCTCCATCGGCGCGAGCCCCACCTCGGGTCCGGCGCGCTCGGCGCGCTGGAGGTGCCCGACGAGCACATCGTCTGCCCATTCACCCCGCCGTTGGCGTACGCGACGCAGGCAGTGCTCGCGGGCGTGGAGCTGCGCAGATCCGAGGCCGTTACCGCGATGCGGCACCTCGACGGCGGCGGTTGGCGGGTCGAGACGACGCGCGGCGAGCTGGGCGCGGAATGGGTGATTAACGCTGCTGGCCTTCGCTCCGACGAGGTGCACGCCATGGCGGGTCACGAGGGCTTCACGGTGACGCCCCGTCGCGGCGAGCTGATCGTCTACGACAAGCTCGCCCGCCCGCTGATCGGCCACACGATTCTTCCCGTGCCCACTGCAACCACCAAGGGAGTGTTGGTTGCCCCGACGGTCTTCGGCAATGTGATGCTCGGTCCGACCGCCGTCGACACACGGAACAAGGACGACACAGGGTCGACGGCCGAAGGCATCGCGTACCTGCGGTCGCTGGCCGATCGCCTGATGCCCGACCTTGCCCGCCACGAGGTCACCGCGATCTACGTCGGGCTGCGTGCGGCAACCGAGCACTCCGACTATCAGATCGGGGCCGACGCGCGGGATCGCTACGCGTGGGCCGGCGGGATCCGCTCGACCGGGCTGACCGCGTCGATGGCGATCGCCGAGCACGTCCGCGACGAGCTCGACCGTGCCGGGCTGGCGCTCCGCGAGCGCGACGAGGGGCTTCCTGCGGTTCAGATGCCCAACATCGGCGAGGCGGCGCCGCGACCCTACGAGCGGGCGGAGGCGATCGCCGCCGATCCGGAGTACGGGCGCATCGTCTGCTTCTGCGAGCGGGTCACCCGCGGTGAGGTTCGAGACGCCGCACGTAGCCCGATTCCGCCGGCCGACCTCGACGGGCTGCGGCGGCGAACTCGCGCCCTGATGGGACGTTGCCAGGGCTTCTTCTGCGCGGCGCACCTGCCTGCGATCCTCGCCGAAGACACCGGTCGCAGCCCCGCCGAGATCATGGAGCTGTCCCGTTGAGCCCGGTGACCCCGCGCCGCGAGGCCTGCGAGGTCGCGATCGTCGGCGGCGGCCCGGCTGGGCTGGCGGCCGCGAGGCAGCTGCGCCACGCGGGAGCGGACCGGGTCGTGGTGCTCGACCGCGAGGCGACGCCGGGCGGGATCCCCCGGCACGCGAAGCACCAGGGCTTCGGGGTCCGCGACCTGCGCCGGGTCATGTCCGGGCCGGCGTACGCCGCACGGCTTGGCGAGCTCGCCTCACGAGCCGGCGCCGAGATCCGGGCCGAAGCGCAGGTCACGGGCTGGGGCGAGCGCGGCGGGCTGGCCATCACGTCGTCCATCGGGCGCTACGAGCTCGAGGCAAAGGCGATCCTGCTCGCGACCGGGTGTCGCGAGCGTCCGCGGGCATCACGGCTCGTTCCGGGTTCCCGGCCGCAAGGCGTGATGACGACGAGCACGCTCGAGCAGCTCGTCTACCTCCGCGGAGAGCAGCCGGGACGCCGCGCCGTGATCGTAGGCGCCGAGCACGTGAGCTTCTCGGCGCTCCTGACGCTGTCGCACGGAGGCGCGCGGGCGCTCGCCATCGTCACCGAACAAGCGGAGCATCAAACGTTTGCGCCGGTTCGCATGGGCGCGGCCGTCCGCTACCGCTGCCCGCTCCTCACCCGGACGGCGATCACCGCCATCCGCGGCCGCCAGCGCGTGGAGGCGGTCGAGCTGACCGATCTGGAAGGCGGGCGAGCCCGTGAGGTGAACTGCGATCTCGTCGTCTTCACCGCCGACTGGATCCCCGATCACGAGCTTGCAGTGCTCGCGGACGTCGAGCTCGACCGGCAGACGCTAGGACCAGGCATCGACGCCAGCCTGCGAACCACTCGGCGCGGGGTGTTCGCCGCCGGCAACGTGCTTCATGGCGCGGAGGCCGCAGATATCGCGTCACTCTCGGGACGGCATGCCGCGATGTCAGTTACGCGTTTTCTGGATGACGAGCAATGGCCCGATTCGCGCGTCGCGATCCGGTGCGAGGCGCCGCTCGGCTGGATCGCACCGAACGTGGTGAGCGGACCGGAATCGCCGCCGCGTGGCCGCTTCCTGCTGCGTGCCTCACAGCGGCTGCGTCGCCCGGTGGTCGAGATCACCCAGGCGGGACGGCGGCTTTGGAGCGGCCGCCTCCGCCGCCTCGGCCCCGGACGCTCGACGGGCGTCCCGGCAGGGTGGACCGCGGCGGTCGATACAGCCCGCGGCCCGGTGACCGTCAAGCTGCTTTCGCCAACCTGAAACGGTTTTGGCAATTCAGGTACGCCATGGCGTTCCTGAAATGCCAAAACCTCCCTGAGGGTGCTAGATGAGGCCCGCCAGGATGTGCTCGGTGCCGCGGATGTGCTCGCGGATGAGCTTGACGGAGGCGGCGGCCTCGCCCCGACGCAGCAGCGTCACGAGCCGCTCGTGCTGGGCGTTCGAGTGTGTGAGCACCTGCTCCGGGTGCGGGATCAGCCCGATCAGGTCGCTCATCTCGCCCTGGACCTCGGTCATCGCTCGTACCAGGCGCGGGGACCGAGCCGCCTCCGCGATGCTGACGTGGAAGCGCATGTCCGCGCGCCGGTAGCCCTCAAACCGGTCCGCCCTGGCCATCGCCAGCACGAGCTCCGAGAGTCTGTCGATCTGCTCGGACTCGGCCCGCTCGGCCGCGAGGACAGTGGCGCCGGTCTCGACCGCGACGCGGTAGTCCAGCACTGCCCACGCCGCCTCCCCGAGGCGCTTTCCGTCATGTTCCGCGAGCGGCGGGCGCTCGGCGACGAAGGTCCCGCCGCTGCGACCGCGCGCCGAGACCAGGTGCCCGCTCTGGACGAGCGTCGTGAGCGCCTGGCGCAACGTGGAGCGTGAGATCCCGAGCTGCTCCGCCAGGTCCCGCTCGGGCGGAAGCCTGCTGCCCGGCGGCAACAGGCCGATGCGGATTGCCGTTCCCAGCCGCTCGACCGTCTCCTCGAACGCCGTCGCAGGCCGGACGGGGTCGAACACGCCAGCGAGGGCGGCATCTCGCTCCACGGGCCAAAGGTACCGCGATCGGTCCAAAACGCTCAAGCGAGTCCGCCACCGGCGTCGCGCGGCGGGGTTTGAGCGCGGGGGGGGGGGGAAGCGCCGCGGGGTGTGTGCGGGGAAAATTGCCGCCGGGGCCCCC
>JBKPHA010000003.1:0-8669 GCA_046729615.1 Actinomycetota bacterium
AATGACTGGTACGCGCAGGACAAGCGCGGCAACGTCTGGTACTTCGGCGAGCGGACCAAGGAGCTCAGCCCGAAGGGCAACATCATCACCCGCGAGGGCTCCTGGAAGACCGGCCGAGACGGCGCACGACCCGGAGTCCTGATGCCGGGCCACCCGAAGGTGGGCCAGACAGCCCGCCAGGAGTACTACAAGGGGCACGCGGAGGATCACTTCAAGGCCCTCGACACCAGCGCGCGGGTGACGACGCCCGCCGTGTCGAGCCGCCAAGCGCTGCGGACCAGGGAATGGACCCCGCTCGAGAAGGGCGTCATCGACAACAAGTACTACGTCCGCGGCTACGGCGACGTGAAGGAGAAGACGGTCAAGGGCGGCCTCGAGGTGCTGCGCCTCGTCCACTTCCACAAGGGCTAAGGGGCGGCACCGAGGACCGCCGCGGCGCCCGCCGGTTGTGCCGACATGTGTCGCACAACCGGCTCAGGCGACCGCGTCTGACCTCGGACCGCCCTGGGCTATGAGTATGCGAACAGCGCCGCCAGGGCCTCCTCGAAGGCGCGCGTGTGGTCGTCGACGTCGGCCTCCGTCGTATCCGGGCACATCAGCGCCATGTTGTGGAAGGGCGTCATGAGGATGCCGCGGTTCAGTGCGTGGAGGTGCAGGTAGCGCTCAAGCTCGCGATCCGTTGTTGCGGTGGCCTCGGAACCGTTCCGGGGCGGCGTTTCCCGGAACCCGTACTCCACCCGGCAGCCGAGGCGGGTGACATGCCACGGGGCGTCGTGCGCGGCGATGGCGTCCGCGACGCCGGCCTCGAAGCGCTTGCCGAGCGCGATCATGCGGTCGACGGCCTCCTCGGTCAGCACCCGCTCGAGCGTCGAGCGGGTGGCCGCCAGCGACAGCACGTTGCCCGAAAGCGTTCCGCCGATCCCACCGACGTCGCTCGCCTCGAGCGTCCCTAGGTATTCCTCGACCCGGTCAGCGACCCTGGCTCATCCCGTACGCCGCCGCCGGCACGCCGCCTGCGATCGGCTTGCCGAGCGTGACGAAGTCGGGCTCGAGACCGTGGGCGCGCGTGTAGCCTCCCCACCCCGCGGAAATAGTGTGGGTCTCGTCGATCACGAGCAGCGTCCCGTGCTCGCGGGTCAGCGCCCGCAGCGCCTCGTGGTAGCCCGGCTCAGGCAGGATGATCCCGGCGTTGGTCATCGCCGGCTCGGCGAGCACGCAGGCGACTTCGCGCTCGGCCAGCGCCGCATCGAGCGCTTCCGGGTCGTTCCACTCGATGGCTTTGGTCGTCACCGCGAGGTCGACCGGTGGGCCGACGTTGTCGGGGCGCGAGCGCGTCTCGCCGTCGACGGCGATCGCAAACGTCTCGTCAACCGTTCCGTGGTAGCACCAGGAGTACACGAGGACCTTCGGCCGCTTGGTGATGGCGCGCGCGAGGCGGATCACAAAACGGTTCGCGTCGGTCGCGGTGAGCGCGAACTGCCAGCAGGGGGGGCCGAAGCGCCGGCCCAACTCCTCGCCCACCCAGGCCGAGTCCTCGGTGGGCAGCATCAGCGTCACGCCGCGACCCGCCTGGGCCGCGATCGCCTCTGCCGCCGCCGGCGGCGAGTGCCCCGCCATCGCGCCGGTGTCGCCGAGGCAGAAGTCGACGTATTCGTTGCCGTCCACGTCGGTGAAGCGGGCGCCGTGGGCCGCGGCCACGAACACGGGAAACGCGCCGGCCCACTCCGTCATCCACGGCATCGGCACGCCGGCGAGCAGCGAGCGCCGACCCTGCTCGAAGAGCTCCCGCGAGCGGGGATGCCGCGCGACGAACCGCTCCTCCTCGTCGCCCAGGAGACGTCGGAGCCGCTCGCGGCTGACCGTCCTCGCCATGCGCTAACCGATCAGGACCTGCATCTGTCGCGGGCTCGTCGGGAGCTCCCGGACTTCACGGGGTTGGCGCTCGATCCCATGGCCTCAGTCTCGCTGATCGGCGGCCCAACCGCCGGCGCCGCCGCGCTTGCGTTTGCCGAGGGCTCCGTTAGCCCGTGTGCGCTGCGGGCCCGGGAGGCGTCTCGGGTGTCGTCGGCGCTTCGGCCTGCGGCGTCGGCTCGGGCGCCGTGGCGTGGCGCCGCCCCATCTCGATCGCCGCCGCTGAACCGGCGGCTCCAGCGCCAAGCGCCGCCAGCATCCACGCCGGACCGCTGCATTCAAGTTCGAGCGCGGAGTCAAGCGACGGCGCGCCCGGACCGGTCTCGGTCAGCGCCAGTGCCGCCGCCGCCAAGAGCACCTCGTGCTCCCCCGTCGCGGGCTTTATGCCCTCGTTCCAGACCGCGGTGCGCAGTGCGGTGATCATCACCGACGACAGGCCGGCGGCCGCCAGCGGCGTTGCCAATCCCAGCGCGATCAGAATGCCGCAGCCGGCCTCGGTCGCGCCGGCGCCGATGGCATTACGCCGGCCCGGTCGCAGGCCCAGCGACTCGAAGAACTCCCCGGTGCCGCCCGGGCCATAGCCCCCGAACCACCCGAACAACTTCTGGGTGCCGTGGACGACGAAGGTCCCGCCGATCGTCAAGCGAAGCAGAAGCCGTCCGAGGTCCATGTTTCTCCTGCTACCCCGACGGGCGCGAATGACGCCCTCGCCGCTCGCGTCGCCAGCCGATTTCGATCGCTCCAGTGACCGGATCGCCGGCGGGGGTCCGGCGCTCGATCAGCTGAAGCGAGCCGTCGCCCCCGACTGCGCGGACCGGGTGGATCGTCAGGCGGTCCTCCTCGGCCTCGACCACGAGGAAGTGGCCCTCGGCCGCCCACTCGCGGGTCCCGGCGAGATCGAACGTCGCCGGTGGCTTGGGGCGGAGCTTGCCGCCCGCTCCGCTGACGAGGTAGTCGATCCCGTTGACGACCGATCGCTGGAAGTTGTGCTCGTGGCCGCTCAACACGATCCGCACGCCGGCCTGCTCGAAGAGCGGCACGAGGCGCTCCACCATCCCCGGCGTTGGCCCGTGCTCGGGACCCGCGCAGAACGGCGGGTGATGCGAGAACGGGATCCTCCAGCGCGCGCCGGTCCCTTCGGCCGCGAGCGCATCGCGCACCCAGCGAGCGTGCTCGGGATCGTCGAAGTAGTGCTCTACGTCCGGCTCGTTGGCGATCGAGGTGTCGATGCAGATGAGCTCCAGGAGCGATCCGATCTTCAGGCGGTAGAACAGCCCGGGCCCGAGCGAGGCCCGGCCCGCCTCGATCTCGGGCCGGAAACGCAGGTCGCAGAACATGTTGTCGACGAGCTGGTCGCGATCGTCGGACCTCTCGCTGTCGCCGGCGTCGTGGTTCCCCACGGTGGGGAAGACCGGCAGGCGGTTCAGCAGGTACCGGTACGGCTGATAGAAGCTCGAATACCAGTCGTCGTCCTCGTTTCCGGTGCCGGCGGGCGTTCCCTCGGGGCCGATGTAGACGTTGTCGCCGGTCGTGAGCAGCAACCTCGCGCCCGTGGCGTCCACCGCCCGCTCGAGCGCCCCGGCGAGGGCGATCTGCCGCCGGCCTCCCTCGCCCCGGTTGAAGATGCCAATGCCGAAGTCGCCGATCGCGGCGAACGTGATCGGGCGCGGATCCTCCTCGCGGGGGAAGGTGCGGAAGCGATTCTCGTACCGTCGCCCTGACCGGGCGAGCGTCGCCCGATCGAAGCTCCAGTCCCAGCGCTCGCCGGCGGCCCATTCCTCGTCGTCGACCAGCACCCGGTAGCCGTATTCGGTGTTCGGCTCGAGGCCACGAACCCAGGCATGGTTCGCCTCTGCGGCCTTGGCGCGCGCGACGACCTCACCGTCGCGGGTGACCTCTACAACCGCCTCGCCGTATGGCTCGGAGCTCGCGCCGATCGTCCCCGATCGGTCAGGTCCGGCGACCTGCCGGAGCTCCTCGTCGTCCACGATTCGCCACTCGCCGTACGGAGAGTCGCCGTGCCGGAAGTAGAACCCGCCCCACGCGATGAGCGCCTCGTCGTCGGCGACGTCCGCGAGTTGGAGGAAGGGCTCGAAGTGGATCCGGTCGGGCACGACATCCAGGTACCCACCGGACCGGCCCCCCATCGTCGCGGCGTCGCGCATCATTGATCGCGATGGCGAACGACCTGGCGCGACTCGCGGGCGAGGACTACTGCTACCTGACGACGACCGGCCGCGTGAGCGGCGAGCCCCGGGAAATCGAGATCTGGTTCGGGACCCGTGGCTCGACGATGTACATGCTCTCGGGCGGGCGGGACCGCTCCGACTGGGTGAAGAACCTCATGCGCGAGCCGCGGGTGAGGGTGCGTATCGCCGACCGGACCTTCGAAGGCCGCGCCCGGGTGGTCGATGACCCCGACGAACAGTCGCGGGCGCGGACGCTCCTGTTCGAGAAGTACTCATCGCGCTACGGCGGCGACCTCTCGAACTGGCGCGAGAACTCGCTGCCGATCGCCGTGGACCTAGTGACGAAATCGCATTGACGGGCTTAGCGTGGCTATAGCCCCCTTAACCCCGTCAATGTTTTGGATCTGGGGCTACCCGCCCGCCGGCGCCTCCGCTGCCTCGGGGAACATCCCGATCTGGCGCATGAAGGTCAGCGTGTCCCACTGCCCCCAAGCCTCGGCAATCTTGCCGCTCTCGTCGAAGCGGTCGATTCCGATCCCGCGGACGGGGTCGCCCTTCTCGTGGGTGGGCTGCTGACCCATGAACTCATTCTCGAACGTGCCCTCCGCTCGCCAGCGGGTGACCACCTTGTCGTCCGCCGCGAAGATGTCCTCGATCGTGAACGAGAGATCCGGGAACGCCTCGCGGTACGCGCCGATGGTCCGCTTTACGCCGTCGAGGTCCTGGTCGCCCATGATCGGGTCGTGATCGACGAAGCCGTCCGCGCAGATGTCGTCGAGGATGTCGAGTCTCCCCTCGCCGAACGCCTCCTCGAGCACGCGCCTTGCGGTGTCGATGTTCGCCTGGCTCATAAGCCGGCCTCCTTGAGTAGCTCGCACATCCGACCCTACGCCCGCGGCGTCGCGGGCGCAAGCGATCGGAATGGCAGCGCGAACGCCCTCTCTCGGTGGCGCGACCGGGCGTTCACCCAAGCACGATGCGGCGCGGCGACTGCGCGCGTCGCGGCGGTAGCGTTTGCGGCCGGCTAGAGCGATGGCAGTGCTGGATGCGATCTCAGCCCCGATCGTCCTCGCGCCGTTGGGCGGTGGCCCCTCCACGCCCGAGCTCGCCGCCGCCGTCAGTGACGCCGGCGGGTTCGGCTTCCTCGCCGGCAGCTACCTGACCGCGGATGCGCTGGCCGAGCGCGTCGCCGCGACACGGGAGCTCACCGGCCACCCGTTCGGGGTCAACGTCTTCTCGCCGGTGCCCGGGCCCGCAGAGCGGAAGTCCTACTTCGCATACGCCAAGCGGGTCGGGGAGTGGGCGGGGAATCGCGGCTTCGAGCTCGGAGAGCCTCGGTTCGGCGACGACGAGTACCAGGCGAAGCTGGACGTTCTGGAGCGGCAGCCCGTGAGCGTGGTGTCGTTCACCTTCGGCTGTCCGAGCGGACAGGTGGTCGATCGCCTGCATCGCGCCGGCTCCGAGGTCTGGGTGACGGTCACCAACCCGCGTGAGGCCGACCAGGCGCTGGCTGTTCGCGCCGACGCCCTCGTCGCCCAAGGCGTCGAAGCGGGTGGCCACCGCGGCTCGTTCCGGGACGATTCCGAGACCCCAACCTTCGCGCTGCTTCCGCTGCTGCAGCTGATCACGGCCCGCCGCCAAGCTCCCGTCGTCGCGTCGGGGGGCATCGCCACGGGGGGCGGCATCGCGGCCGCGCTCGCCGCCGGAGCGGGCGCGGCCCAGCTCGGGACCGCGTTCATGCTCTGCCCGGAGGCGGGCACGTCGGAGCCGCACCGAGCCGCGATCGCCTCGAGCGTCACGACCGGCCAGACCCGCGCCTTCAGCGGGCGGACCGCCCGCGGGATCGAGAACGAGTTCATGACGGCTCACACCCCCGCCGCGCCGGCCGCCTACCCCGAGATCCACTACCTGACCGCGCCGATGCGCCAAGCCGCCCGCAGGAGCGGGAACGAATCGGTCATCAATCTCTGGGCGGGCGAAGCGCACGAGCTGGCCCGGGCGCTCCCGGCCGGCCAGCTCGTCCGCGAGCTGCTCGAAGAGGCTCGCCAAGCCGCTCGGGACATCGCCGGCCGCCTGCGCTGAGCGAGCCGCGCTTCGCGATACTGCCGCCTCACTCAGGCGCCAGGAGGTGAGCATGTCGAGCATGAGGCGAGCGGCCGTCCGAGCCGGGGTGGCAGCCGTGGCGGCCGTCGTCGTGGCGCTCGTGGGCGGGTCCGGGGCCTGGGCAGCATCGATCCCCTCGAGCGGACCCGCTCCGTCGCTTCGTGCGTTCCAGGGACACGCCGCGCACGCGAAGCCCGTCCGCCACGCGACTCACCCCCCGCAGAACCCGTCCCTCGCGATCAATCCCAACAGCAACATCCACAACGACACCTGGATGACCGACGCCTACGGCCGCCCCGGCCCGACCGGCCGCTCGCTCGAGGCGACGTCGGAGGCGAAGCCACCGTCGGTCTGCGGCTCGATCGCGTTCGACTCGCGCGAGCGGATCGTGACCGTATGCCCCTCGGCGGTCGCGCCGCCCCAGGCACGCATCATCGACCCGGACACGCTCGCGACCATCGCTAGCTACGACCTGCCGAATGCTCCCAACCCGCCGGGAACGAAGACCTACCAGAACTTCACCGGCGGCGGCTACTTCTTCCTCGACGACCGCGACCGGCTGTGGGTGCCGACCAAGACCGACCACATCTTCGTCCTCCGCGAAGCGGCGGACGGCTCCCGCCTGATCAAGGAGCGGGACTACGACCTGACGGGCGTGCTCGATGAATCCACCGAGCGGATCACCTCGGCCCTGCCGGACTTCGACGGGCGAATCTGGTTCGTCTCGAAGCGGAACGGCAAGGTCGGCACTATCGACCGCGACACCGGCCGGATCCACGTGCTCGAGCTCGGCGAGGAGATCGAGAACTCGTTCGCTGTGGGCGAGAACGCCGTGTTCATCGTCTCGGACAAGCGCATGTATCGGTTCGAGGCGACGAGGCGCGGAATGCCGAGAATCGCCTGGCGTTCGGGATACCGCAACTCCGGGATCGTCAAGCCGAGCCAGGTGGACGCGGGCTCCGGCACCACGCCGACGCTCCTGAACGGCGGCTACGTCGCGATCACCGACAACGCGAATCGCATGAACGTCGTCGTCTACCGCAGAAAGGACCACCTGCGACCGGGCCAGCGCCGCGTGGTTTGCGCGGAGCCGGTGTTCAAGCGCGGGGCGAGCGCGACGGAGAACTCGCTGATTGCGGCCGGACGCTCGCTCCTGGTCGAGAACAACTACGGCTACCTGGACCCACTCGGGCCGAACTCGGGCGCTGTCACCGAACCTGGCTTCGCCCGCGTGCTGATCGAGCGCCATGGAGGGGGCTGCCAGACGGCATGGACGAACCACCACGTCCGGGCACCGACGGTCGTGCCGAAGATCTCGACCAAGACGGGGCTCGTCTACACCTACACCCGGCCGCCCGATCCCAGCGGTTCGGAGGGCTACTACTGGACCGCGATCAACTTCCACACCGGCAGGACCGTGTGGCAGCGCTACGCCGGCTCGGGCCTCACCTACAACAACAACTACGCCGGCATCGCCATCGGACCGGACGGCACCGCCTATCTCGGCGTCATCGGCGGGATCCTGGCGCTCCGCGACGGCGGCTAGCCCAGCCGGCAGCGATTGTCGGGTTTGTTGCCTCATGGGCGCTTAATCCGACAACGACCGGTGGTGGCGGGGCCGCTGCCACAATCGGAGCGTGGTCGCGATTGTCCCGAACGAGGTGCCGGCCCTATCGGTGCGCACGCTCACCAAGCGCTACGACGACGGAACGCTTGCGCTCGACGCGCTCGACCTCGAGGTTCCCGTGGGCGAGTTCTTCGGCCTGCTCGGGCCGAACGGCGCCGGAAAGACCACCTTGATCGGCGCGATCACCAACCTGATCCGGATCACGAGCGGCGACGTGCGGGTGTTCGGGCATCCAGCCGAGAGCCTGGAGGCGAGGAGGTTGGTCGGGGTCGCGGAGCAGGAGCCCAACCTCGACCGGTTCCTCACCGTGCGCGAGGCGCTGCTCTACCACGGCGGCTACTTCGGCATGACCCGCCGCGAGTCCGCCCGCCGCGCCGACGAGATGATCGACGTCTTCGACCTGCGCGCCAAGGCCGACGTCCGCGCGCCGAAGCTCTCCGGCGGGATGCGGCGCCGGCTGCTCCTCGCCCGGGCGCTTCTGCACGAGCCCCGGCTCGTGATCCTCGACGAGCCCACCGCCGGCGTCGACGTCGAGCTGCGACAGGAGCTCTGGCGTTACATACGCCGCCTGCACAGCCAGGGAACGACGATCCTCCTCACCACGCATTACATGGAGGAGGCCGAGGCCCTCTGCGAGGACATCGCGCTGATCGCCGGCGGCCGCACCGTGTCGCGCGGCACGGCGACGGAGCTCAAGGAGCGCTACGGGGTCGCGACGCTCCAGGACGTCTACCTGCGCACCGTGGCGAGATCGCTGGCGCGGGAGGCGGCGGCGGTTTGAGCGCCAAGCCCGAGGAGGCGATCGCGCGACCGGAGCCGTGGCGGGGCCTGCTCTGGCT
>JBKPHA010000004.1:0-17443 GCA_046729615.1 Actinomycetota bacterium
TTGTCGATCTCGTCGTCCTTGGCCGTGAGCATGATGATCGGAACCTGGCTTCGGCTCCGCATCCGGCGGCAGACCTCGAGCCCGTCGAGCTTCGGAAGCATGATGTCCAGGACGACGAGACGAAGCGCTGCGCAGCAAACCGGTCCAGCGCCTCGCGGCCGTCATGGGCGGCGACGACCTCATAACCCTCCTTGCGAAGCGGGTAGGCCAGGAGCGTCTGGACAGACTGCTCGTCGTCGACCGGCAGGGTTCACGCTGACCCTGTGTTGGCGGCTGCCACGGCTTTCGCGGCCCAAAGGGTAATTTGACCAACCCACCTGCAACGGCACCAGCCAGTGTCGAGGGGCTGACGCCCCCTGACCCACGACATCACTAACGGCACCAGCCAGTTTCGGGGGCTGACGCCCCCTCACCGACAACATCACTAACGACACCAGCCAGTTTCGGGGGCTGACGCCCCCTCACCGACAGACTGTGATCGACTTCCGCATCTACCGTGCAGGGTTCGCCCCGGCCGTGGCAGCGATCGTCGTGCTGCTCTTCGCGCTCACGTCGCCTCCCGACGCGCTACCGGGTGCGGTCGCGCCGGCGGAGTTCGACGAGCTGGCCGCGGCCCGGACCGCCCGCGGGATCGCGCAGAGGTCGCCGGATCGGACCCCGGGAAGCGCGGGCGACGCACGGATCGCGGACATGGTCGAGCAGCATTTTGCGCAGGTCGAGGGCGGCCAGGTGAGCGAGCAGCTGTTCAGCGGGGGGTTCGACGGCCACGACGTCGACCTGCGCAACGTGATCCTCACCCTTCCGGGGGACACCGAGCGGTCCGTGGTCGTGATGGCGCCGCGCGATTCGGGCAGCGGTCCGGGCGCCGCCTCGAGCGCCGCGGCCACGGCCGTGCTGCTCGAGCTCGTCGATGATCTGAGCGGCCAGACCCACACCAAGACGCTCGTGTTCGTATCCACAGACGGGTCCAGCGCAGGGGCTCAGGGGGCGCGCGAGTTCGCTACCGGGTACCCGGATCTCGGTGCCATCGACGCCGTCATCGATGTCTGGCAGCCGGGCTCGGGGGATCCGCACGGGCCCTTCGTCCTCGAATCCTCGGCGAACTCCGCGAGCGCCTCCGCGCAGCTCGTTCGTACCGCTCAGCGCGAGCTCTCCGACCAGACGGGTATGAAGGAGGACTCGGGGAGCGCCTTCGCCCAGCTCGCGGGGCTCGCCCTGCCGAGCGGCCTCGGAGAGCAGGCGGTCCTCATCGAGCATGGTCTCGCCGCAGTGGCGCTCTCGTCAGCCGGCGAGCGGCCGTTGCCGCCGTCGCTCGATGCGCCCGAGGACCTCTCCTCCTCAACCCTCGGCGACCTCGGCCGAACCGCCCTGGTCCTGGTCGCCACGCTCAACTCTGCCACGGAACCGCTCGAGCATGGGCCAAGCACATACGTCCCGCTCGCCGGGAACCTCGTGCCCGGATGGACGATAGCTATGTGTGCGCTGACCCTGCTGCTCCCGGCCGCGCTGGCCGCGGCCCACGGACTCCGCCGCGCGGCGGGGGCTCACACCGGTGTGGGTTGGGCTATCGGGTGGGCGGTCTCGCGCGCGCTGCCGCCCCTCGTGGCCCTGCTCTTCTTCTACTTCCTGAGCGCTGTGGGGGTGGTCGCGAGCCCTCCGTTTCCGTTCGACCCGAACCTATTCGGCACGGGCGCGGGCCAGATATTCGTGATCGTGCTGCTGGCGCTGATCGCCGGCGGTGTCTACTACGCGATCAGAGGCTGGCGCGTGCCCGCCGTGCTGCCTCGCGCGGCCGCGGTCCCGGCGCTCGGGGCCGTCTCGACGCTGGCGGTGCTCGTCGCGTGGCTTGCGAATCCCTTCCTGGCACTGCTCCTGGTTCCCACCGCCCACGTTTGGACGTGTTGCGCGGCGCGTCGGCAACCGCTCCCCTGGCCGTTCGTCCTGGGGGCCGGCATCCTTTCCCTGTTGCCACTCTCACTCGCGCTTGCCAACGTGGCCGACTCGCTCGGGTCCGGCTCGCCGTGGCTCCTCCTCCTGATGGTGAGCGATGGCCAGGTCGGGTTCGGCACCATGCTCGCGCTCTGCCTCGTCGGCGGAGGCCTGCTGGGCATCCTCGCGGCTTCGAAACCGGCCGCGCCCGCTCCGGGCGGTCGCCGGGGCTGGTTTTTTCAGCCGCTCGCCGTCCCGGCTCGCTCGCTCCGCGGCGGATCGCGGCCCAAGGGAGGGGTTCCCGCGCGCGCTCCCCGTGCCCGCTCCGTGGCCGATTCGGAAGAACTCGTCTCGCCGGCCATCCAGCCGCTGGACGCCCGTCCGCTCATGTCTTCAGGCTCCGGTGGCGATCTTTCGGGTGCGAGATGAGCGGAGTGAGCGGCACGGATTCGACAACGCGCGCCCTGCCTCGGGACGGGAGCCAGTGCCACGGCTCAAGGAGCAGATCGCTAACAGGACCTTCCGCGTCGACGCCAAGGCGGTCCGCGCGAGATGCTCTTCAGGGTGCGGATGATGGCTCTCCTGCGGATCAGCCTCGGCCGCGGAGCTGGTCGAACCCGAACGGCTCGCGCACCGATCCGTCGGCATGACGCAGCGAGACGCCCTGGCCTTCCCTGACCGCGCCGATCGCGGTCAGGGTGACCCCGGACCGCGCGACCGCGGAGCGGGCGTCCGCTAGCCGCGCCTGCGGCAGCGTCGCGAGCAGCTCGTAGTCCTCCCCGCCGCCCGTGACCAGGTCCCATCGATCGAGTCCCGCCGCCGCCGCCGCCTCGTCCACGCCCGCCTGAGCCGGGACGCGCTCCAGCTCGATCACGAGAGCCACTCCGCTCTGCGACGCAATGTGGCCCGCATCCCCGCCCACTCCGTCGCTCACGTCGATCATGGCCGTAGCTCCGCTCGCGGCGAGCGCCCTGCCGGCGGCGAGCCTGGGCGCCGGCTCGAGCTGGCGCCTCCGGAGCGCTTGGGCCAGGTCACGGTCGAGTCCCGCGGCGAGCTCCGGGCGCTCGAGGAGAAGGAGCCCGGCCGCCGCGCCTCCCAACTCCCCCGTCACCGCGACGACGTCTCCCGGCCGGGCGCCGGATCGCAGGACGAGGTCGTCCACGGCGGCCGAGTGACCGACGACCGTGAGCGCCAGGAACAGGACCGGCGACCGCGTGACGTCGCCGCCGATCACCGCGACCCCGGCCCCCGCGGCGACCAGCCCGAGGCCCCTCGCGAGCTCGACGCTGTCCGGGGTGTGCAGATCGGGCGGGATCCCGAGCTCGACGTACGCCTCACCGGGCGCGGCGCCCATAGCAGCCAGGTCGGAGAGCGCGGCCGCCATCGCCTTGCGGCCGATCGACTCGAGCGGCGCGGCGTCGCGGCGAAAGTGGACGCCGTCCACGAACGCATCGACCGACGTCGCAGTGACGCCCGGTGGGGCGGTGACCGCGGCGTCGTCGCCGCTGCCGACGAGCAAGCGCGCTGCCCCGCCACCCGCATCGGGCGCGTTCGGGCGACCGCGCCTTGCCTCCTCGACCACCTCCACGACGCGGGCGATCAAGTCGAACTCTCCCAATTGCCCTTCCCCATTCACTCTGGGCGTATATTGCCCGCGTGCGCCTGCTCGCCGCGCTCGGCGCCGTCTGCTTCGCCTACCTCGCGGTGATCCCGGGAGCACTCGTCGGCGCGACCGTCGACTCCGCCTGCGCCGGCTCGCAGTGCGACTACTCGCCGCCGGTCACGGTGTACCTCATCCTGGCCTTCGGCGCGACCGCCGTCGGGCTGGCCGCCTCCTCGGTCACGATGGCCGTCTACGCGCTCCGGCCCTCGGGTGCGAGCGAGCGGCTGGTGGGAAGGGCGCTCAAGGCATCGGCGGCGCTCGTCGGCCTGCTCCTGCTCTCGGAGATCGCCCTGCCGCATCCAGTCGCCGCCCTGGTGATCGTCGCCGCGTGCGTCCCGATCGCCCTGGTCGGCTCCGCGAGACGCCGCGCCGCCAGAGGCACCGCTAGCCGGGTACGCCCACCGGAAGCTGGTACGCGCAGAGCCCCAGGGTGAGGACCACGAGCGCGCGATCGCGGGCCACGGCCACGAGCGGCAGCGCCCACATCAGGTACCAGGGCACGAGGTAGACGGTCGCGCAGAGCAGGCCGATGAATGCCCAGGCAGTGGCGCGGAGCCAATCGCCTCCGCGGGCCGTCCAGGCGAGGAGCCAGACGGCGAGGATTAGGTAGACGGCGGCGAACACCGTCCTCGCTGCGTCCACATCGATCCCCAGCCCGCGCGCAGCCGTGGCCGGGAGGCTTCGGTAGCTCACCTGCTGCTGGCTGCCTGAGAGGAAGTCAAGGCCACCCACTGCGGCGGTGCCGAACACCGCAAGCGCCAGGCCCGCCAGGACGACGACCCCCGCCGCAAGCCCCAACACGAGCCCCGCCCGGCGACGGCGCACGCCGGTTCCAAGCACGGCGAACGGCGCCGCCACCGCTGCCGGGAGCTTGATCGCAGCGGCGGCAGCGATCGCCGCGCCGCCCGCCGTCTCCCAGGCTGACAGCACGAGCGCTGCGCCGCCCACGAGCGCCAGCATCATGATCGCGTCGTTGTGGGCACCGCCCACGACATCGACGAGGACGAGGGGGTTGAGCGCGACGAGCGCGGCCGCGGGCGCCGCCGACATCCCTCTTGCAGCGGCGACGCGGGCGACGATAGCCGTCACGCCCAGGACCGAGAGCGCCGCGGTCGCCTTCATCGCCCACATCCCCGCCGGCACTCCGATCAGTCCCAGCGGATAGGACCCCAGCGTGAAGAGCGGCCCGTACACGCTCGCGGCGTCGCGGTAGTCCTGCACCCGGCTCGCCGCCGCGTCGTGCGGGATCGCAGCGGGCGCGAAGTCGTACGGGTTCAGGCCGTGGAGCGCGCCGAGCCGGGCGTAGGAGAGGTAGCTGAAGACGTCCAGGGAAAGCAGCGGCGGCGCCAGCGCGAACGCGAGCACCGCCACCGCGATCGCCCATCGAATCGCCCGCCGCCCGAGGACGCCTGCGGACACGACGATGACGACGTATGCCGCGAAGGCGACCGACAGCGCGGCGCGATATTCGCCCGGGCCGATTCCCAGGCCGTCGCCGTACACCCCCAGGAGCCAGCGCGGCGAGCGCGCATCGGTGCCCGGGACGAACGCCGGCCCGGGCGCGGCCAGCGGTATCAGCGCCACGGCGAACGCGGCGAGCGCGAGCGCGCCGATCACCGCTAGCGGACGAGGGCCAGCCCCGGGCGACGCGTCCCAGCGACGAGTGGAGGATTGGGCACGCATAGCGGCTCCCAATCCTCCACTGATTCGGAGCCGCTTAGGTCAGCCGGTGCCGCCGCCGCTCGACGGCGGTCCGGCCCCGGACGGCGGTCCGCCACTCGAAGGCGGTCCGGTCCCGGCGGGCGGGCCGCCGGCATCGCCGCCGCCGGTGTCGGGCGAGGGCGCCGGACCCGCGCCCGCCCCGGGCGCGTAGTACTCGGGCGGGTACTGCTCGGTGGTGGTGCTGGTGGTTGGAGGCACGTAGTAGTCGGTGCCTCCGGAGGTGGTCGTCGAGCTGCCGCCGTAGCTGTAGCTCTTCGAAGGCGAAGAGACCGCATGCGAGCCGCTCCAGCTCGAGGACGGCTGGAACGGACTCTGCGCCTGCGGGAAGTCCTCGCAGAAGCTGCCGTGTGCCGCCTCCATGTAGGAGCGCCAGATCGGCCCCGCGGTGGGGCCTCCGTACCCGGTCTCGGCGCGAGACTCGGGGTGGCCGACCCAGACCGCGGTCGACATGCGCGGCGTGTAGCCGACGAACCAGGCGTCGGAGAGATCCTCGGAGGTCCCCGTCTTGCCCGCTGCCGGGCAGCCGAAGTCGGTATAGCCCTGGCCGGTGCCCTCGGTGATCACGCCCTTGAGGATGTCGGTCACCTCATACGCGATCCCGTCTGAGACGACCCGCGCGGCCGCGTCCTCCTCCGGGATGTCCACCTTGCCATTGGGGAACGCGACCTTGGCGATCGCGGTCGCGGGGTGATGCACGCCGCCGTCGGCGAACGTCGCGTAGGCGTCCGCCTGCTCGAGCGGCGTCACGCCGATGCGAAGGCCGCCGATGCCCTCCGCAGGAAAGCCGTCCAGCGCCGACGTGATCCCGAGCTTCTGCGCCATCTCCTTCACGTTCGCGGGCCCGACGTCCAGGTCGAGCTGGGCGAAGACGACGTTGATCGAGTCGACGGTCGCCTGGCGCACGTCGACCGTCCCCTCGTTCTCGCCCTCGGCGTTGTTGACGGTCCATGTGGTGCCGTCGTCCAGCGTCAGCGTCATCGGCGACTTGCTCGAGTAGTAAGTGTGGTCGGGATCCATCCCCTGGCTCAGCGCCGCCGCCAGCACGTAAGGCTTGAACGAGGAGCCGGGTTGCCGGTGGCCGTTGGCGGCGATGTTGAACTGCGAGGTGGATGAGTAGGCGCGCGAGGAGGCCATCGCGAGGATGTGGCCGTTGGTGGGATCAACGGACGCGAGCGCGGCCGCGAGGGTCGGATCCGACGCGCAGGCCCCGCACGAGTCAACCGCCGCCTGCGCGGCCGCCTGAAGCTGCGGGTTGATCGTCGTATAAACCTTGAGCCCTCCGTAGCGGACCGTGTTGACGCCGTAGCGGTCGATCAGCTGCTGCTCGACGTAGTCGAAGAAGTACGGCTGCTTGATCTGCTGGTACTTGTAGCCGCGGTCCAGCCCCAGGCCCGTCTGAAGCGCGCTCTCGTACTGCTGGCGGCTGATGTAACCCTGTTGCTGCATCCCCTGGAGCACCTCATTGCGGCGGTGGAGCGCGGCCGTCGGGTTCTGGAGCGGGTTGTACTCGGACGGGGCTTGGGGAAGGCCCGCGATCATCGCTGCCTCGGGCAGCGTGAGGTCGCCGACGTTCTCGTTGAAGTACGTCTCGGCGGCCGCCTGGACGCCGACCCCCGTGCGGCCGTCGGTGGTGCCGTATGAGGCGGTGTTCAGGTACTTGGTGAGGATCCAGTTCTTCGAGTGCTCGGACTCGAACTGGTCCGCCATCACCGCCTCCTTGATCTTGCGCTCGAGATCCTCCTGCGGGTTCTGGATGTAGAGGTTGCGGACGAGCTGCTGGGTGATCGTCGAGCCGCCCTGGACCGGCGCTCCGGCCTGGACGTCCTCGACGGCCGCACGCAGGATCGCCTCGGGGTCGATCCCGCCGTGCTCGTAGAAGTTCTGATCCTCGATCGCCACCGTCGCCTGCTTGAGGGCCTTGGGGATCTCCGACCCGTCGACCGGGTGGCGGATCGTGTCCGCCTGGATGTAGCCGAGGCGCGAGCCGTCGGCGGCGAACACGACGGAGTTCGACCCCTGCCGGATCGGCTTGAGCTTGTCGATGTCGACGCCCTTGGCGACGCTGTAGACCCAGGCCGCGACAGCGGCCACCGCGAGGACGATCAGCCCAAGGAAGACTCCGAATCCGACGAGGAGCTTGCGGCGAATCGAACCTCGCGAACGGCGATGCCGTCTGCGCGCCCGCTGCGTCATGAGGTCGATCAAGGGTACCGGCGAGGGCTAGCGGACCCGCCAGTTTGACTCCTCGAGCAATCCGGCCGCACGCAGTGCCTGATGCGCGTGCTCGCGGAGATCCGACTCCTCATCCCCCACCCGCGTGCGCTCGCGATCCCGCGGGCCCTTGAGCTCCAGCCGCACGCCCTCGGGCGTGATCTCGACCACATTGACCTCGGTGGCCCCCGCCGGCTTCAGCACCCGCCGCGCCTCCTCCAGCGACGCGGCCGGCGGCAGCCACACGGAGACCGTCGCCGGTGCGGTGCGGTCCCCCGTGGAGTGGTTGAACACCGGCGCCGACAGCACCTGCTCATTCGGGACGACCAGCAGCCGCCCATCGCCGGTGTCGATGTACGTGTAGGAGAGAGTGAGGTCATCCACTCGGCCCATGCTGTCGGCGATCGTCACCGTGTCGCCGACGCGGATCGGCTGCGTGATCGCAAGCAGGATCCCCGCGACCATGTTCGCGATGGGCTGGCGCGCGGCGAAGCCGATCACGAGGCCTAGCACCGCGCTGGAAGCGAGGATTCCGGTCGCCAAGCGGGAGAATTGGTGGAACCTGCTGAGCGCAAGCGCCGCGCCGATCGCCAGGATCGCCACGAAGATCAGCCTGCGTACCAGCCGCAGGCGCGTCTGCGCCGCGCGCGAGAGCGTCGTCTCGGCCATTCGCGCCGCAACTCGCCCGCCGCGCGCGATCACGAAGCGGTCGATCGCCAGCGCGATGACGATCGCCACGCCCATCGTGATGAGGGCGGCGATCAAGTCGGACTGGCCGTCGGCGAGGAGAAGGGGCACGATCGGGGATTCTCCCTTGCGCGGGCCGGTTCCTTCACGCCGAGAGGTGCATTTCCCGCGCCGGACGCGGATTTTGCACCGCTCGACGATGCTGAAGGGGGTTAGCGTGAGAATGCCCTCGTGGTCCGTTGCGTGCTGCTCGATGCCCTCGGGACGCTGGTCGAGCTCGAGCCTCCCTGGCCCCACCTCGCGGTGGAACTCGGCACAGGCCCGGACGAACGCGTAGAGCGCGCGATGCGTGCCGAGATGCGCTACTACCGCGACCACAGCCACGAGGGACGGGATTCGGCGTCGCTAGCCGACCTGCGGCGGCGGTGCGCCGACGTCGTGTCTCGGGAGCTGGGCCACGAGGTCAGGCCCGAGCAGCTCATGGCGGCGATCCGGTTCCGGGCGTTCCCGGACGCCCCGCCCGCCCTCCGCGAGCTTCGCGACCTTGGGCTGAGGCTGGCCTGCGTGTCGAATTGGGACTGCTCGCTCCCGGACGTCCTCGAGCGCTGCGGGGTCGGGCGGTTCCTCGACGGGATCGTGACCTCCGCGGGCGTCGGCGCGAGGAAGCCGGACCCGGCGATCTTCGCCGCGGCGCTGAAGCTCGCAGGATGCGAGCCCGCGGAGGCACTCCACGTTGGCGACACCGAGAGCGAGGACCTCGAGGGCGCCCGAGCGGCGGGGATCCCGGCGTTACTGATCGACCGCTCAGGTGGCGGCGACATCCAGTCGCTTTCGGCCATCCGGCACCATCTCCATTCGTGACATCCGCGGCGCTCACCACCGAACGGCCGCCCTATGCGGGCCTCGTGCGCCGTGCGGTCGCGATGCTGCTGGACCTGGGGCTGGGCTGGGCGGCCTACTCGATCGCGATCACCGCATTCGACCCGGACGTGGCCAGCGAGTACGCAACCACCGCGGAGACGGTCCTCGGCACAGCCATAGTCCTCGCCGTCGCGCTCCTGTGGCTCGCCTACTTCGTCGCCGCGCAGTGGCGCTGGGGCCAGACGCTCGGCATGCGCGCGATGGGGATCCGGGTCGTCGTGGCGGCGGGCGAGAGGGTCCCGCTGACCCGGGCGCTCCTGCGGAGCCTCGCACTCGTGGTGGACGTCGCGCTGGGGCCGCTCCTGATCGTGTCCTCCGCGCGCCGGCAGCGGCTCGGCGATCGGCTTGCGAATACCGTCGTACTGGTGAAGCAAGACGATGCACTCGGGGCCGGACGCGCTGGCGGCGCCGTTGAGTCAGCGCCGCCGCCACCCGGGACGCCGGCGCCGCCCCCGGAGGGCGAGCCCGGCGCGGACGTCCGCAAGGTCCCGGCCACCTGGGGCCCGGCGCGAGTCGCGGTCGGGATCCTGGTGCTGTTCGTGTTGAGCCTGCTTGAGGTTGGGGTCGTTTCCATCTTCGACCCGAGCCTCGACTCGCTGGGCGCCCGTCTGGTCGCGCAGGCGATGCTCGCCGCGACGCTCATCGGGGTGGCGTACAGCGTCGCCGAGGGCGGGTTTCCGGGCCGAGTCCCTTCGGCGTCCCTGGGCCTGAGGCGCCCCCTGCGCTCGCCGTTCGCGTTCGCGGCGGCCGCGTACGTCGCGTACATCGTTTTCGCGCTGGCGTACGGAGCGCTAGTGCACCCCCATCAGAAGGACATCACGCGCGACCTGGGCGTCGGCCACGGCGACATCGGGACCGTGATCGCGGCGCTCCTCATCGTCGTCGCCGCGCCGATCTCCGAGGAGATCTTCTTCCGCGGCTTCATCTTCGGCGGCTTTCGCCGCAGGGTGTCGTTTCCGGTAGCGGCGATCCTCTCGGCGGTGATCTTCGGACTGTTCCACTACACGGGGGGCGGCAGCCAGGCCGTCATCCCCCAGCTTGCCTTCCTCGGCCTCGCGTTCGCATGGGTGTACGAGGAGACGGGATCGATCTACCCGACGATTGGCCTGCACATGCTGAACAACGCGTTCGCGTTCGCGGTGCTGACGTCGTGAGTTCGAGTACCCCGGCCGTCTTCGCCTGGCGGCTCACGAAGAGCTATGACGGTCGCGTCGCCGTCGACGGCATCGACTTCGAGGTGCCGGCCGGGATCTGCTTCGGCTTCCTCGGGCCAAACGGGGCCGGCAAGACGACGACGATGAAGATGATCTACGGGCTCGCGCACGTGGGCGGTGGCGAGCTGAGCGTGCTTGGCATGGACGCAAGGCGCGAGCGGCGGGAGATCAAGTCGAGGATCGGGGTGGTCTCGCAGGAGACGAACCTGGACGGCGACCTCACGGTGCGCGAGAACCTGATCCAGCAGGCAAGCTACTTCGGGATCGAGGCGAGCGCCGCCGCTCCACGGGTGGACGAGCTGCTTGACTTCTCGCTCCTCGCCGATCGCGGCGGCGACCGAGTGCAGGCTCTGTCGGGAGGCATGAAGCGCCGGCTCATGGTCGCCCGCTCGATGGTCAACGAGCCCGAGCTGATCGTCCTCGACGAGCCCACGACGGGGCTCGACCCGCAGGCGCGGCTCGCGGTCTGGCGCGCGCTCGAGCGCTTGAAGCGCCGGGGCGTCACGCTCCTGCTCACGACGCACTACATGGAGGAGGCGGCGCGGCTCTGCGACCGCCTGCTGATCATGGACTCCGGAAGGATTGTCACCGAGGGGACCCCGGCCGCCCTCGTCCTCCAGCACGCGGGGCGCGAAGCGCTCGAGCTCGAGCTCGCCGACGAGTGCGACCCCTCGGCGCTGCTCGAGACGATCGCGGGGCGGGCGGACGGGCACGAGCTCCATGACGGCTCGCTGACGCTGTTCGCGGACGACGCGGAGGAGCTCCTGCGCTCGATCGACCACAACCGGTTCCCCACCGACTCTGCCGTTGTCCGGAGGGCGACGCTCGAGGACGTCTTTTTGCGCCTCACCGGCCACTCGTTGCGGGAGGGGAAGTAGCTGGCGATGTCCTATGAGCCGGGCTACGCCGGGCTGGGCGAGCGTCTCAGCCTCCGCGACCTGGTCCCCTCGCCGAGGCTCGCGGCCGCCGTCTGGTCCCGCAACGCCACGGTGTTCTCGAAGCTCTGGCGAGGGGCGCTCCTGCCGACCTTCCTCGACCCGTTCTTCTACCTCCTCGCACTGGGCTTCGGCCTCGGGACCTACATCGCCCACGGGATCAACGGCGTCCCCTACAAGGAGTTCGTGGCGCCGGGCCTGATCGCGTCGGCGGCCATGTGGTCGTCGGCCTTCGAGACGACGTACAACGTCTACTTCCGGATGAACGAGCTCCGGCTCTATGACAATGTGCTCTCGACGCCGGTCGAGCCGCAGGATCTCGTCGCCGGCGACATCGCCTGGGCGTCCACCCGCGCGACGATCTACGGCATCGTCGTGCTGATCGTGGTGGCCGCCGTCGGGCTGGTGTCCTCGCCGTGGGCGATCGCCATCCCGCCGTTCGTGCTGCTCGGCGGCATGTGCTTCTCGGTCATCGGTTACACGTTCACCTCGCTGATCCCGAAGATCGACCTCTACAGCTATTTCTTCACCCTCGGCATCACCCCGATGTTCCTGTTTTCCGGGATCTTCTTCCCCTTCAACCAGCTGCCGGGATGGGTTGAGGTTGTCGCGTGGTTCACGCCGCTCTATCACCTGGTGGAGATCACGCGGGGGCTCGCCACGGGCCCAGAGGCCACGCACATCCTGATTCACACTGCTTGGCTCGTGGTCGTGACCGCGATCCTGTTCCCGATTCCGGTTCGTGCGCTTCGGGCCAGGCTGGTTCCCTGATAGCGGTGGCGTCTTCGCCTTCCGGCGTGACAGAATGGCGTCGGTGTTGGGCAGGCGGCGCATCTCGCTGTGGGTGGCGGGGGCGAGCGCTGCGGCCGTGATCGGGCTGCCCTCGCTCGCCGCTGGTCAGGGGGTCACCACAACCACCACGACGAGCACCTCCGAGTCATCGGCCACCACCGATCAGGTCGCCGCGCCGGACACCGGCGTCACCGGCGAGTCCGGGATCGCCAGGAAGGCGCCGGGCCAGCAGGCCGGCACGGCGCCGGCCCACCTGAGCGTGACCGTCCACGGGATCCACAAGGACCACGAGCTCATGGTCGGAAAGCGCGCCCGGGCGGTCGGCTATCTTCGGCCGTACGTACCGAACGAGCACGTGCGCGTGGAGCTGGTGCGACAGGGCGAGCTCGTTCGCAAGCTCAACCCCCGCGTGCAGAAGGTCCACGGCGCTGACAAGGGACGTTTCAACTTCCGTTCGATGCCGCTGCTGAAGCCGGGGGCCTACAAAGTGATCGCCGACCACGAGCGGACGACCGACCAAGCTGGCGCCATCGACCGATCAGGCAAGTTCCGCATCCGCTACCCGGACCTCGACCCCGGCGACCGCAACTCAGAGGTCAAGGTGTTCAACGAGTTGCTCTCGAAGCAGGGCTACTTCACATCGCATGGCAAGAAGTACAACGCGCGCACCGAGTGGGCCGTGATGGCCGTACGCAAGGTCAACGGCATGAAGCGCAGCTACAACGCCAACTCCAAGATCCTCCGCAAGTTGGCGGCCGGGAAGGCGGAGTTCCACCTGAAATACCCGAGCAAGGGAAAGCACGTCGAGGTCGACATCTCGAAGCAGGTCATGGCGCTCGCCAAGCACCGCAAGGCACAGCACACCTTCGCGGTCTCCACCGGCGCGCCGGCGACGCCGACGATCCGCGGCCACTTCCGCTTCTATCGCAAAGATCCCGGCTACAACTCGGAGGGGATGTACTACTCCGTGTACTTCCACGGCGGGTACGCCACCCACGGGTACAACCCGGTTCCCCCATATCCCGCGAGCCACGGCTGCGTCCGCAACCCGATCCCCGACTCGGTCTTCATCTACAACTGGATCTCGCTCGGGGACTCGATCTACGTCTACGGCTGACGCCGGGTCCCTTGGCCAACCATGAGCTTGCCGAGGCCAGGGAGACGCTTCTGGCCGAGCTTTGCCAGCACGCGCTCGTCATCGGCGAGGTCACGCTGTCGAGCGGCCAGCGCGCCTCCTACTACGTGGACGCACGGCGCGCCATCATGCGGCCACAGGGCTTTCGCGCCGCCGGACGGTTGATCGCCGGGGCTGCGCGCGAGGTCGGCGCCGAGGCCGTGGGCGGGCCCGTGATGGCGGCGATACCGCTGGCCTGCGCCGCGATCGCGGTTCCCGACGGGGACGATCTGGTCGGCTTCTTCGTCCGCAAGGAGCGAAAGGAGCACGGCCTGCAGCGCTGGGTCGAGGGGCCGGTGGGGGCGGGCACGAGCTGCCTCGTGGTCGAGGACACGGTGACCACTGGCGGGTCCGTCGTCGCGGCAATCGAGCGCGTCCGCGCGGAGGGCCTCGAGATCCGCGGCGCGCTTTGCGTTGTGGACAGGCTGGTGGGCGGCGGCGAGGCGATATCGGCGGCGGCGGACGCGCCCTTCCGGGCGCTCGTGACGATCGACGAGATCTATCCGGATCGGCCGGACCGCGTATAGCCCGGCACTACCTCGCCGCCGACCCCTTCGGCGGCACGTCACGGAGCGTGCGGACCAGCCGCAGGGCCACCGCCCGGTCCTGCTGGGATTCGGGCCGCTCGACGTTCGCGGCGACCGCGACCGTGTAGTTCACGAGGTGGTCGCGGCGCAGGACGATCAGCGTCGCCCGCTCCTTGAGTCGGCCTGCGCCCCCGTGGCCGTGGTGGAGACGGCCTCGAGCGGCGTACCTGTGAACCGTCTCGGCTTGGCCGACCGCCGCGGGACCTTGAACCCGGGAAGCGCCCCGAGCGCCTGCGAGGCAAACCGCTCGAGCGGGATCCGAAAGGTGCGTGGCGTCCGGTCCGCAGTCAGCGTCACCGCGACAGGTGATCGGGCGACCGGAACAGCACGCGCCGGCCCCGGTCGCTCACCTGCCAGCCCTGGGGAACCCCGATCGCATAGCCGATGGTTCTATCGCGGCGGCCGTCCCACCCGGGCGGCAGCTGCGGCAGCTCCTGGGCGGTTTCCTTGGGCGGTCATTCGAGGTCGTGGTTTCAGAGCTGCCGCCGCACCCGCTGGCCAACGCCGCGATGATCCCGACGAAGGTAATCGTGACTGCTCCTGTTGGCACGCCCCAAGTCTCCCAGCGTGGAATGACCCTCCAATGGGTTCACCTCGCTCACGGGCGATCCTGGGGGCAGCGCCCCAACCAGGACTCGACCCGTGAGCGTGCTCGGGGTCCTACGGCACCTTGATCGAGGGAGCTGACGCGGACATCGCCCGCCGCCTGCGAGTTCGAGGCCGACCACAACCGTGCCGCCGAGTGCGGCGGGGCGCGTGAACCTCACGGCCGTTCGCCGAGGGGATGCAATAGGCGCCCTATGGGCAGCCTGTGAATGTGAAATCGACCGGGTTCCCGCCCTGATCGAAGGCGAAGTTGTTGGGCGTGCCGAGGTGGATGTTCTGATGGAACCCGTAGAAGCCCTGCGCGTTCGCGGGATTGGAGCAGATCGTCGGCCCGACCGGAAGTTGCGTCCCGTTCACGAGCAGGTAATGCTGGTGCGGCGCGACGGGAGGCGGCGCGTCCGCCAGCGCGCCTCCTGCTGCGCTAGCCCACAGCCCTCCTATGACAAACAAACACGCTGCCACGCGCACGACTCTCCGCACGACTCTCCTCCTCTTCGACTAGCAGCGGAGTACACGCCTGCTTGTGGCAACGACCATACTCCTTTGGGGAAGTACTTTCCGAACTTCGTTGTGATCGCCCGGGACCGGCGATTGGCTGAGCGGCGGGGAGACACTGAGGCGTTTGGGCCACTACCGGGCCACAGCGACTGATCCCGTGTGCCGGAATCCCGCTCTGCAATGCGACGCCCCGACCAGGATTCGAACCTGCGGCCTACTCCTTAGGAGGGAGCGCCAGCGGTTACGACGCCCGACGACGGACGACGACGCCAAGGCGCGTTTCCCCACTAGCCATGCGGGATCCCGCCCACCTGAACCGCATGGGCAAGCCGAGCGGGCGGGAGCCGAACGGCGGACGTAGTGGCGATGTAGTGGCGATGGGCGGAGGTTCCGCCCCCGAACGGAGGGAGGCGCGACCGTGACAGGCTCGACGGGCGATGGCCGGTTCGACGCGCTGGCCGATCGCCTCGCAGAACGGGTCGCGGAGCGTCTCCTCGAGGAGCGGGAGCCCGAGCCGCTGCTCAGCGCCGCGAGCCTCGCGCGTTACCTCGATGTCGACCGGCGCCTCATTTACCGAATGGCGAGCGAGGGGCTCATCCCGGCGATCGAGGTCGGGAACGGCCAACGGCCGCGGTTGCGATTCGACCGAAACGCCGTTGTGAAGCACCTGCGAGCGCAGGACGGAACGCCGGATTAGCGGGGATCGGCCATTGATGGCACGCGATTCCCAAACGGCCACGATGCCGCATCCGGGCCGGTCACGATGGCACCCGATGACTGAACAATGGACAACTGCTCACCGTTCACGAGGTCGCCGCCAGGCTCGGACAGAGCGAGGGAACCATTCGGCGCAAGGTTCGCAGCGGCGAGCTCCTGGCGCTCAGACTCGGACAGGGCGCACGCGCTCCTCTCCGAATCCCCTCCGACTTTCTGGATGCGTGGCTATACGCCGAAGAAAGGAGCCGCTAAGTGCCCCTGGCGACCAAGCGACCGAGGTGGAAGCCGAACGACATCGTCGTCTGCTGGTGCCCATTCGTCGACACCGTGCTCGACCGCGCGGTCAAGCACGGCGAGCGCCTGAAGGGCTCGGATCCCGCCGTCGAGCGACACCCCGAGCTCTTCCTCGCTGACGGCGAGCCGGTGCCAACTGACGTTCGCGCGGTGGTCGAGGCCGCGACACCCGCTCCCGAACCCGAGCCCACGGGCATGGTGAAGGTGCGGATGATCGGCAAGCACCAGACGGTCATCCACGACAACCACACCTATCGGTCCTACGAGGACGAAACCGGCGATGAGTTCACCGTCGACGCGAAGACCGCCGTGCGGCTGATCGACGAGGGCCTGGTCGAGCGCGTCGGAAGGAGCAAGTAGTGGGAAAGCAAGTCAAGATCATCAAGACGCCGAGGCGCCCCTACTCGCCGTCCAACCCGCAGCAGCCGTCACCGAAGCCGCAGCAGCCGAAGGCTCCACCGCCGAGGCCGACCGGGAAACCGTGAGGTACTACGAGCTTCCCATCGCCGCCCGCATCGAGACGACCGGCGGTCGTCGGCGAACGGTGCGCGAGATCCTCGCGGGCGTCGGGATGGTGACACCCGACGAGCCGCTGACTCTGCCTCTCGATGGCGGCGGCTGGGAGGTGCTCAGCCCTGGTCGTGACCATCTAGATCCGAGCCATCCCGCCGTTCGTTCGCGACCCGACCTGTTCCGGCCTTGCTCGTTGGTGGATACCCCCACCGTCAATCGGATGCTGAGGGCGCTTGTCAGGCAGGAGCGGCAGCAGGGCAAGCGGCGATCCGTACCCGCTTACAGCTCACCGCCTCGGCTACCCAGCTCCGATCGCCGGTCATGGCACCTTCCCTGAATGCCGGTCCGCGAGGAGGGCCTCACTCCGCCCCGCATACCGCCGGACCGTGCTCCCCGGGGCTCGCGGCCGGGGAGCGGAGTGTTCGGAAACCCCCGGGGTGGGGTGCGATCGTGAAAACCGCTGGGATCAGCACCGCGCCAACTCTCCGCGAAAAAAACTGGGGGTGGCTCGGCGCCGTCGAATCTGTCGGGAGTCGGCACCGCGCTAGTGCCGGCGTGCGCTTGCTCACCGACTGGTATCTCAGGCTCGACGGAAGCGGAAGCTGCGGCGGGCGGCGTGACCGCGGGATTCGTGCCGAAGGCTTCGCGCCGACCCGTGCCGGCGTGAGGGGGTGACGAATCAGATGAGCCCCCACTCCCGCAGCCCGCCGGCTTCGGACCTCGGACTCGCTTGGTCGATTCGGTTCGGGAGCTAGGCGTCGTGGTCGCGGACGAACTCCGCCGCCTGCGGCCGACCCTGAACCCCGCCCTCCGCAAAAATCGCGGGCACGTCGGGGTCAGACACGAAGTTCGTAAACCCCTCCTCGTCCCAGTCGAAAACCACCCAGACCCGCCGATCGTCGTTCGGATCGCGAAAGACGTGCGAACCCCTACTGCCATGCTGCTTTCGCTTCTCAGCGCCCTTGGTAGAGAACGCGTTC
>JBKPHA010000005.1:0-95642 GCA_046729615.1 Actinomycetota bacterium
CGCGCCGCCCTCGAGGCGGGCACCGGTGGGACTCTGGCGGGCGAGGGCGGAGGGAAGGATGATAGTCCGCTTCTCGTGGCCCACCGTGATCACGAGCTCCGATCCGACCTTCTTCAGCCCGAGGTCGCCGCGCTGCGCAAAGGGCATCCGGAGACGAAGGACGGTCCGCCCGTCCGCGCGGAGGACATCCTGGGCGAGCTCGGTGTGCAGGACGTCGGCGGGCGCGTGTTCAGCGAACAGCTCGCCGGCAAGGCGGTCGAGCATCTCCGCGCCCATCACCTCCCGATCGAAGTAACGCGCGGTGAGGACCGGGACGGGCGCGAAGCCCTCCGCCACGAGCCGCAGATGCTCCTGCTGGCGCATGCGCCAAGCGCCGAAGTAGCCGTCGTCGAGCTCGTCCGGGAAGACGCGGTTCACGATCACCGCATCGGTCAGGTAGCCGTAGAGGTTGAGGTAGGTGAACGTGCGCTGGGCCTCGACGATCACCATCCGGTCGGGGTTCATGACGAGGCGGATAGTCGCCCTGGCGCGATCGCGAAGGAGCTCGTTCATCGCGATCAGGTTCCGGACGAGGCGATGGACGTCGGCGAACACCTCCTCACTCGGCAGGTCGAGATCGAGCAGGGTGCGAGCCCACGGCCGCGCCGCCGCGACAACTCGACGCTCCCACGGAAAGATCTTCTCCAGCCACCAGCGCGCGATCTCCGGGAAGGACAGGAGCCGCAGCGTCTCGCCGGTGGGCGCACAGTCGACGACGATCGCGTCGAACTCCCCCGACGCGTGGTGGCGCTTGATTTGGAGGAGGCTGAAGAGCTCATCCATCCCGGGGGGAACGGTGAGCTCCTCGGCGGCCACGTCCATCACGCCGCGGTCGGCTAGGAGCTGGCCGAGCCACCGGCCGTACGGCGCCCCAGTGTGCCTCCATCTCTCGCTGCGCCTGGACCTCCTGGCCGAAGAGACGCTCGCCGATCCGGGTTGGCTCGGGCCCCAGCGACACCGCGAGGGAGTCGGAAAGGCTGTGCGCCGGATCAGTCGACAGGATGACAGTTCGAAGACCGGCCGCGGCGCATCTGCGGGCGGTGGCGGCCGCAACGCTGGTCTTGCCGACGCCGCCCTTGCCCGTGTACAGGATGATCCGCGGGGCCTTCACCAGCGGCTGAGACTATCTCTGCAGGAAGCGGACGCAGCGATCCGCGTGTCGCGTTCCTGTACTCTGGCGCGCCCAGGTATCCGAGAGCACAGGGAGCTCCACTTGACGCGAACTCGAACCCTTGTCGCGGTGCTGGCGATCGCCTTGCCCGTGCCTGCCCTGGCCGCCGGCTGCGGCGGGTCCAGCAGCAACAACGAGGACCCACAGAAGGTCCTCCACGAGACGTTCAACAACCCGACCAGCATCACCAGCGGCAACCTCGACATCAGCCTCGACGGATCCGTGCAGGGCCAGCAGTCCGGGAGCTTCAACGCCACGATCAGCGGCCCGTTCCAGGCCGAGGAGAACAATCCGACGGCATTCCCGCAGTTCGACCTCACCGCAAACATCAGCGGCTCCTCCGGCGGACCGAGCCTCAGCTTCAGCGGCTCGCTGATCGCAACCCAGGACAATGCGTACGTCGAGTATCAGAACCAGGCGTACGAGGTGGGCAGCGACGTCTTCAAGCGGTTCACGCAGGCCTACGCGCAGGCCGCCAGGCAGAGCCAGTCTCAGAAGAGCAATCAGAGCGTCTTCCAGCGCCTCGGCATCGACCCGAGCACCTGGCTCACCAACGTCAGCAATGAGGGGACCACCGACGTCGAGGGGACGGACACGATCCACGTCCACGGCGACGCCGACGTCGCCAAGATCTTCAGCGACCTCCAGCGGGCCGCGCAGCAGACCGGTGGGGCGACCGCGCAGCAGCTCACGCCGCAGCAGCTCGACCAGCTGAAGAGCTCGGTCAAGCAGGCGTCGATCGACGTCTACTCGGGCACCGACGACAAGCTGCTGCGAAAGCTCGCGCTGTCGCTCCAGATCGCGCCCCCGGCCGGGACGGCCTCGAGCGTGTCGAGCGTCGACGTGAACTTCTCGATCACGTTCAGCGATGTCAATCAGCCGCAGACGATCACGGCGCCACAGAGCGCGAAGCCGATCTCGGAGCTCCTGAACCAGCTCGGGATCCCGGGTCTTCAGGGACTCGGCGGCACCGGAGGGTTCGGCGTGCCAGGCACCGGGAGCGGTGGCGCCGGCAGCTCCGCCTACCAGAACTGCATCGCGAGCGCCAAGACGCCGAGCGACGCCCGGAAGTGCCTGCAGAAGCTGTAGCGGAGGGCTAAGCCGAGACCGGCTGAACGCCGAAGTTGCGGGCGTAGAGCTCGCTCACGTGGGCGAGCTCCTCGTCCGTCAGGTCCCGGACGTCGGCGGCGCCGGCGTACTCCCGCAGCTCAGCCTCGCTGGTGATCGTCGGGATCACCACCGCCATCTGCAGCTGGGCAAGGATGAAGCGCAGCGCGGCTTGGGCCATGGTGCGGCCCGTTTCGGGCTCGCAGAGGAAGCGGATCCGGTCGATCTTCGCCAAACCCTCGACGAGCCACTCGCGCGGGCGGTGCCGGCGGTGGTCCCCGGGGCCGAAGGTCGTGTCGAGTGTCAGGTTGTCGTCGAGCAGGCCGGACGAGGTGGGCACCCTTGCCATCAAGCCGACGCCGTGCTCGGCGGCGGCGGCCATGAGGTCCCGACCTGGATCCTGCTCGAGCAGGTTGTAGACCGTCTGGACGGACGCGATGTCGCGCGTCGCGATCGCGCGAAGCCCCTCCGCGCGCCAGCCGATTGCCGGCCCAAGGGCGACTCCGTAGTGACGGATCTTCCCCTCAGAGCGAAGCTCCTCGAGCGTCGCGAAGCACTCGTCGGAGTCGATCGCGTCCATGCGAGGGTTGTGGAGCTGGTAGAGGTCCACGTGATCGGTCCGCAGCCGCCTGAGGCTTGCCTCCAGCGCCGCGCGCACGAACGGGCCGTCCCAGCGCTGCGGGCGCTCGCTCTCCGAGTGCTCGCGGCGCCTCGAATCCAGCACGTAGCCGAACTTCGTGGAGAGCTGGATGTCATCCCGGTGCGGGGCGAGCACGCGCCCCACCAGCTCCTCGTTCGCCCCCTGGCCATAGGCGTCCCCGGTCTCGAAGAACGTGATGCCGAGCGCGAGTGCCTCGAGGAGCAGGCGCTCGCCCTTCGACTCGCTGACCTCCCCCCACCACGTCGAGCCAAGGGCCCACGTGCCGAAGCCGATCTCCGAGGCCTCTAGGTCCGTGTCACCGAAGCGGCGCGTCCTCACGGTGCGGAGTCTAGATGGGGCCTCCCCTGCGGTCCTCGACCCCCGACCCCATAGGCTCCCGCGGCGATGGCGACCCCAGGATCGGAAACCCAGTCCGGAAGGGCGTTTCTGATGACGGCCCGCGGCTGGCCGTACCTGCTGGTCCCGTTCATCCCGGTGGCGATCGTGCTGGACATCGTTCACGCGCCGGCCGCGGTGATCTTCTTCGCTTCAGCGCTCGGGATCATCCCCACGGCGGCGCTGATGGGAGTCGCCACCGAGGAGCTCGCGGCGCGATCAGGGCCGGGCATCGGTGGGTTGCTGAACGTCACATTCGGTAATGCTCCCGAGCTGATCATCGCGCTCTTCGCGCTCGGTTCCGGACTTCACGAGGTCGTAAAGGCGTCGATCATCGGCTCGATCCTCGGGAACATCCTGCTCGTCCTCGGCGGGGCGATGCTCGTCGGCGGCCTCGGCCGCGAGCAGCAGCGCTTCAGCGCGACCGCCGCGAACGTGCAGTCGCTGATGCTGTTCCTCGCCGCTGCCGGGCTCGTGATGCCCGCGATCTTCGAGCTCGTCGAGGGCCAAGGCCTCCCGTCGGTGAGCGCCGAGCGAGTCGGTTACGGAAGCAGCGTCGATCACCTATCGCTGGCCGTCGCGCTCGTGCTGATCGGGACCTACGTCGCAGGCCTCGTGTTCTCGCTGAAGACGCATCGGGCGATCTTCAACCCGCCGGAGGAGCGCGTCGACGAGACGGGCTTCGGGTGGTCGGCCCGGCGGTCGGTCCTGATGCTGGCGATAGCGGGGGTGGCCGTCGGCGTCATGTCCGAGGTGCTCGTGGGGTCGATCGCGGACGCGTCCGAGTCGGTCGGGCTCAGCGAGTTCTTCATCGGCGCCGTCGTCGTCGCGATCGTCGGCAACGCCGCCGAGCATTGGGTCGCGGTTCTCGTCGCCCACAAGAACAAGATGAACCTGGCGGTGAACATCGCGATCGGGTCGAGCGCCCAGGTCGCGGTGTTCGTCGCGCCCGTCCTCGTGCTCGCGTCGTTCGTTCTCGGCCCCGAGCCGATGCCACTGGTTTTCAACGGCTTCGAGGTCGGCGCGATTCTGCTCGCCATCCTCATCGCCAACTACGTCACGCATGAGGGCGAATCCACCTGGTTCGAGGGCGTTCAGCTGCTCGCGGTGTACGTCATCCTCGTCCTGGCATTCGGATTCGCCTGAGCGAGCGTCGAGGATGGGCGATGCGGTCCTCTTGCTCGCGAGCTTCGCGGTCATCCTTGCCGGAGCGTTCGTGTTCACGAACGCGGTGGAATGGGCGGGCCATCGGCTTGAGTTGGGTCAGGGAGCGGTTGGAAGCCTCCTCGCGGCGGTCGGCACAGCGATGCCGGAGACACTGATCCCGATCGTCGCCGTGATCGAGGGCAGCTCCGGGGCCGACGGCGTGGCGATCGGGGCGATCGTGGGCGCACCGTTCCTGCTCGCCACGATCGCCATGGGGATCGTCGGACTCTCCGCGCTCGGCTATCGCCACCGCCGGCGGCAGGGCCGGTCCCTCGCCGCGCACGCGCCCAGCCTCGACCGCGACCTCGGGTTCTTCCTCTGCTTCTTCGCGGTTGGGACGGCGGCCGGGCTGGGGGCGCCGCTGGGACTGCGGATCTTTCTCGCCATCGCGTTCGTTGCGGCGTACGGGTTTTACGTCCGCCAGACCCTGCACCGGGGCGGCGAGGTGGAAGCAACGGAAGCGATAGGCCCGCTCATCATGGATCGTGGTCACGAGGGCGAGCCGAGGCGCAGCCTCATCGGCCTGCAGTTCGTCGTCGGGCTGGGAGCGATGGTTGGAGGAGCTCACCTCTTCGTCGAGGAGGCGCTCGCCATCGCCGAGTCGCTCGGGGTCGAGCCGCTCGTCCTCTCCCTGGTCCTCGCTCCCCTCGCCACCGAGCTTCCGGAGAAGGCGAACAGCTTCTTCTGGGTCCGCGAGGGAAAGGACGCGCTGGCGCTCGGCAACATCACGGGCGCGATGGCCTTCCAAGCGACGCTCCCCGTCGCCTTCGGGCTCGCGTTCACGTCGTGGGATCTCGACCGCTACGCGATCCTCTCCGCCGGGCTCGGCATTGCGGGCGGCATCGTGGCCTACTGGGCGCTGCGGCTACAGCAGCGATTCAGCACTCCGGCGATCGTCAGCTGGGCATTGCTGTACGCCGTGTTTCCGATCTACGTCGGGCTCTTCTGAGCCGTCGGTCAGGCTCGACCCGGCAGCGCGGCAAGCGCGTCGAGCACCACCTCGTCGTGCGTCTGCGGCGAGACCTTCGGGAAGACCGTGCCAACCCGCCCCTGCGGGTCGATGATGAAGGTCGCACGCTGAACGCCCCAGTAGGTCTTTCCGCCCATCCGCTTCTCGACCCAGGTTCCGTACGCCTCGGCGACCGAGTGGTCCTCGTCGGCCAGCAGCGTGAAGCCGAGCCGGTACTTGCCGGCGAACCGCCGCACGGCGGCGACGGGATCCGGCGAGATCCCGACCACACGGGAGCCCGCCTTCTCGTAGTCAGCGGCATGATCCCGTACCCCGCAGGCCTGAGTCGTGCATCCGGGGGTGTCCGCCCGCGGATAGAAGTAGAGGACGATCGTTTGCCCGCGCAGCTCAGACAGCGCGACGGGGTTCCCGTCCTGGTCGGGGAGCGTGAAATCGGGTGCGACGTCGCCCTCGGAGAGCATCGCGACGAGCCTAGCGATTCGATGGTGCCGGCCCGGGCGCGAGTCGCGCGAGCGCCTCGTGCGGCTCGATCCCGACCGCTCGCAGGTACCGCAGCAGCGTCAACTCCGCCTCGCCCACCGGCCGCTGAAGTTCCTCCGGTCCCATGAGCGCCTCCGGTTCCGTGTCGAGCGCCTGAGCGACGTGCACGTACACGAAGACCGGCGGGTTCGCGTATCCGTTCTCCACGCGGGAGAGGAGCCCGTTCGAATACCCGCCGCCCCGCGGCCACTCGATGCGAGCGAGAAGATCTCGCTGCGTCCAGCCGCGCGCCTGCCGCAGGCGCCGGATCCGCAATCCGACGAGCTCGGTGTAGTCCGTCTTCAGAAGCATCTCGGGTGTGGGGGGCAGCGGTCGAAGTCGGTCGTCGCGATAGACCCGCGGCCGCGGCCCCAGGATCGAATACCTCACCCGGTGTCGACCCACATCATCCATAAGCCGCGAGCACCGCAATCTCGCCCCCCAACTGCGCTTTGGGGGTCCCGCGGGGCCGCCACTCCCGTCGCGCCGACGCGGGCCCCCTCGCTGCAGCGCAGGCCCAGTACGAGACTCTCGCCTATGGAAAGAGATTTCCATGCCATCGAAATCGCCTGCGCGTGGTGGAAGTTCCCCTTGTGTGAAGCGAAGGAACTTCCACTTCAGAAGACGTATTTCGCTGTGATAACCGGGATTTGACGTAGACGTGAGCGGTTGAAAATGGGCTTCGACGCACGTAATGAGACCCTCGAACGGTGAGGGGGGCGAGTAGTAGGACGCGAGGGGACGGCGTGAGGTCCTGCGGGCCGCGGCGCGCGCTACGGATGGGCCCCCGGGATCAGTCGGCGGGCCAGAAGTCCGTGTCGGTTCGCTCCGTTTCGGCCTCGTCACGCTTGGCCCTTGGCGAGCAGATGATGAGCTCGGCCTCGTGGGGGCCGTCGTTGTGGACGGACCGGAACGCGTGGGTGGGGACTCGGACCGCAGTGTGCGGGCCCGCCTCGAATACGTCGTCGCCGACCTTGAACTGGACCGTTCCGCGGGCGACGAAATAGATCTCCTCCTGCTCCTTGTGGCGGTGGCCGTAGGAGCCCTTACCCCCGGTTCCGGGAGGCATGAGTCGCCACGTGAACGCCACGTCCTGGCATCCGAGTGCGTCGGTGTAGGAGCGCATCTCGCCGAAGCCCGGGTATTGGGCCATCCAGTCGGGGGCGTCGTCGCGCGTCATGACGCTGTAGTCGCTCATCAGTCCTCCCGCCCGGGATCCTGCTCGAGCTCCGCCGCTTCGTCCTCGTCCTCGGTGCCGTCGCCCTGCTCGACCGCGGTCTCGGAGACCGAGCCCGGTGCATAGTGCGTCTGGAACTCCTCGAGGGTCGCGTCGAGGCCGTCCTCGTCGACCGGCACGTTGTCGGAGATGCGAACCCAGTCCGAGCCCTCGTACTCCTCCATGTTGAAGATCTCCTGGTCGATCGAGCTGGAATCATCGACCACGACGACGATCTCGGTCTGCGGGTTGAAATAGGTCCCCGGCCGGAGCAGCATTTCGTCGACGTCGATGATGCGTGCCTCGATGTCCGCCATGGGGCGCGATCCTACCTACTGCCCGCGCTCGGCTGCCGGCTACTGACCCAGGTTCTCGAGCTCGCGAAGCTGCCGGTCGACCTCCCTCTCGACGTCGAGCGGCTCCTTGCCCTGGCGCACGCGGCGCTCGTTGCGCGCCACGACCAGCTGCCGCACCTCCTCGACGAGCCCGCGGTCGATTCCCGAGGCTCGCGAGGGCTCCTCGGTGAGGAGGCGGTTGAGCTCGGCGTCCACGTCCAGCGGCGCCTCGCCGCGGGCCTCCTGGCGGTAGGACTTCGCCTCCAGGAGCTGCCGGATCTCCGCCTCCCGGGCGCCTGACGATCCCTGGGCGTCGCTGTCCGTGACGTTCGACGGGAGGTCGCTCTCGAACTCCACCGCGAACTGGCCCTTGCCCACCTGGTCGAGCGCGTTCCGGGCGCCAAGGATGAAGGTCACGAGCGCGATCGGGATCGTCACGAAGACGACGATCATGATGACCTCGCCGGTGCTCAGGCTGAGCGCGATCGGAAGCACGGAGCCAGGTTAGGGCGACCAGCACCGGGGCGCAAGGCGAGGCGATCGAACCGGCCGCGCCACGAGTGGATTCCGGTATCCTGGGACTGGTTGACTGACCAGTCAATCGGGAGCCTCATCTCTCTTCCTCCGGACCGAAAAGGAGCTTTCAGCCTTGGTTGACTTCACGTTGACGGACGAGCAGAAGGATCTCCGCGAGCTGGCGCACAACTTCGCCGAGAGGGAGATTCGGCCCGTCGCTTGGGACTACGACCGCGACGGCACCTGGCCGCAGGAGATCATTAACAAGGCTTGGAACGTCGGGCTGATGAACGTCCACATCCCCGAGGTCTACGGCGGTCCGGGTCTCGACATGCTCTCCGGTTGCGTCATCGAGGAGGAGCTCGGCTGGGGCTGCTCGGGAATCGGCACGACGCTCATGGCCAACGGCCTGGCCTCCGCTCCGGTCCTGATCGGCGGTTCCGAGGAGATCAAGAGGGAGTACCTGGGGATGCTCGCGGAGGAGCCGAAGCTGGCCTCGTTCTGCCTCACCGAGCCCGACGCCGGCTCCGACGTCTCCGGGATGAAGACGACCGCCGTCCGCAACGGCGACGAATACGTCATCAACGGCTCCAAGGTCTTCATCACCAACGGCGGCTACGCGGACTGGTTCACGGTTTACGCCAAGACGGACAAGCAGGCTGGGCACCGCGGAATCTCGGCGTTCGTCGTGCCGAAGGACGACACGGTGATTGTCGACAAGAAGGAGGACAAGCTCGGCCAGCGGGCCTCCAATACCGCCGCGATCAGCTTCAACGACACCGTCGTCCCCGCCAGGAACCTGCTTGGCGAGGAGAACCACGGGTTCAAGCTTGCGATGCAGACTCTTGACAGGACTCGGCCCGGCGTATGCAGCCTCGCGGTGGGGCTCGCGCGGGCGGCCTTCGAGTTCGCCTCCGACTACGCGAAGGAGCGGGTGCAGTTCGGCGTCCCGATCGCCATGCACCAAGCCGTCGCGTTCATGATCGCGGACATGGCGACCAAGATCGAGGCCGCGCGACTCCTGACCTGGGAGTCGGCGGTGCTGCTCGACCAGGGCAAGTGGAACACTCTCGTCGCCTCGCACGCTAAGCGCTTCGCGGCCGACACCGCGATGGAGGTGACGGTGGACGCCGTCCAGGTCTACGGCGGGTACGGGTTCATCAAGGAGTATCCGGTCGAGAAGCTCATGCGGGACGCGAAGATCATGCAGCTGTATGAGGGCACGTCCCAAATCCAGCGTCTCGTGATCGCGCGAGAGGTGCTGATGCCGCGGCAGATCGATGAGCCGCAGCCGGCGACAACGCAGGAGGAGACCGACGCCGAGCTCGCGGCGCAAGAGCAGGCCCCGGCCGCTGCCGAGGTGGCGTAGCGGCTAAGCGCGTCTGGTCGGGCTGACGGCGATCATCAAGCCGATCGTGGTCAGCACGATCACCCCGAGAACCAGCCCCTGGGGCCACCCGTGGATCCCCCAGGCGGCGGCGTAGACGAGCGCGGCGAGCAGGATCGCGGCCAGCGCTACGAAGGCCAGCACGGGCCGGCGATTCGTGACCCGCAGCGTGCGATCGGGCGCCGCAAGCTCGGCTCGTTCGAATTGCGCGCGGTCCTGAACCCTCATGTTCGCCATCTCGTCCTCCTTTTCTTGCCGTGAGCCTACACCCGCTCGATAGCACGGGGAAGTGCGGATAGTCACACACGCCCGCCCCGCGGGCACTCGTATAGTCGGTCGCGCATGGCGCACGAGGGTGAGAAGGGCTCGTCTCCTCGTTCGCGCCGGGTCGCTGAGGCGGCACGAGCAGCGCGCACGCGGGCGTCACGCGCCGATTCGACACGTCCGGCGCGGCGCAGCGGAGGCGCAATGGACGTCTTCGGCGGCGAGATCCGCCGACGCGACGTGTTTCCCCTCCTCGTGCTGCACCTGATCCAGCGCGAGCCGGCTTACGGCAACCGGCTGATCGAGGAGATCGAGGAGATCACGGACGGCGTGATCTCGGTCAATCCCAACACCATCTACCCGCTGCTCCGCGACCTCGAGGCGCGGGGCTTGATCCAGGGGCAGTGGGAGCATCCGGACCGGCGCACCCGCCGCTTCTACTCGATCACCCCGGCGGGGCGGAGGGAGTACCGCCGGCTGGTCGCCGAGGTCGAGCCGTTCCTCGACTCGGTGATCAACTCCGTTACGTTGATCAAACGCGAGATCTACAGCGGCCGCGGGGGTTCTCGCCACACGGGATGAGCCGGGTGTCTGCCTCGGTCCTGGTGAGCGCCTCGCTCGCCGAGGTGTGGGAGTACTACTTCGCGCCCGAGGGCTGGCCGGCGTGGGTGGACGGGTTCGGGAGGCTCGAGTCCTCGAGCGGCTATCCGCATGCCGGGGGGACCTTGCGATGGGCGTCCGCTCCGGCCGGCCGGGGGACGGTTACCGAACGGGTGCTCGAGCACCAGCCGCGTCGGGTGCATCGGGTCGCCTTTGAGGATCCGCAGGCTTCGGGGGAGCTCAGGGCGACGTTCGAGATACAGGGCAAGGGGACGCTCGTGAGGCAGGCGCTGGACTACGCCCTCCGCCGGGGAGGGCCTTTGGCGAGGCTGACGGACGCGCTCTTCATCCGCTCGCAGATGCGTGGATCGCTGGAGCGCTCGCTGGCTCGTCTGAAGCTCGAGGTCGAGGAGGTGGCGGCGCCGGGGGCGCAGCCCATATAGCCTTCCCGCGCTCACTACCGCTGGAGGGCCCAGACAAGCGATGTTCGTGTTCAAGGCCGCGGTGCTCGGCGCGGGAACGATGGGCGGCGAGATCGCCCAGGTCATCGCCGCCGCCGACGTGCCCGTCGTGATGAAGGACGTCAAGCAGGAGTTCGTAGACGCCGGAATGGCGAAGGCGCGCGAGGTGACCGAGGGGCAGCTCGCGAGCCTCGTCAACAAGGAGAAGTTCACGCAGGAGCAGGCTGACGCTCGGCGCGAGCAGATACTCGGCCGGATCACCGGCACTACGGAGTACCAGGGCTTCGGCGATGTCGACTTCGTCGTCGAGGCGGTGCCGGAGCGCATGGAGATCAAGCAGGCGGTATTCGCCGAGCTCGACGAGGTGACGCCAGGGCACGCGATCCTGGCGTCGAACACGTCGGCGCTCTCGATCTCGGAGATCGGTTCGGCGACGACTCGCCCCGACCAGGTGGTCGGCTTTCACTTCTTCTATCCGGCCTCCGTGATGCGGCTGATCGAGGTGGTGGAGGGGGAGTTCACCTCGGAGGAGACGGCTCAGGCCGCTGCGAACTTCGCGATGCAGATCCGCAAGAACCCGATCCGCTGCGGTGAGGAACCCGGCTTCATCGTCAACCGGGTGCTCAACTCCGCGGCGTCGGAGATCTGGCGCTACCAGGACGAGAGCGGCCGCTCGCCGGAGGAGATCGACAAGGAGATCGCCGAGGCCAAGGTGACGCCGATGGGTCCGTTTTACCTGTCCGACCTGCTGGGGCTCGACACGGTCCTGCACGTCGCCGAGCACCTGCAGGAAAGCTACGGCGATCGCTTCTACGTGCACCCGCGGATGAAGGAGCTGGTGCAGGCCGGGGACCTCGGCCAGAAGACGGGGCAGGGCTACTACGCACACGGGGGTTGAGATGGAGGCCGCAACCGCCGAGATGACAGTCACAGGTCGCTTCCAGCTGAAGGCGTTCGTCGAGGCCGTGATGCTGGTGGACGAGGGTGTCGCGACGACGAAGGACGTCGACCTCGGGATGATGATGGGGGCCGGAATCCTGCCCGGCCCGCTCGCCCGCGCCGACGAAGCGGGGCTGGACGAGATGCTCGACCGTCTCGAGGCAGCGAAGCGAGAGTGGGGGGAGAGATTTGCGCCCCCGCTTCTGCTCCGGCGCCTGGTCAACCAGGGTCGCCTGGGGAAGAAGACCGGCCAGGGGTTCTTCTTCTATCCGCGGGCCGACGAGGACTTCGACCAGAAGGAGACGATCCTCCTGGAGACGCGCGACGACCTCGCGATCGCCTGGCTCAACCGGCCGCCGACAAACCCGATCTCTCCGCAGATGATCCGCGACCTGAACGCGGTGTGGGCGGAGATCGAGTCGCGGGATGCGATCCGCTCGGTCGTGTTTGCGTCGTCCAACTTCGCCGTCTTCTGCGCCGGAGCGGACCTAAAAGAGTTCGCGGGGATGACCGATCCGGCAGCGGGCAAGGAGCTCCTCGACGGCGGCCACGGCGTGCTGCGCCGGATGGAGCAGTCCGGGAAGGTCACTGTCGCCGCGGTCAACTCGCTCGCGCTGGGCGGCGGCTGCGAGCTCGCGATGGCGTGCGACTTCCGGATCGCAGCGGAGTCGGCGAGCTTCGGCCAGCCCGAGATCAATCTCGGGATCAGCCCCGGCTTCGGCGGGACCCAGCGCCTGCCGCGGCTCGTGGGCGAGGGGAAGGCGCTCGAGATGAACCTGGTGGGCGAGCCGATCTCGGCCGCGCAGGCGTACGAGCTCGGGCTGGCGACCGAGGTCGTCGCCGACCACGAGCTCTTCGATACCGCGCTTGCGTGGGCGCGCAAGCTCGCCGGCCAGGCGCCGATCGCCGTCGAGCAGATCAAGAAGGTGTCGGCCAAGGGTGACCTGGACGAAGGGATCGAGGCTGAGAAGGGCGGATTCGTCGCGGCGTTCTCCTCAGACGACGCCCGCGAGGGAATTTCGGCGTTCCTAGGCAAGCGCAAGCCCAGGTGGTCGGGCAAATAGGGAGCCGCCGGCATTGGGGGACTTAACCCCGCTATAGCGTTGTCAAGTCCCCCAAAGGGGCCCGCGGGGCAGCGGGCGCGCGCCGTACTTGCCATGAATCCCTTCCGCATCTCGCAAACGAAGCAGTCTTCAGCCGCCGAGCTCGCGGCGCTGATCCTCGCGAGCGAGCGCGTCGTCGCCCTCACCGGCGCCGGAATCTCGGTGCCCTCCGGGATCCCGGACTTCCGCACGCCCGGGGAGGGGCTCTGGACGAAGGTCGATCCGATGACGGTCGCGACGATTGACGCCTTCCACCGCGACACCAAGCGCTTCTGGGACTTTTACCGCCCGCGCTTCCATGACCTCGCGGACAAGGCACCGAACCCGGCGCACGAGGCGCTCGCCGAGCTCGAACGCCGGAGCCTGCTCCAGGCGGTGATCACGCAGAACATCGATCGCCTCCACCGGCGGGCCGGCTCCAGGGAGGTGCTCGAGGTCCACGGGTCGATCGACACCGCGAGCTGCACCAGCTGCGCTGCCACCTACCGGCTGGAGGACGTCGAGTCCCTATTCGACGACGAGGGCATCGCAACCTGCGCCGCATGCGCCGGCAAGGTCAAGCCGGACGTCGTCCTGTTCGGCGAGCTCCTGCCGGCCGACGCGATGGCGCGAGCGGAGAAGCTGTGCGCGAGCGCCGACCTGCTGCTCTGCGTCGGTTCCTCCCTCGAGGTCCATCCGGTGGCCGGGCTGCCGGAACTCACGCTGGGTCGCGGCGGGCGGATCGCGATCATCACCAAGAGCTCGACGCCCTACGACCGCGATGCGGCGGTGCGGATGAGCGGCGACGTGGCCCAGGAGCTTCAGGGCGTGCTGACCGCGCTGGACGACTGAGTCCTAGCGCGCTTCCCTGAGCGCCTGACGGCGGCGCAGGACGCGCTCGCAGATCGCAAGCGTCTCCGCGAGCCGCTCCGCCTGCTCCGCCGCGAGCTCGCCGCGAACCGCGTACGCCGACAAGCCCGCGATCGACTCCCGGCGGTCGCGAAGGGCCGCCAGGTCCTCCTCTTGGCCTGGCCCGGCCCGGCCGGGCAGCTCCGCCAGCAGCGCCTCCAGGCCGGGGGCGAGCTGGAGCGCGGCCTCGCGGAGACGGCCCTCGTCGAGGTCGGCGCGGGCGCGGAGCAGGAGCATCTCGTACGCCTCGATCGGCTCGCGTCCGGCGAGCAGCTCGGCGAGGCGCTCCTGAGGGCGCAGCGCCTCCGTCCGCCGGCGCCGGCGTCCGGGCGGCGGCACGTCGAGCGCTCGGGTCCAGCGGCCGTCCGCCAGCTCGCTGCCCGTCCCGAAGCCCACCCGGATCGTGACCGGACTGGACCGCCCGATCTCATGTCCGTACGGGTCCTGCGTGGCGATCCGCTGCGCCCGGATCAGTCGGTTCGCCGCGCGCAGGCCTCCGACGACGGCATCCTCGGCCGCCTCGACGTCACCGGCGAGGACGTCGAGCTCTCGCTCCGCTTGATTGGGGGATCGCGTGTCGGCCGGGATCACGGTGAGGCGCGTGACCGGCACCTCGACGGGCGCGGCGGTGGGTTCCGCCGGCCGCAGCCGGCGCCGGCGTACCCTGGCGCCCGTGGATGGCGGGGCGCCCAACGTCTGCACGACGATCACCGTCTCGCGGTCGTCTTCGCCATCAGCGCGGAGGAGGTAGCGGCCGTCATCGAGCCCGAGCCTGCCGGGCACGTCGAGCTGGACGAAGCGGAAGCAGTCGGAACCGGTCGCGCTCATCGCGAGCCCAGACTATTTGCGCGGGATCGCGTCGAGGACGGCGGCGACCGCTAGTCGCCGCGGCTGCGGTTGGCGGCGGCCTTCTTGTCACCGTGCTTTTTGGCCGGCAGCGAGTACTTCGAGGGCCGCGTCGGCACCTTCGGGTTCCGGATGTCCGCGATGCGCCCGATCAGCTCCTTCCACTGGTCGGGCTTGAGCAGCGACTCGAACTGCTTGCCCTTCTCGGGCGCCGATCCCTTCGGGTAATAGCCGACGTGGACGTGGTCCCAGTGGTCGGCCATCGCGAAGCTGATCGGTCCGGGCAGGTCCTCGAGCGAGATGACCTGGTGCGGCTGCATCGTGCCCTGGAGCTGGAGCAGCGACTTGATGAGCGCATCGGCGAGCGTTCCCGGCCCCTGGTGGTGCGCGACCGGGACGCCGTTGATCGCGGCGATGTCCATCGCATCGCCCGTCGAGTGCTCGCTCACGTTCCCGGACGTCGTGAGAACGCTGTGCCCGCACTTGAGCGACGTGATCGTCAGCTGGAAGTCGTTGTCGGCGAGGTACTCCATCGCGGCGAGCACCCGCTGGTCGATCTGCCCCGCGCGGATGTCCGAGCGGCCGCAGGAGTAGATCGACAGCCGCGGATCAGCGAGGACCCTGCGCTCGAGCTGGGTCTTGGGCATCAGCAGGTCCTGGGTCACGTTGCTCGTCCCGGCGCCTGACGTGAATGGGTTCTCGCCGGCCGCGCGGTAGATCGCGGTCTCCTCGAGGAGCTTCCAGCCGTCGAGGATCGGCTTCGGGTCGATCCTCGGGGAGTGCTTGCCGGCGGGCCGGATCGCGAAGTTCACGTGCGGCGCAAGGTCGGTGGTCTTGCCGATGCGACCGAGGACGGTGCCGGCGACGACCTTCGAACCCTTGCGGAGCGGCCGGAGCTCCATCGACTTGCGGTCGAAGCGCAGGACGCCGCCGAAGTACGACTTGAACGTCGAGTAGCCGGGGAACCGCTTCGCGAGCAGGTGGTCGAGCTGGCCGGTGATGTCGGCGCGATCGACATTGTGCGGCCGCTCGGGCAGCGCGTACAGCCGCGGGCGCTGATTCTCGGTGTTGACGGGACCGCTGGACGCGGTGGCCGCCCGGGCCGGGCGGGACTCCGCGCTGCGTGCCGCCTTCGGCTTCGACGAGGAGCCCTCGGCGCCGGGCCTGGCCGCGCGCCAGGCGGCGTCGGTCGCCGTCTTGCTCGCGTCCTTGCTCAGGCCGAGCGGCCTGCCGCGGGTGGCGGGCTTGCTGGGCGCCTTGTCGTCCGGGGTGACGAGCTTGAAGTCGCTCGCCGAAAGGCGCTTCTTCTTCGGCACCGGATAGGCCTTCTCGATGCGACCGAGCTGCGCGTATGTGAAGCGGTTGCCGTAGTTGTCCTGGAGGACGATGTAGTTGCCGAGCTCGGGGCTGTGGCCGATGCGCTTGATGGTCCCGTCGTTGACGGCGACGACCGGCGCGCCCTCGTGCGAGTAGATGTTGATCCCTCGGCGTGTAGGTGAGCCCGAGACCACGTCGGCGACGTTGCCGGAGCCCTTGCCAGACCTGGCGTCCTTGGAGGCCCGGCGCGTCGAGATCTGGTCCGCGTAGCGGGCCCTCGCCGCAACCGGGAACCGATCGCCCTCGGTGAGCCCGGTGATGGAGCCGACCAGGTCCTCGGGAAGCTTTCCGTATTGCTGCGCGTAGAGGATGACCTCGTCGACGTACCAGGTCGCGTGGTTGTAGGCGAAGATCGCGCGGCGCAGATCGGTGTCGCCGCCAGCCGCCTTCAGATATCGCGCCGCCGCGCAGACCGCGTCAACGGGGTTGTAGGGATCCTTGCGCCCGTCGCCGTTCGCGTCGAGGCCGTAGGCCTTCCAGGTGGACGGGAGGAACTGCATCCACCCGACGGCGCCGGCGGTCGAGACGTTGAGGTTGGTGCCGAAGCCGGTCTCAATCTTGTTGATGGAGGCGAGCACCTGCCATGGAATTCCGTACTGGGTGCCGCACGCCTGGTAGATCGGGAGCAGGAAGGGCGGGATCTCGAACTGGCTGATCAGAAAGCTCGGGACGCCGAGTGGAGCCGGGATCGGGCTGGCGATCGTCAGCGAGGGGTTCGACTTCGTCGGAACGCCGTTGTCCTTGACGGGGGGCGGGGGCAACGGTTTATGGTGCCGCGCTGAGGTTCCACCGCTGCCGCTGTCGGTGCCGTTGTGATGACCGTGTTGGCCGTGGCCGGTCTCGCGGACGCGCTCGCCGGGTCGCCCTCCGGTACCGCCGGCGGGCCCCGCCGATCCGCCGTGACCGCCGGTGCCGCCGGCCCCATTCGTGCCCGTTGTCCCGGTGGTGCCAGTGGTGCCGGTGGTGCCCGTTGTCCCGGTGGTCCCGGTCGTGCCGGTGGTGCCGGTGGTGCCGGTGGTGCCGGGTGCTCCAGTCGTCCCCGTACTGCCGCCGCCACCGCCGGTCGCGCCGGTCGGCGCGTTGTACTCGTCGTCGTCGAGAGGGCCGGAGCAACCCGGGTCCGCGAGGTCGACGAGGCCGTCGGAGTCGTCATCTCGCGTGTTCGAACAGGCCGGAAGAGGCAGGTTCTGGGCGCCGGGAAGATTCGTCGAGATGCCGGTCGTGGACGTGTCGAGCATGCCGCCGCTTGCGATGCCGGCGTCGGCGCTCACGACCGCGCCGAGTACCCCGAGGGCGAGTATCAGCAGTAGCTTCCTTCCCATCCTTCAGTCCGTCGCGCCCCGCGCAACGGCGCGACTCCGCCAATCCGGCTGCTCAGAGCCGGGACAACGCTAGCTGGTCGGGGGGTCGTTTGCAACGTGAGGTAGCGGATGGAACGTATCTTCGCTCATGCCTGCCTGCACAACTTCAGCGGGACGGCTGGTGCGGTACGAATCCGCGGGTAGACCGGTGCCGTTGAAGCGTTACGCTGCCCGGCCGAGGGCCTTGCAACGGCGACCATCGAAGGAGGCCTTTAGGTTGATCGACGAACCCGAGCACGCGGAGGGTATCCGGACGCGGGGAGAGGAGGCCCTCGGCGACCTGGCGCAGGCCCTGCTGGAGAACCCGATCTTCAGCCACGCGCTCAGCACCGCGATCGGTGCAGGCGAGCGCGCGGCGCAGGCCCAGCGCACTGCAATGGGCGCCCTCAACATTCCAGCCATCTCGGACTTCGAGCGCCTCGAGCAGCGGGTGCGATCGCTGTCGGCGAGGCTCGACGCGGTCGAGGACCGCCTCGATGACGCGCTCGACGAGTTGGCCGCGCTTCGGCGCTCGACCTCTCAAGACGCGGCCGAGCCAGCCGATCACGCGCGCAGCGGCGAAGCCGCGGAATAGAGGCAGCTTGGGGTCGCGATCCGGCGAGCGATCGGACGGCGGGATGGCCGACGCTCTGCGCGATGCGGTTCAGCGCACGCTGTCGGCAGCCGTCCGACCCGGGCGCGCCGGAACCTCGCGGCTCGGCGGAGATCGGGCGGCGCAGCTCCTGGACGAGGTGACCAGCCTTGGACTCCGGGCCAGCGTCGAGCTCGCCCGCCGCGGACAGGGCGCCGGCACCGATCTTGCGCGCCGGGGCCAGGGCGCGGGCGCTGGCCTTGCCAGGCGCGGTCAGGAAGCGGCCGGCGAGGTGGCACGACGGCTGAGCGCGTTCGGAGACCGACCTAGGCGTAAGGCTGAGGGTTAGATGCTCGGGCGACGCGTCCTGATCGTCGGGATCGCGAACCACTGGGGCCTGGAGCTCGCACGCCGGCTGGAGCGCAACCCCGGGATCGAGTACCTCGCCGGCATCGATACGGATCCTCCGCCCGCTGACCTCGAGCGAACGGCCTTCATCGAGGCCGACATCCGGAGCCCGCTTCTGTCGCGCCTGTTGCCCGATACGGAGGCAGACACCATCGTCCACTGCGGGATCCTCTGGTACCCGGAAGCGGGAAAGCCCGGGCCCCTGCTCCACGACGTGAACGTGATCGGCACGCTTCAGCTCCTGGCAGCCTGCGAGCGGACCAGGACGCTCGAGCGGCTCGTGGTCCGTGGGTCGGCCGCCATCTACGGGTGCGAGGGTCCGACGCCCTACTTCTTCACCGAAGACATGGCGCGGGCTCTCCCGCTGCGAACGCGCTTCCAGCGGGACGTCTCGGAGCTCGAGGCCTACGTGGAGAACTTCGCGCGCCGCCATCCGGAGGTCGTGTGCTGCATGCTTCGATACCAGCCGGAGATCGGACCGGACCTCGATACGCCCCTGGTGCGCTACCTCCAGCTTCCGGTCGTGCCGACGCAGTTGGGTTGGGACCCGCGCCTCCAACCCCTGCACGCCGACGACGCGACGGACGCGCTCGAGGCCGCCACCAGCTCGCCGATTCGCGGGGCGGTGAACGTGGCGCCGTCGGGGGCGATCTCCCTCAGCCACATCCTCCGGCTGATGCGCCGGCCGGCGCTGCCGATCCCGCACCCGCTCTTCGGTCCCGCGCTCGAGCGGCTCGGACGGCGGCTTGGCGCTGGCCCGATCTACGGTGACGGCGTGCGCCTCCTGCGATTCGGCCGCGGCGTCGACAACAGCCGGCTGACCTGTGAGGTCGGGTATGTGCCGCGCTTCGACGCGGAGGCGGCGGTCCGCGACTTCGCGGCGAAGTCGCGAGGGCCGCGCACCGTGCCGTCCATCCACCCGGGCGATCTGATCGGACGGGCTGCCCGAGCGGCATGATGAGCACCCACACTCAAGCGGATTCGCCCCAGGCGACGGCGGAATCGGTCGCCGATTTCCTGCGCCGGATGCGGACGGGCATCGAGGACGGGCTCGACCCGATGCGGGCCGCCAACCGGGCAGCCGACGAGCTGCCGCAGCGCCTGGGCCGCGTCGTCCAGCTCCTCTCGCGGCGGGTCCGCGGCGACTATCACGAGGACGAGTGGGGCTTCGATGAGGAGTTCGCCGAGGCCGTCTACCCGCTCTTCGAGTTCCTCTACGAGGTTTGGTGGCGTGTCGAGGCCGACGGCGTCCGGACCGTCCCGGCCTACGGCCGCGCGCTCCTGGTGTCCAATCACGCGGGCGCGCTGTTCCCGTTCGACGCTTCGATGATCCTGCTCGCGATCATGAAGGAGCACCCGCTACCGCGCTGGGCGCGGTTCCTCGTCCTCGACTGGGCGTTCCTGCTGCCCTTCGTCTCGGCGTTCATGCGCAGGGTCGGCGGCGTACCCGCCAGTAAGCACAATGCCGCGCGTCTGCTTGACCAGGACGAGCTCGTGATGGTGTTCCCCGAGGGCGCGAAGGGCACCGGCAAGCAGTTCTCCGAGCGCTACCGGCTGCAACGCTTTGGCCGCGGCGGGTTCGTCGAGGTGGCGCTGCGGACCCGCGCGCCGATCATCCCGGTCGCCGTCGTCGGATCGGAGGAGATCTACCCCAAGCTTGGCGATGCGCGGCCGCTGGCGCGCGCGGTCGGTGCCCCCTTCGTCCCGGTCACACCCGCCTTCCCGTGGCTCGGCCCGCTGGGCTTGGTCCCATTGCCCTCCCGGTGGCGGATCGAGTTCTGCGAGCCGATCGACCTCTCCGGCTTTGGATCGGACGCGGCCGATGACCGCCGGCTCCTGTTCGACTTAGCCGAGCAGGTGAGGGAGACGATCCAGGCCAAGCTCTATGAGAACCTCGCGAAGCGGCGAGCCGCATTCTTCACTCCCTTGTAGCGATAGCCTCCAGCGTGGAATGGGGAGCGGGAACGCATCCTCGGCGACGGCGGCGGCGGAGTTCAGGGCGCTGCTGAACGACGTGCTCAGGGAGACGGACGCCGATGACAATGCCGGGCCGCTGCTTCGCGCGGCGGGCCCTCGCGTCCGCTTCGAGTTTCCGGACCTGCCGCTCGTCCTCAACGTGGCGGCCACGGAGGACGGCGATCACCACCTGACCTGGCGCTTTGACGACGAGGTCGACTGGAAGCCGAAGCTCACGCTGCGGATGGACTCCAAGGTCGCGAACGCCTATCTGCAGGGCAAGGAGAGCCTGGCGATCGCGATCGCTCGCGGCCGCGTGCGGTTGAAGGGCGACACGCAGTCAGCGCTGCTCTATATACCTGCCCTGCGACTGCTCGTCGCCTCATACCAGCGGCTCGTGACGCAGGAGCACCCGCATCTGGTGCTGGAGTAGGCTGGCTCGCGGCACCCCTGCACGGATGGCCGTCAGCGGCGGCGTCAAGCTCGCATTGACGCGAACGCGCTAGAGGCGTAGCCTCAGGCCTCAGAGATTGGAAACAGGCCGTAGTGGGCGCCGCTGCCCTTCGGCGACTGGGGCGCGCGGCGCGCCTGCGAGGCGCCAGCGGCGCCGCAGGCCGACGCGGCGGGCCGAACGCCCGCGAGCGACGGGGAGCGCGCGAGCCCCGTCGCTCCACGTTGGGAGTCGTTTTCCGCCTGGGCCCCGGCGCAGCGCGCGCCAAGCCGGGGCCACCTTGAAAGGATCGGCGCCGATGCCGGACGATCACATCCCCCTGAGCGAGGCATCGAGGATCGCGGGCGTCTCGCCGTCGACGCTCCAGCGATGGGTCAAGGCCGGCGTGATTCCTGTGAGAGACGGCAAATGGACGACTGCGGCCGCTGCACAGGCGCGGGTCGTCCGCCGGCTCCGGGAGCGCGGCCACTCGCTCACTGAGCTGCGCCGAGCGGTCCGAGAGGGTCGCCTGGCGTTCGGCTATGTGGAGGATCTCTTTCCCGGGCGGGAGCGGAATCTCACACGGACGGAGGCGGCCGAGCGGACCGGGCTCGAGGAGGCCCTGATCGAGCGGATGATGGCGCTGCTTGGAACGCCCACCGCAATCGAGGGCACCCTCAGCGAGCAGGACGTGCGCGCGATGGAGCAGATCCGAGACGTGCTGCGCGCCGGCTTCCCGCTGGTGGCGCTGCTCCAGCTCATCCGTGTCTACGCGCAGTCGATTCGCAAGGTCGCGGAGGCGGAGGTGCGGCTCTTCCACCTGTACGTTCACGAGCCGCTCATCCGCCAGGGCGTGGACGCCCTCGAGATGGCCGAGGAGATGGAGGGGCTGGCGCGGGACCTGCTCCCGATCACCTCGCCGCTCATGGAGTACATCCATCAGCGCTACCTGCGCTTCTACATCGAGCAGGACGTGGTCGGCCACATGGAGGCCGAGCTCGCCGAGCGCCAGCTGGGCCGGGTTCAGATGGCGTTCTGCTTCGTCGACCTCACCGGGTTCACCCGGTACACGGAGGAGGAGGGGGACGAGGAGGCGTTCGACCTGGTCGAGCGCTTCATCGAGACGGTCGAGGCGACGCTGCCCGCCGAGGCGCTGATCGTGAAGACGATCGGCGACGAAGTCATGATCGTGTCACCGGACCCCGCCACCCTCACCGAGTGGGCGGTCGGCTTTCTCGGGCTGTTCCAGGAGCGTCCGCAGCCGCGCGTCGGCATCCATCGCGGGCGTGCCGTCTACCGCGACGGGGACTACTTCGGCAGCGAGGTCAACCTCGCCCATCGCGTGGTCGCGCGCGCGCTCGGCGGGGAGGTGATGGTCACGGCCGCGGTCGTGGACGCGATCGGCAAGTCGGGCTACCTGGAGTTCGATCCGATCGGCGCGGTCGAGCTGAAGGGGTTTCCGGTGCCCGTCGAGCTCTTGGTCGCGCGGCCCCGCGAGCCCGGCCCCGACGAGGTGGCGCTGGGCTAAAGGCCTCTAGCCCCCGCGCGGATACGGCACTCGGCGCCGACCGCGACCTTAAGATCGCGGCCATGGGCGGTCGAGAGGAGGCCCTGGACAGCATTGCCGAGGCGGTTCGGCGCAGCGGCCTGCTCGAGAGCGGCTCGTCCGGGGTGGTGATGGTGTCGGGCGGCGCCGACTCCGCCTGTCTCGCAGCGGGCATCGCGCGGGCGATCGGGCCGGAGCATGTGCACGCGCTCCACGTCAACTACGGCCTCCGCGATTCGGCAGATCGCGACGAGCGCCTATGCCGCAATCTCTGCTCGACGCTGCGGATCGACCTGCACATCGAGCGCCCGACGGAGCTGCGTGGGAACCTCCAGGCCGCGGCACGCGAGTTTCGTTATGGCGCCGCCGAACGGCTGCGCGTCCGCACCGGCGGCGACTGGATCGCGACGGGTCACACGCGCACCGACCTCGCCGAGACGGTCGTGTACCGGCTCGCGGTCTCGCCTGGCGCGCGCAGCCTCCGCGGCCTGCCGGCCCGGAGCGGGCGCGTGGTCCGCCCGCTGCTCGATCTCGAGCGGGGGGAGCTGCGCCGGCTGGCGACGGGCGCGGCGCTCCCGTTCGCGGACGACGAGACAAACCTGGATCCCGCCTTCGCCCGCAACCGGATCCGATGCGAGGTCCTGCCAGTGCTGAGCGAGCTCAGCCCCACTGTGGAGCGCAACATCGCCGAGACGCACGCGGAGATGGTCGAGGAGGCGCGGCTGCTGGACCGGGTCGTGCTGGAGGCGCTGGAGGCGGCGGGAGCCGGCGCCGGATCGGTGGCGATCCGCGCCGAGGCGTTGGCGGGCTCCGAGCCTGCGCTCCGGCGCCTGGCCCTGCGCGCGCTGGCCGAACGGGCGGCCGGGCGCACCGTGCCGCTCAGCAGGCGCCGCGCCTCGCAGATCATGCGCCTCGCGCTGATGCCGGAGGGTGGCGAGGTCGACCTCGGGCATGGCGTCACCGCCGTTTGCGAAGCGGGCCTGATCCGCTTCCAGGTAGCGTCGGAGGCCGACGCCGCCCCGGCCCCGACACCGCTTCGAGTGCCGGGCACCTGCAGGTTCGGGCAATGGGAGGTCCGCGCCGAGCTTCGCGCGGGACCGCTCGAGCCATCCGGACCCGATCTCGCCACCTTGGACGCCGAGGCGCTGGGCGACGAGCTCGTCGTCCGGACCTGGCGGCAGGGAGACCGCATGCGCCCCCTCGGGATGAACGGCACCAAGACGCTCCAGGACCTGTTCACGGACCGCGGGGTTCCCCGCTCGCTGCGCCACCGCCTCCCGGTGGTCACGGCGGCAGGGCGGGTCGTCTGGGTCGCGGGCGTCGCCGTCTCCGAGGATTTCCGGCTCACCCCGGACGCGCGGGAGGTGGCGGTGCTCACCGCGCGGGTTCTCGACTAGCTCACCGAACGTAGACTCCGGGTCATATGGACGAGCGAGCCCCGGAGGGCGAGCGGGTGAGAAACCAGCCCCGGCGCCCGTCCGGAACGGGCGCGGCTGGTTTCGACCCGGCGATCGGGGAGACCCTCGTCCCGGCCGATCAGCTCCAGCGCCGGGTCCGGGAGCTGGCCGCCGAGATCAGCCGCGACTACGAGGGGCGGGACCTCGTGTTGATCGGGATCCTGAAGGGCGCCGTCCTCTTCCTCGGCGATCTCATGCGCTATCTCGAGATCCCCTGCGAGATCGACTTCATGGCAGTGTCGAGCTACGGCTCCGAGACCGACTCATCGGGAGTCGTCCGCATTCTCAAGGACTTGGACTCCTCGATCGAGGGACGGGACGTGGTGATCGTCGAGGACATCATCGACTCCGGCCTGACCCTCCAGTACCTCCTGCGGAGTCTGCGGGCGCGGAATCCGGCCTCGCTCGAGGTCTGCGCGCTCCTCACAAAGCCCGACCGCCGACGGGTGGACCTGCCCATCCGATACGTGGGCTTCGAGATCCCGAACCGCTTCGTGATCGGCTACGGGCTCGATTACGCACAGCGGTACAGGAACCTCGACTACGTGGCCGTATTGGCGGAGACGGACCGTGCCCGAGACGGCACTTAGCCGGGGTATAGGCACCCTGGTACGCTGATTCCAGCCGCTCGCGGGGCTGTCAACAATCCCTTCGATCATGCGCAAGATCCATCAGCTCCATCGGACCTGCCTCGCGGTCACCTACTTGCAGCAGAACCGCGGGGTCTGACATGAGGCGCTTCTTCCGCAGCGCGGCGTTCCCGATCCTGATCGTGATCGTTCTGGCGTTCTTCGCGCAGAAGCTGATCAGCGGTCCGTCCTCGAGCAACCCGCCGACATACAACCAGTTCGTCCAGCAGGTCAAGAACGACCCGTCGTCGATCGAGTCGGTCACGTTCGATCAGAAGTCGAGCTCCATCACGGTCGAGGAGCAGGAGGGCAGCAGCTACTCGACGGGCTACCCGAACACCGGCAATGGCCAGACGCAGCTTCTCAACCTGCTGGGGAAGAAGGACATCACGACCAAGGTCGAGGGCACCGGCGGCTCGAGCTTCCTGTCGATCCTCACGTACATCCTGCCGTTCATCCTCTTCTTCGGGTTCTGGGTCTTCCTGATGAACCAGATGCAGGGCGGCGGCTCGCGCGTCATGAGCTTCGGCAAGTCGCGGGCGAAGCGGATGTCCGTCGACGCGCCCAAGATCACGTTCCGCGACGTCGCCGGCGTGGACGAGGCGGTGCAGGAGCTCCAGGAGATCAAGGAGTTCCTGGAGAACCCGAAGCGCTTCCAGGCGCTGGGCGCCCGGATCCCGAAGGGCGTTCTGCTCTACGGTCCGCCTGGCACCGGCAAGACGCTGCTGGCGCGCGCCGTGGCCGGCGAGGCGGGCGTCCCGTTCTTCTCGATCTCCGGTTCGGACTTCGTCGAGATGTTCGTCGGCGTCGGCGCGAGCCGCGTCCGCGACCTGTTCGAGCAGGCCAAGCAGAACTCTCCCTGCATCATCTTCATGGACGAGATCGACGCGGTCGGACGTCACCGCGGCGCCGGCATGGGCGGCGGCCACGACGAGCGCGAGCAGACCCTCAATCAGCTCCTCGTGGAGATGGACGGCTTCGAGATGAAGGACAACATCATCCTCATCGCCGCCACCAACCGGCCGGACATCCTCGACCCGGCGCTCCTGCGTCCCGGACGCTTCGACCGCCAGATCGTGGTCGACCGGCCCGACCGCAAGGGACGCAGGCGGATTCTCGAGGTGCACACTCGCGGCAAGCCGCTCGCCAAGGACATCGACCTCGACTCGCTCGCCGGGCAGACGCCCGGGTTCACCGGCGCCGATCTCGCGAACCTCATCAACGAGGCGGCCCTCCTCACCGCGCGCTCCAACAAGCGCGAGATCACGATGAACGAACTCGAGGAGGGGATCATGCGAGTGATCGCCGGCCCCGAGAAGAAGAGCCGCGTGATGTCGGAGAAGGAGCGGCTGGTCACCGCCTACCACGAGCTCGGGCATGCAATCGTCGGCCACCTGCTCCCGAACACCGATCCGGTCCACAAGATCTCGATCATCAGCCGCGGCCAGGCGCTGGGCTACACGATCTCGCTGCCGACCGAGGACAAGTTCCTGACGACCCGCGCCGAGCTGACCGACACGATGGCCATGACGCTGGGCGGCCGTGGCGCGGAGGAAATCGTGTTCGGCGAGATCACCACGGGCGCGTCCAACGACCTGGAGAAGGTCACCGAGATGGCCAAGCAGATGGTGATGCGCTACGGGATGTCGGAGCGTCTCGGCCCGCGGGTGTTCGGCCACGACCGCTCGCAGCCCTTCCTGGGGCGTGAGTTCTCCTCGGAGCCGGACTATTCGGACGAGGTGGCGCGCGAGATCGACGACGAGATCCGCCGCATCGTCGAGGAGGCGCATCAGACGGCCAAGGACCTCCTGGTCGAGCGCCGCGAGGCGATGAACACGATCTCGAAGATCCTGCTCGAGCGCGAGACCATCGACGCCGAGCAGTTCGCGAAGCTCCTCGACGGCGTTCCGGAGGAGGAGGTCTTCGGCGAGGAGGAAGAGGAGACCCCGGTGCCCGAGGAGCCCGAGGCGAAGACGGAGAAGCCCGCCGCCCGCGAGGGCCCGCGCCCGGTTCCCCGCCCGCGCCCCGGCCTGGCCGGCGGCACCGCCGAGATGCGGGCCGACGATCCGAACGAGCCCTCGTAAGCGGATCCGGCTCCTCGCCCGCGCCGAGTGGCGCCGGCGTTTCCAGGCTGAATAGGGCGGCCGATCAATGGGTATGCGCCGGGTCAGTGCAATCTGCGCCCGACAGGTGGGCGTGGATTGCAGTTACCCGGCTTCAACCCCCCGGCGATAGCGTTCGGCATGCGCCGCCCCCCTCTACTTGCCCTCCTGCCCGTTGTCCTGATGATCGGATGCGGGGGCGGCTCCCCCGGCCAGGACATCCGCGACCAAGCGGTGAGCGAGGCGATGCAGGCCTACCGCGAGGCGAAGCAGAACGGGATGGATCTCAGCCGCGGCCCCTGCATCGTCGAGCAGCTTCCGGGACTGCAGGACTGGGTCGCCGACGTCGCCCATGAGCCGCGCCAGCCGGTGGACGATCAGCCGGCGAACCAGTGCCGGCGGTTCAGGGAGGGAGAGGCACATCACTTCGTCGAGCTCGATCTCGCCGGCCACCTGATCCGCGCCCAGTAGCCCGGCGCGATACTTGCGCTATGGCGCGCCTGATGGGCATCGTCAACGTGACGCCGGACTCGTTCTCCGACGGCGGCAGGTTCCTCGCTCCCGAGCGGGCGATCGCGCATGCGCGCGGGCTGGTGGATCGGGGTGCCGATCTGCTGGACATCGGTGGCGAGTCGACGCGACCGGGCGCGCGCGGCGTCAGCAGCGACGAGGAGCTCGCGCGCGTCGCTCCGGTGCTGGCCGGACTTGCCGACGTAGGTGTTCCGATCTCAATCGACACCTCGAAGGCGCCTGTCGCCGAGGCGGCTCTGGGCGCGGGAGCGGAGATCGTCAACGACGTCACCGCCCTGCGTGTCGATCCCTCGATGGCGGGACTGTGCGCCGACCGGAAGTGCGTCGTCGTGCTGATGCACATGCAGGGGACCCCGCGCACGATGCAGACGAACCCGACCTACGACGACGTCGTGGACGACGTCAAGGCCTTCCTGGCAGCGCGGATCGAGTTCGCGACCGGCGAGGGCGTCGCGGAGGAGCGGATCTGGCTCGACCCAGGGATCGGATTCGGGAAGACCGTCCCTCACAACCTCGAGCTGCTGCACCGGCTCGGTGAGCTGCGCGAGCTTGGGCGTCCGATCGTCGTCGGCACCTCGCGCAAGGGGTTCATCGGGACGCTCACGGGGCGGGACGTCGGCGATCGCCTGGGCGGCACGATCGCGAGCAACGTGCTGGCGATGAGGTCTGGCGCCGAGATCCTGCGCGTGCACGACGTCGCCGAGGTCCGGCAGGCGCTCGTGATCTCCGAGGCCGTCCTCGCTGCCGGTTCCGGCTGAGCGCGGCGTCCTGCGGTCGCGTCGGGCGCTGGTAACGTCCGCGCGTGGAAGCGGACGGGAGACATATCGCCTCGGTCGAGGTTGAGATCCGCGGCCTGTCGATCTACACGCACCACGGCGTCACCGAGGCCGAGCGCGAGGTGGGGCAGCGCCTGGAGATCGACGTCAGCTTCGACGTCCCCGACTGCGACGCCGTTCTCACCGATCGCCTCGAGGACACCGTCGACTACGCCGAGGTCTGCGACATCGTTGCGCTGGCCGTCACCGAGCGCAACTACAAAACGCTCGAGCGGCTCTGCCACGTCGTCGGCGAGCGGCTGACGGAGCGCATGGGCTGCGAGACGGTTCGCGTTCGGGCCGCCAAGGCCGAGCCTCCGCTGCCGCTGGCGGTGGCTCAGGTGGCGGTCGAGGTCGTGCGCGAGCGCGAGGCCGCCGCCGGCGGCGACGACGCCGGCGCGTGACGGAGCGAGCCGGGTACCTGGGGCTGGGCTCCAACGTTGGTGACCGCGAATCCCACCTCCGCACTGCGGTCGTCGCGCTTCGCGAGCACGGGGTGGCGGTGGAGGCGACGTCCTCGCTCTATGAGACCGAGCCGGTCGGGGAGATCCTCGACCAGCCGGATTTCCTGAACGCGGCCGTCCGGATCCGGACCGACCTCGAGCCGGAGGAGCTCCTCGACCTCTGCAAGGCGATCGAGGTCGAATCGGGGCGCATGCTCGGGGGGCAGCGACACGGCCCGCGACCGCTGGACGTCGACCTGCTCCTGCTCGGGGACCTCAAGGTCAGCACCGAGCGCTTGACCGTTCCGCACCCCCAGGTGACGACTCGACGCTTCGTGCTGGCACCGCTCCTCGAGCTGGACCCCGACCTAACGCTGCCGGACGGAACGCGGCTCGCGGGCGCGCTGGAGAGGCTGGCGCCGGGTCAGCGGGTGGATCGCGTGGGCTCGCTGTAGCCGTCGTCAGCCGGCGGCCGCAATGCGCGCCTCGCGCAGCGGCGCGAGCCACGCCCCGGGCAGCACGGGAGGCGCCTGGCCGGGAAACTCGGGGATTGCGCGCAGCGCGAGCTCGCCGGCGGGACGCTCGGCGATGTGTGGACGCAGATCGTCGAGTGTCATCGCCAGCCGCACGCTCGCGCCGATCTGCAGATCGGCGGCGTTGGGAGGATCTGACGCCAGCACGCCCTCATCGATCCAGTCGTCGATCCGCTTAAGCCAGCCGGGAAGCGAAGCGAGATCGCGGCGGACCGTGTCGTCGTCCGCGCGGTTCATGCGGTTGGCGGCCGCGACGATGGGAGCCGCCGTCCTCACGGCCAAGTCAAGGGGCACGCCGAGCTTCGCGCCCTGCGCGAAGCTCGCGAGCGGCGTCCGGTTTCGCTTCAGTGCGTTCCAGAGGATGCGCCTGACCGCCGGCTGAAGCACCTCCTCACCCCAGCGCTCGGCGTCTTCCGTCGCCACGCGCCGCTCCGGCTCGGGCGGATAGAGCGGAGGGTCGGGCCGAAGCACATCAATGTCGCGGGCTATCTCGCGCGAGCCGCTGAGCTTGCGGCCGGCGATGGCGAGCGATGGCGCGGTGTTCGACGGAAACCGAAGCGCCCGCAGCACACCGCGCGAGATCACGGGCATCAGATCGATTCGCCGGTACGGGATCCCCTTGAGCTCCAGCATCCTGCGCACCGCCATCGAGGGGTGGGATCCCGGGATGACGTAGAGCTTCGCGTCGAGATCTTCGCCCGCGGGCATCGCGGGCATCGTATTGCCTGGTCGCTTGGACCACCGATAATCCACCGCGTGCTGCTGGCGATCGACGTCGGGAACACGCAGAGCCATCTCGGCCTGTTCAACCATGCGCATCTAGTCGAGCACTGGCGCTTCGCCACGCACGCCGAGGCGACGGCCGACGAGCTCGCGGTGCGGATATCCACGCTGCTCGCGCTGCGCGGCTTGGAGCCGGGCGCCGTCGACGGGTCGATCGTCTCATCGGTCGTGCCGCAGCTCACTCCGGAGTACTTCCGAATGAGCGAGCGCTACCTGAACGGCGACTGTCTCATCGTCGGGCCCGGACTGAAGACGGGGATGGCGATCCAACTCGACAACCCGCGCGAGCTGGGGGCGGATCGCCTCGCCAACGCCGTCGCCGCGTACGATCGGCTTGGAGGGCCGTGCGCCGTCGTCGACTTCGGCACGGCGATCACCTTCGACGTCGTATCCGAAGCGGGCGAGTACCTGGGAGGGGTGATCGCGCCGGGCGTTGAGATCTCCATGGAGGCTCTCGCTCAACGCACCGCGAAGCTGCCTCCGATCGAGCTGGGCGAGCCGCCCAGCGCGGCGGGCGGAGTGATCGGCCGCAGCACGCAGCAGAGCCTTCTGTCGGGGATCACCTACGGGTTCGCGGGCGCCGTCGACGCGATCGCCCGCCGCCTCCGGCGCGAGCTCGGCGACGAGGTGAAGTTCGTCGCCACCGGCGGTCATGCCGCCGCGATCGTCCCGTTCTCCGAGCTGATCGACGAGGTGGACGACCTGCTGACGCTCACGGGTTTGCGCCTCATCTGGGATCGAAATCAGTAAGCAGGGAGCAGGGAGAAATGATGCTCTACCTGCTACCTGCCACCTGTTACCTGCTCGTGGTGTCCAGATAGCCGGCTTGGACCGGTTCGAGCCCCTCGGGGACGCCAGAACACCCCCGCTATAATCGCCCGCCTGCCCGACCCGCGCGTGTCTTCCATGGCGCCGCGTTCGGGTTTTTGTTTCGTCATCCGGCGGGGCGCGCACAAGCGTCCCGCGACAACACAGGGGATGAGGTTTCAGCACGTGGCTCGTGAATCATTGATCACCCAGGAGGGGCTGGACAAGCTCCGCGAGGAGCTCGACTACCTCACCACCGTGAAGCGTCGCGAGGTGGCCGCGCGCATCAAGGAGGCGCGTGAGTTCGGCGACATCATGGAGAACTCCGAATACGACGACGCCAAGAACGAGCAGGCCCTGCTCGAGCAGCGGATCGCCCAGCTCGAGGAGCGAATTCGCCGGGCGACCGTCGTCGACGAGAGGCATCTCGACACCGAGACGGTGGGTGTCGGCGTCCGCGTGCACGTGAAGGACCAGAAGTCCGGTGACTCGAAGAAGTTCCAGATCGTGGGGTCGGCGGAGGCCGATCCCGCGCAGAGCAAGCTCTCCAACGAGTCGCCGATCGGAAAGGCGCTGGTCGGTCACAAGCGTGGCGACGTCGTCACCGTCGAGGTGCCGCGCGGTCCCAAGCGCAAGCTCAAGATCACCAAGATCGAAGCGGCATAGCCGGTGCACAGGGCGGCCGGCGATAGGCTCGCCGGCCGATGACCGAGCGAGACGATCCAGAGCGCTACGAATCGCACGTCGTCGCGGAGCGGCGCGAGAAGCTCGCGCGGCTTCGGAGCAGCGGGATCGAGCCGTTCCCGCACGCGTTCGAAGGTCGGACCGAGATCGCCACGGTCCGGGCCGAGCACGAGGGGCTGGCCGCGGGCGAGGAGACGTCCGATCGCTACCGCGTTGCCGGCCGCACCGCTGCGCGGCGCGGCCACGGCAAGGCTGCCTTCCTCGACCTGGTGGACGGCTCGGGCCGCGTCCAGCTCCATGCGCGCGAGGACGTCCTGGGGACGGAGTCCTTCGCGACGCTGGTCGGGCTCGACCTCGGCGACATCATCGGCGCCGACGGCACGGTGTTCGCCACCAAGCGGGGAGAGCTCTCGCTGCGGGTCGAGGACTGGACGCTGCTGGCGAAGAGCCTCCGCCCGCCCCCCGACAAGTACCACGGCCTCGAGGACACAGAACTGCGCTACCGTCGCCGCGAGCTCGACTTGATCGCCAATGCGGAGGTCCGGGAGCTCTTCATCAACCGGGCGCGCGTGGTGAGGTCCGTGCGTGAGTGGCTCGACGCCCGCGGCTTCGTCGAGGTGGAGACGCCGGTGCTGCAGCCGCTCTACGGCGGCGCGCTCGCGCGCCCCTTCGCGACGCACCACAACGCGCTCAACCGCGACCTCTACCTGCGGATCGCGACGGAGCTGTATCTAAAGCGCCTCGTGGTCGGCGGCGTCGATCGCGTATACGAGCTCGGCAAGGACTTCCGCAACGAGGGCATCTCGCCGAAGCACAACCCGGAGTTCACGATGCTCGAGTGGTACGAGGCCTATGCGGACTACCTGGATGAGGCCGAGCGACTCGAGCACCTCGTCGCCCATGTCGCGGAGCACGTCTTCGGCTCGACAAGGCTGGAGCGGGATGGCGAGCGGATCGACCTGGCGCCGCCGTGGCGGCGGCTGACCCTGCGTGACGCGATCCGGGATCGCGCCGGCCTCGATCTGGCGGAGCGGCCCAGCCGGGAGGAGCTGGCGTCGGCGCTGGGCCGCGACCCCGACCCGGGGGAGGGGTGGGGCAAGCTTGTGGACGCCGTGCTCTCGAAGCTCGTGGAGCCCACCCTCATCCAGCCGAGCTTCATCCTGGATTACCCCGTGGAGCTATCGCCGTTCGCGAAGCGGCACCGCTCCGAGCAGGGGTTGGTCGAGCGCTGGGAGGCATTCGTCGGCGGCGTCGAGATCGCCAATGCCTTCACGGAGCTCAACGACCCCGACGAGCAGCGCCACCGCTTCGAGCAGCAGACCGAGGAAATGCGCCGCGGGGACGCTGACGCCCAGCCCTTCGACGAGGCGTTCGTCGAGGCCCTGGAGCAGGGCATGCCCCCGACCGGCGGGGTCGGCCTAGGCATCGATCGCCTCGTGATGATCTTGACGGGCGCCCGCAATCTGCGCGAGGTGGTGCTCTTCCCCGCGATGCGGACCTAGGGAGCCCGCCCTCCGCATCGAGCGGTGCAAAATCCGCACTCAGCGCGGGAAATGCACCGGTCGATGCCTGAGCGAAGGCGGAGGAACAGCGCCGCCGCCGGGCTCCCCCTCGACCACCCATCGAACCCCGTCGCGGAGACCACTCCGCAATTAGCGCCGCTTCTCCGGAGGCGTGCCTGAAGCGTGCCTGGCCACGCACGGGCCGCCGGTATACTGGGCACTCGCCGTAAGCGACAAACCGGAGGTCTAATCCCTCGGCACCGAGCAGCCGAAACGTTGGATCGGGCTCCGGCGCTCATGCGTCCCCGCATTGAGTCTCCGGAGACGACCAACCACTAAGCCATACTTGGGGAGGGCGCCGCCCACCCTCTAGCCTCAGGGGCGGAAGGAAGCAGCAGCGAGAAGTGTTCGAGCGATTCACAGAGAGAGCCAGGCAGGTCGTCGTCCTCGCGCAGGAGGAGGCGCGCACTCTCAAGCACAACTACATCGGCACCGAGCACATCCTGCTCGGGCTGCTTCGCGAGGAGGAGGGGCTCGCCGCCCGGGTTCTCGAGTCGCTTGACATCACCGTCGAGCGCGTCCGTGCGCAGGTCGTGCGGATCGTCGGCTCCGGTGAGGAGGTCACCTCCGGGCAGATCCCGTTCACGCCGCGGGCCAAGAAAGTCCTCGAGCTGGCGCTGCGCGAGGCACTGTCGCTGGGCCACAACTACATCGGCACCGAACACATCCTCCTCGGCCTGGTCCGCGAGAACGAGGGCGTCGCCGCGCGTATCCTCCTCGACTTCGACGCCGACTCCGAGAAGATCCGCAATGAGGTGATCCGCATGCTGTCCGGCCCCGGCGGGCGCCGCCAGGGCGCGGGCGCGGGCGCGGGCGAGGGGAAGAAGTCCTCGAAGCTGCTCGACCAGTTCGGGCGCAACCTCACCAAGCTCGCCGCCGAGTCCAAGCTCGACCCGGTGATCGGCCGAGAGATTGAGATCGAGCGGATCATGCAGATCCTCTCGCGGCGCACGAAGAACAATCCGGTTCTGGTCGGGGAGCCGGGCGTCGGCAAGACCGCGATCGTCGAGGGGCTCGCTTCCCGCATCACCAAGGGCGAGGTGCCCGAGCTCCTCAAGAACAAGCAGATCTACACCCTCGACCTCGCCGCGCTCGTCGCGGGGTCCAAGTACCGCGGCGAGTTCGAGGAGCGCCTCAAGAAGGTGATGAAGGAGATCACCCAGCGCGGCGACATTGTTCTGTTCATCGACGAGCTCCACAACCTGGTGGGCGCGGGTGCCGCCGAGGGTGCCATCGACGCCGCCTCGATCCTCAAGCCGGCGCTGGCCCGCGGCGAGATCCAGACGATCGGGGCGACGACGATGGACGAGTACCGCAAGTACCTGGAGCGCGACTCCGCGCTCGAGCGCCGCTTCCAGCAGATCAAGGTCGACCAGCCGTCAATCCAGGACACGGTCGCGATCCTCAAGGGCCTGCGGGAGCGCTACGAGGAGCACCACCGCGTCCACATCACCGATGACGCGCTCGGGGCCGCCGCCGAGCTCGCGGACCGCTACATCTCCGACCGCTTCCTGCCCGACAAGGCGATCGACCTGATCGACGAGGCCGCGTCCCGGATGCGCATCAAGTCGATGTCGCAGCCGCCGGTATACCGCGACCTCGAGGAGGAGATCGAGGAGACACGCCGCGCCAAGGAGGCGGCGATCGAGGCCCAGGAGTTCGAGAAGGCCGCGAACCTCCGCGACAAGGAGCGCCAGCTCACCAACCGCAAGCGCGAGCTCGAGGATCAGTGGGCCGCCGGCGAGGGCGGCGAGCGGCCGGAGGTCGGCGAGGAGGAGATCGCGGACATCGTCTCCATGTGGACCGGCATCCCCGTCTTCAAGCTCACCGAGGCCGAGACCAAGAAGCTCCTGCGGATGGAGGACGAGCTCCACAAGCGGGTGATCGGCCAGGACGTCGCGATCACCGCCGTCTCCAAGGCGATCCGCCGCTCGCGTGCCGGGATCAAGGACCCCAAGCGCCCGGCCGGCTCGTTCATCTTCCTCGGCCCCTCCGGCGTGGGGAAGACCGAGCTCGCGCGGACGCTCGCCGAGTTCCTGTTCGGCGACGAGGACGCGATGGTGCGGATCGACATGTCCGAGTACATGGAGAAGCACGCGGTGTCGCGGCTCGTCGGCTCACCGCCGGGCTATGTCGGGTACGACGAGGGTGGCCAGCTCACCGAGGCCGTGCGGCGCAAGCCCTACTCGGTGCTGCTCCTCGACGAGATCGAGAAGGCGCACCCGGACGTCTTCAACATCCTCCTCCAGATCCTGGAGGACGGGCGCCTCACCGACGCGCAGGGCCGTACCGTCGACTTCCGCAACGCGATCGTGATCAGGACGTCGAACATCGGTGCCAAGGACATCGCGCGCAACGTGTCCTTCGGCTTCGGCGCTTCCGACGAGACCGGCGCCTCCTACGAGGAGATGAAGGACCGGATCATGGGCGAGCTGAAGAAGGTGTTCCGCCCGGAGTTCCTGAACCGGATCGACGAGGTCATCGTCTTCCACAAGCTCACCCGCGACGAGATCAAGGAGATCATCGAGCTGATGATCGGCCGCGTGCGCGCGCAGGTCGCCGAGCACGAGCTTCAGCTCGAGCTGGACGAGGGCGCCAAGGAGCTCCTGGTCGACAAGGGGTGGGATCCGGCGATGGGGGCGCGTCCACTGCGCCGCGCGATCCAGCGCTACATCGAGGACCCGCTCGCGGACGAGGTGCTGCGGACCGGCGACATCGAGCCCGGCACGACGGTGCTCGTCGAGCGGGATTCGTCAGGCGATGATGAGGAGGACCGCCCGCTCAAGATGAGGCTCGTCAAGCCCAAGAAGCGCGCGAGGAAGCGGGAGCCGGTCGGCGTGGGCGCGCCGGCGTCGGGCGACGGCGAGGCCTCGAGTCCCGAGAGCGGCCCGTCGGGCGATAGCGGCGGCGACGGTTCCGAGCACGCCGAGGAGAGCTCGCCCCCGGGCGACGAGCAGGACGAGCAACCCGCGGCCGAATCCGAGTAGACCCCGCCGATCAGGCCGGCGTCGCTGCGGAGACGGACTCCAGCACCGCGTTCAGCAGGCCGGGAAACCGGGCCTCGAGGTCGTCCCGACGCAGCGCGTTGAGCTTCGCCGTGCCCTCACACCGCTGCTCGATGATGCCGGCCTCGCGCAGGATCCGGAAGTGGTGGGTCATCGTCGACTTGGTGACGTCGAGGTCGAAGGTGCCACAACGACGCGGCTCCGGGTCCTCGGCTAGCTCCTGAACGATTCGCAGGCGCTGCGGGTCGCTAAGCGCGTGCAGCACCGCGGTCAGGTCGAGGTCGTCACGTGACGGGTGATACAGGCCCATGCGGACGAGTATACGACGATCGTCGTACTATTGGTACGATAGTCGCCGTACCGCCGAACGAAGCAACTCCTGACTTGAATCCCGTCACTGCGTCGAGGGCATACGTTCGAAGGGACTCCAACGTCCTGCTGCTCCTCGTCTGCCTGGCGCAGTTCATGGTGATCCTCGACGTCTCGATCGTGAACGTGGCGCTGCCCGCGATCCGGGACGGTCTCGGATTCTCCACGACCGGCCTTCAGTGGGTGATCAACGCGTACACCATCACCTTCGCCGGCTTCCTCCTACTCGGTGGCAGGGCGTCGGACCTCCTGGGCCGGCGGCGTGTCTTCCTCGCCGGAACCGCGCTGTTCACCACGGCCTCGCTCGTCTGCGCGCTGGCGGGCTCGCCCGCCGTGCTGCTCGCCTCGCGCGCCGTCCAGGGCGTCGGAGGCGCGGTGATCTCCGCCGCGAGCCTCGCCATCATCACCACGTCGTTCGAGGAGGGAGCCGCGCGCAACCGGGCGCTCGGCGTCTGGGGCGCGCTCGGCGGCCTCGGCGCGACGTCCGGCGTCCTCCTGGGCGGCGTGCTGACGCAGGGCCTGGGCTGGCCGGCGATCTTCCTCATCAACGTTCCGATCGGACTGGCGGTCGTCGCGTTCGGCGGCCCGGTCATCCCGGAGGGCCGCAGCACCCTCGGTCATCGCCACTTCGACCTGACAGGCGCGCTGCTGGTGACGGGCGGCATGGTCGCGCTCGTCTACGGGATCGTCCGGACTGACGTGCTGGGCTGGGCCTCTGCCGGCGTGCTCGTGCCGCTCGTCGTAGGCGTCGCGCTGCTGATGGGCTTCGGGCTCGTCGAGGGCAGGCTCGCCAAGGCGCCGCTGATGCCGCTTGGGATCTTCCGCCTGCGCCCGCTGCGCTCGGCGAACGTGGTGATCCTCCTGCTGTACGCGGCGATCTTCGCGATGTGGTTCTTCGTCTCGCTCTACATGCAGCAGGACCTCCACCACGACGCGATCGAGACCGGTCTCGCCTTCCTGCCGATGACGCTCAGCGTCGTGGTGGCGGCCACGCTCGCGCCGCGGCTGGTCCGCCGGATCGGCGCGCGGTCCGTTCTGACCGCGGGCATGATCTCGGCAACGGCCGGACTCGCTCTGTTGACCGGCGTCCGCCCGGACGGCACCTATCTCGGCCAGGTGCTTCCCGGCGGCGTGCTGTCGGCGTTCGGGCTGGGCCTCGCGCTCGTGCCCGCGACCATCGTCGCGGTTCAGGGCGTCCCCTCGTCCCAGAGCGGCCTCGCCTCCGGGCTCCTCAACACCTCGCGCCTGGTCGGCGGGGCCCTCGGGCTCGCCGCGCTGACTACGATCGCCACCTCTCGCACGCATGCCCGGATCGCCGACGGCGCCTCGGCCGCGCTCGCGCGGACCGATGGCTATCAGCTCGCGTTTGCGGTGGGCGCCGGCCTGTGCCTCGTCGGCGCGATCGCGGCGGCGATCCTGCTGCGGCCAGGCCGGTCGCCGGAGCCGTCCGGCGAGCTCGCCGGGGCGCACGGCCGGCCGTAGCCCGGCTAGGAGCAGGGTTGCCGCGGCAGGTAGGGTGCCGCGATCTTGGCGAGCGGGCGAGTCACGTGCGGCAATGTCGGGCGACACGGAGGGCCGCGAGCGGTGTCGCTTCGTGTCACCGACTCGACGCGGCCATGGTGGACGCTTTTCGGGGCGTGCACGGGGCTCTTTGTTCTGATGCTCGACTCCACGATCGTCACGCTGGCGCTGCCGGTGATCCGCAGGGACCTCGACGCCTCCGCCAGTGGGCTGCAATGGGTCGTGAACGCCTACCTGCTCGTGATCGCGGCGCTCGTCATCACCGCCGGACGGCTCGGCGACATGTTCGGGCGTCGAAGGGTCTTCACGACGGGGCTCTCGGTGTTCGCAGCGGGATCGGCGCTGTCTGGGGCCGCGTGGAGCCAGGACGTCCTCATCGTTGGGCGGATCGTCCAGGGGACGGGAGCGGCCATGCTCCTGCCGCTCTCGCTGGCGATCGTGTGCGATGCCTTTCCGCTTGACCAGCAACCGCGCGCCCTCGGGATCTGGGCGTCGATCTCGGCCATCGCGCTGGGAGTGGGCCCGCTGATCGGAGGTGTCCTCGTGGACCTCGACTGGCGGCTCATCTTCTGGATCAACGTGCCGATCCTCGTTATGGGCGTGTGGGTGATGCTGGTCGCCGTTCGGGAGTCCCGAGATGAGGCGGCAACCCACGAGCTCGACTACGCGGGGCTCGCGCTCCTTGCGGGAGCGCTCACGGCGTTGGTGCTGCCGCTCGCGGAAGCGGCCAATTGGGACCTGGGTTCGGTCCAAAGCCTGTTGCTATTCGGCGCCGCAGCGGTCCTGTTCGTCGGCTTTTGGGTCACGGAGCACCGCGTCCGCCAGCCCATCGTGGACTTCGAGCTGTTTCGAAACGGCCCGTACTTCGGGGCGACCGCGGCCGCCTTCGGGCTCGTGGGCTCGTTCTGGAGCCTCATGTTTCTGCAGCCTCAGTACCTCCAGTCAGTCCTCGGCTACTCCGCGACCACGGCGGGGCTCTTGATCCTGCCGATCACGGTGCCGATGATCGTCATCTCGCCGCTGGCGGGAGCGCTCATCGCGCGCTTTGGGCCGCGAATTCTGATGACCACCGGGATGCTGTGCGGGTTGGGTGGGGTCGTCATCCAGGCACTCATCACCCGCACATCCGGCTACCCGCTTGTGCTGCCCGGTTTTCTCCTCTTCGGCGTCGCGCTTGGCCTGGTCTACGCGCCGATGTCGACGGCGGCCATGGCCGCGATGCCGCGCTCAAAGAGCGGGATTGCCTCCGGAGTCCTTGCGATGAACCGCATGCTCGCCGGAGCCGTCGCGCTGGCGCTGACCGGAGCGGTGTTGCAGGACCTGCTGCCGGCGCATGGCTTCGCGGTCTCGCTCGCGCGCGCCAACCTGGTGCTGGTCGGGCTGATCGCGGTCTGCACGGTGCTCACGTGGATCTTCGTGCCGTCGGCGCGGGCGAAGCCCGGCACCGCTGTGCCCGAGGTGGCCGCGCCAGAGACGATCCGCGACCACCAGCATCACCGCCGCTTCCACCTGTGACAGGCGTGCGATCATGCGGAAGATGGGCTTGAACTTCCTCCCCTGAAGGTATAGGGATACGGTTCACGCGGAACGTGGAGAGGCCGGCTCCGGAGTGGCCGGCGCAGCGGACGATATGGATGGGAGAGGAGACTCAATGACAAGGCTGAGGATGGTCGTGCTGGCAATATGCGTCGCCGGCGCATCGGTTGGCGTCGCCGCGTGCGGCGGTGGCGGAGGTGGTGCGACCGGGACGTTGACGATCGGCGACCTCGTGCCGCTGACCGGCGATCTCTCGGACTTCGGGCCGCCGGGCGAGAAGGCGGGGAACCTCGCCGCCGATCAGATCAACAAGGCGGCCAAGGAGGCAAACGCGGACATCAGCGGCGTCAAGATCATCACGGAGGACTCGCAGACGGATCCGGGAGCCTCGGTCCAGGCCGCGCGAAAGATGGTCGACGAGGGCGCGAGCTGCATCGCCGGCGAGTGGGCCTCGGCCGACACGATCCCGGTCGCGCGTTCTGTCGCCATCCCGGACGGGGTGCTCGAGATCTCGCCCGCTTCGACCAGCGACGAGATCACCGGCCTCGACGACAACGGCCTGATCAACCGGACGGCGCCGCCGGACTCGTTCCAGGGACCGACGCTCGCCAACGCCATCGAGAAGGATCTCGGATCCGCCAAGGGCAAGACCATCAACGTCGGCGCCCGCAACGACTCCTACGGAACGGGCCTCGACGACTCGTTCAGCAAGGCCTGGGAGGATAAGGGCGGCAAGATCGGCCAGGACGTCATCTACGACCCGAAGGCGGCATCGTACGACCCCGAGGCCGAGAAAATCGTCTCCGGGAACCCGGACGCGATCGTGATCATCGACTTCCCGGAGACCTTCGTCAAGGTCGGCCCCGCTCTCGCGCGGACGGGGAGCTGGGATCCGAAGATGGCGTGGGGCACCGACGGGCTCGCCTCGAGCAGCCTGCCAAAGGACGTCGGAACAGATGTCGTCGAGGGCATGCGCGGGACTGCTCCGGGCGTACCGAGCGGCGCGCCGGCATCGAAGGCATTCGACCAGCTGTACACGTCGTCGCCGCCGAAGAACGTCGATCGCCAGACGTTCGACGCACAGAACTTCGACGCTGTGGTTCTGTGCTATCTGGCGGCCGTGGCTGCCGGGTCCACCGATGGCCAGGACATGGCCGATAGCCTGATCGACGTGACCGCGCCGCCGGGGACCCAGTACACCTGGCAGCAGTTGCCCGAGGCGATCAAGGCGCTTCAGGACGGCAACGACATCAACTACGTCGGGGCGTCCGGCCCGGTTGACATGGATGACGCCGGCGACACCACGGCAGGTGTCTACGAGGTGTACCAGTACAAGAATGGACAACTGACGCTGCCGGTGGCGGACATCCCGATCGCCAAGCCCGGCCAGAGCTAATGGACTGAGCACGCGCCTGGAGATCGGCGCGCGCGACGGCGATGAGGTGGCCGGGGCGGAAGCCCCGGCCACCTTCGCTATCCCTCGGCGTCCATCCGCGCGGTGCCGCCCAGGTAGAGCTCGACGACCTTGGGATCCTCGAGGAGCTCGCGCCCCGCGCCCTCGAACTTCGTGGCTCCCAGGTCGAGAACGTAGCCGCGGGACGACATCCCGAGCGCCCGGCGCGCGTTCTGCTCGACCATGACGATCGTCACCCCCGCTCGGTTGATTTCGTCGATCTTCTCGAAGATCGCCTCCACGAACGCCGGCGCGAGCCCAGCCGACGGCTCGTCGAGCAGCAGCACCTGGGGGTCGGGCATCAGCGCCCGCGCCATCGCCAGCATCTGCCGCTCGCCACCGCTCATCGTTCCCGCGGTCTGGGAGCTGCGTTCGCCCAGCCTCGGGAACAGCTCGTACATGCGGTCCATCGCCTCACGCGTGCGCGACCGGTCCAGGGAGCCCATCTCGAGGTTCTCGTCCACGGTGAGGCTCGGGAAGATGTTGTCGAGCTGAGGCACGTAGCTCAGCCCCAGGCCCGTGATCTCGTGCGGCAGGCGGCCGCTGATGTCCTCACTGCGGAAGGTGATCCTTCCGCTGCGTGGTCGCAGGAGCCCGAAGACCGTCTTGATCAGCGTCGACTTCCCGGCCCCATTCGGCCCGATCACCGTGACGATCTCCCCGTCCTCGACGCGCAGCGAGACCCCGTTCAGGATGTCGACCTCCGGGACATACCCGGCGACGACGCCGTCGGCGGCCAGGACCGCCCCGTTCGCGCTTGCGTTGCTCACCGCGCAGCCTCCTCGGCCACAGTGCCCGAGCCGAGGTAGGCGTCGATCACCGCCTGATCTGAGCGAACCTCGTGCGGCTCGCCGTCGGCGATCACCCGCCCCTGGGCCATCACGATCACCCGGTCGGAGTGATTCATCACGACCTCCATGTCGTGCTCGATGAACAGGAAGCTCACGCCGTGCTCGGCGCGGAGCCGCTGCATGTGGTCGAGCAGCCGGCGCCCGAGCGTCGGGTTGATCCCCGCCATCGGCTCGTCGAGCAGCAGCAGCCGCGGGCGCGTCATCAGCGCCCGCGCCAGCTCCAGCAGCTTGCGCTGGCCGCCGGAGAGCGTCCCCGCGTACTCGTTTGCGAGCTTGGCGAGGTCGAACACCTCGAGGAGCTCCATCGCCTGCTCGTGCACCTCGGCCTCGCGCCGGCGAACGGCACCCGGGCGCAGGATCACGTTCAGGAGCCGCTCGCCGGGCTGGTCGGGCGCGGCGAGGGTCATGTTGTCGATCACCGGCATTCGCGCCAGCGCCTTCGTGATCTGGAACGTCCGGACCATGCCGAGTCGCGCAAGGGAATGTGGCGGCAGGCCGAGCACCCTCTTTCCGGCGAACTCGGCTCGCCCGCCATCAGCCGGGTAAAAGCCCGTGACGACGTTGAAGAATGTGGTCTTCCCCGCGCCGTTTGGGCCGATCAAGGCCGTGATCGAGCCCTGGCGGACGTTCAGCGTGGCGCCGTTGACGGCGCGGATGCCGCCGAAGCGCTTTACCACCTCCTCCGTCTCCAGGATTGGTCGCCCGTTCGCGCCTGACTTGTTAGTCGCGTCACTCACCGAGCACCATCTCCTCCCGCTTGCCAAACATCCCCTGCGGGCGGAACGCCATCAGCAGGATGAGCACCAGGCCGACGATGAAGAACCGAAGCGCGGCGATCTGTGTCTCGGAGATCGGCAGCTCGATGAAGCGCGTTCCCTCCAGAACCGCCCAGAAGATCACCCCTCCCGCCAGCACGCCCCAGTAGCTTGCGAGCCCGCCGAGGATGAGCACGCCGTAGGCGAAGAACGTGACCAGGGGCTCGTAGTCCTCCGGATGGATCGTGGCGAGGTTGAGCGCGAGGAACCACCCCGCCACCGCCCCGATCACCGCCGCGATGGCCAGCGACTGGAGCTTGTAGACGAGCGTGTGCTTGCCGAGCGCCTCGGCTGCGTCCTCGTCCTCGCGAATGGCGCGGAGCACGCGCCCCCACGGGGACTTCTGGATATAGCTCAGCCCGAGCGCGACGAGGACGACCGTGACCCACACGACGATGAGCAGCGGGGCACGCGACTCGGGGTCAGTCCAGCCGATGCTCTCGAGCCAGCCCGAGATCGTCGTCGAGACATTGGTCCACGCATCGTTGAAGCAGGCGCCGGCGCCGCCCTCGGCGCAGAAGAGCCCCTGGTTGCCCCCGGTGAGCCCTTGAGCGTTCTGGGCGATGATCCGGACGATCTCGGCGAGCGCGATAGTCGCGATCGCGAAGTAGTCGGCGCGCAGCCGAAGCGACGGCAGGCCGATGAGGAGGCCGAAGCCGATCGTGATCAGCATCGCCAGGGGCAGCGATGCCCAGAACGAGAACCCGGCACTCAGGACCAGGATCGCCATCGAGTAGGCGCCGATCGCCATGAACCCCGCCGCGCCAAAATTGGTCATGCCCGTGTAGCCGACGTTCAGCTGCAGCCCGAGCGCTACGAGGACGTACGTCCCCGCGAAGGTCCCCACTCCGACCCAGAAGCCGGTGTCGGTGAAGAAGTCGAGAGTTATGCCGAGCGGGATCAGGGCACTTGGATCCGGCACCTAGATCACCCTGGCCTTTCCGAAGATCCCCTGCGGGCGCACGATCAGTGCCACGAGCAGCATCACGAAGCCGACGGCGATCTTCCAGCGCGAGTCGATGAACATCGTCGACCACTCGGTGGCGAGCCCGAGCAGCATCCCACCGGCTAAGGCGCCGTACGCATCGCCGATCCCGCCCAGGATCACCGCGGCAAAGATCGGAAGCAGAAGGTCGAAGCCAAGCTCAGGGCTAAGTGACGTCACGGCGCAAGCGAGCACGCCCGCCAGCCCCGCTAGCGATCCGGCGAACAGCCACGTGTAGAGGATGACCCTCCGCGTGTTGATGCCCGCCGTCTCGGCCAGGTCGAGATCGTCCGACAGGGCCCGCATGCGCTTCCCGAGCAGCGTCTGCCTGAGCATCAGGCCGACCGCGATCAGGACGACGAAACCGACCCCGATCACGATGAGCTGGGTGCGCCCGATGCGGAGACCGAGGAAGTCGACGGTCGCGGTGGTGTTGACGTCGAGCAGCTTGATGTCGGTGCCCCAGGCGTACTGGACGACCGAGCGGATCACGAGCGCGAGCCCGATCGACATCAAGAGGAGCTGAAGCAGACCGGCGCGCCGGGCTCGCATGGGCCCCCACATGACCAGCTCGAAGAAGACGGCGATGCCGGCAGTCGCGATCATCGCCACCACCACGCCCACCGCGAGCGGGAGCCCCCAAGTGACGTTCACGAGGTACGCGATGTATGCCCCGAACGTCAGGAAGTCCCCGTGGGCGAAGTTGACCAGCTTAAGGATCCCGTAGACGAGAGTGAGACCCACCGCGCCCAGCGCGTAGATGGCGCCCGTAGAAAGCCCAATGAGCCCGGTCTGCGCGACGTCGTGCAACCCCTTGACGATGACCATCACGATCACCGCCGCGACGATCAGGGCGAGAGCGGCAAGGGCCGGCCGCTGGTCGGCTGCCTCTTTCAGCCGTCGCCAGAAACTCCCCTCCGCACGCATGGTGAGAGATCGAGCCTCCATGTCCCATCCGGAATCGTATGCCCCCGGCGGGGTTGGGTGCTCGGTTGCGGCGGATCGGAGGGTCTACCCTGAGGTGGATGAGTGCCCTTCGATCCCACACCGTAGATGAAGCGGTCGCTCCGGCGGCGATCGAGCGGGCCGCCGAGCTGATCGCTGGAGAGGTTCGAGAGACGCCCGTCTTGGCCGCGGGCGAGCTCTCGCGAAGGGTGGGCGCGCCGGTGGTTGTCAAGGCGGAATGCCTCCAGCTCACGGGCTCGTTCAAGGTCCGTGGCGCTTTTCACAAGGTGAGTCGGCTGGGCCCGTCCGTGCTCGAGTCCGGAGTGGTGGCCGCAAGCGCCGGCAACCACGCTCAGGCCGTGGCCGTGGCCGCCGATCGGGTGGGCGCTCGCGCCGACATCTTCATGCCCGCCGACGCGCCGCTGGCGAAGGTCGCGGCCACGAGGAGCTATGGCGGCGAGGTCCGGCTCGTGGACGGCTCCTACGAGGAGGCGGCCGAGGCCGCCCGGGAATTCGCCGAGCGCGAAGGTGGCACGCTCATCCATCCCTTCGATGACCCGGAGATCGTCGCGGGCCAGGGTACGGTGGGGCTGGAGATTGCGCGTCAAGCTTCCGGAACGAAGCTCGTCGTCGTCCCCCTCGGGGGCGGCGGTCTGGCATCCGGGGCCGCGATCGCCGTGAAGTCCCGAATTCCGGATGCCCGGGTGATCGGGGTGCAGGCCGAGGCGTGCTCGCCATACGTCCAGTCAGTCGCCGAGCACAGGCCCATCGGCACCAGGGCCAACAGCACGATCTGCGACGGGATCGCGGTCAAACGCCCCGGCTCGCTAACGCTTCCCCTGGTGGAGCGTTACCTGGACGGCATCGCAACCGTCACAGACGATGAGGTCGCTCAGGCGATGGTCCTGCTGCTCGAGCGCTCGAAGCTCGTCGTCGAGGGGGCCGGAGCGGCGGGAGTGGCGGCCTTGCTGGCCGGCAAGGTCGAGCCGGCCGCCGACGGTGACACGTGCGCCATCCTCTCGGGGGGCAACGTCGACGCCTCGCGCCTCTCCGAATGCATCCGGCTGGGAGAGACCGCGGCCGTCCGACGCGTCGTGATCTGGACGGTTGTCCCCGACCGGCCCGGCGCCCTCGCGGCGCTCCTTCGCGTGGTCGCCGAGCACGGCGCGAACGTCGTCGACGTGACTCACATCCGCGAGGGGGTCGAGCTCCACGTCCGGGAGACGGCGATCCAGCTCGTGCTCCAGACCGCCGGCAGGGAGCACGCGAACCGGATCCTCGACGCGATCCGCGCCGAGGGATTCTCCGCGCGTCCGGAGCGCTAGCTACTCGCCGCCGGACAAGTGGAGGCCGGAATGCCGAGTGCGGGATTGCGGGTCTGTATGACCCTCAACTCCACATTCGCGGGGTCAGGCAAGCGCTTCTTGTGCCCCCCGTTGCAGCGAGGGTGGGCACGGATCCACGGCCTGGGGCTGGTCGGTTCCCCGTTCGATGCGCATTCGCAGGAGCTCAGCAACGCCGGCGCTCGGGCGGAACGGATCCGCCACGAGCGTTCCGGTGCAAAGCCCGATCGCCGCCCACACCTCGTTCCCGACCTGCGCGATCAGGAAATCGTCCTCCGGAAGGAATGCCGAGTCGCGCGCGGCTAGGCGCTCCAGCGCCGCGTGGTCGCCGATCGCGGCGCGCCTGATGGTGATCGTCTCATCGCTCATGTCAGCGTCTCCTTCGGCACAACTGGCTCCTACCAGGTAAACGACGCGGTCGCCGCGAACGTGAACTCCGGTGATTCAAGTCTGGCGCCAATGAGCCATAACGTCAAATAAGACTTCGCTAATCTCTTGATAAGCGCACGTTATGGTGGAGCTGAAGCATCTGAGGGTCTTCACGGAGGTCGCTGAGCGCGGTTCGTTCTCGGCTGCGGCGGAGGCGCTCAACTACTCGCAGCCCGCGGTCTCTCAGCAGATCGCCGCACTCGAGCGGGCGACGGGCGCGAAGCTCGTGGACCGCAGGCCGCGGGGCATCCGCCTCACTGATGCCGGCCGCGCCCTCCTCCCGCACGCCGAGGCCGTGCTCGCGCGCCTGGGCGAGGCGGAGGCGGAGCTCGAGTCGATCGGCGCGATGCGATCCGGTCGCGTTCGCCTGGCGTCGTTTCCCACCGGGGGCTCGTCGTTGATCCCGCCCGCCACGGCGGCGTTTCACGATCGCTATCCGGGCGTGGAGCTGATGCTCTCCGTCGCCGAGCCTCCCGAGGGACTGGAGCAGCTGATCAAGGGCCAGGTCGACATCGCGCTGCTGCTCGAATCGGGGTTCGAGCCGGAGCCGCGGCACGAGCAGGCCGAGCGGATCCACCTCCTCGACGATCCGATGTTCCTGGCGCTCCCGCGCGATCACCCGCTGGCCGGCAAGCGCAGGGTCAAGCTCTCCGAGCTGGCCGAGGAGACCTGGATGCACGGCAGCCAGGCCGTGTGCGCGTGCCCCGACGGCCAGATCTTCCTACGCGCCTGCCACACTGCGGGATTCGAGCCGCGGGTTGCCCTTCAAAACGACGACTACGCGGCGATCCAGGGATTCGTCGCCGCGGGGGTCGGCGTCGCCCTGATCCCGCAGCTCGCGCTCGAGAGCGTGCGCGACGACGTCGTCATCCGCGAGCTCGCCCAGCCGAAGCCGGTGCGGCACGTCGTCGCCGCGACGTCCGCCGACGGCCACCGCTCCTCCGCGACGGATGCGATGCTGGACATCCTGCGGGAGGTGAGCGCCGACTATCTGAGCGAGCGCCGGCCACCGCTCGCCGCGGTCAGCTAAATCGAACCTCCTCCCGCGCGACGGCTCACCGCTCCATGCAATTGTCGGATTAGGCGCCTATACGGCAACAAAGCCGACAACGACTGCGGGAGCGTTCGATGCGTTAGCCCGTCGTGCTCTCCGCGACGGGCGAGGGCGTTCCCTCGCGCCACGAGTAGGCGTACGCAGGGTCGTCGAGCTCGCGCGCGAACTGGGTCAGGCGGAGGGGGCGGAACGTGTCCCACATGACGGCCAGCTCCTCCGTACGCCGCTGGCCCAAGGCCTTCTCCACCAATCCCGGTTGGGGTCCGTGAGGGAGCCCCGATGGATGCACGGTGATCGAGCCGATCTCGATTCCCTTGCGGCTGCCGAACTCACCGGAGACGTAGTAGATGATCTCCTCCGACTGGACGTTGGAGTGGTGGTAGGGGAGGGGGACGGCCTGGGGGTCGTAGTCGAGCTCGCGCGGGCAGAACGAGCAGATCACGAAGTTCGGGCCCTGGAAGGTCTGGTGGGTCGGCGGCGGCAAGTGCAGCCGTCCCGTGCGGGGCTCGAAGTCGTGGATGTTGAACGTGTACGGGTAGACGTAGCCGTCCCAGCCCACGACGTCGAGCGGGTGGTAATCGAGACGGTAGCGCTGGAGTCCTTCCCGGACCCGCACCAGAACCTCGAAGTCGCCCGTCTCGCGATGCGTCACGAGCTCGGCCGGCGGATGGAAGTCGCGCTGCGAGTACGGCGCGGACTCCAGCAGCTGGCCGTAACGGTTCCGGTACCTGTTCGGGGTCTCGATCTCGCCCGGCGTGTGGAAGGTGAGCCAGAGCTGCGGAACCGAATCGAGCTCGAAGCGGTAGGTGGTGCCGCGCGGGATCACGATGTAGTCGTGCTGGCCGTACTGCAGCGATCCGAAGATCGTCTCGACCGTCCCGCTCCCCTCGTGCACGAAGATCAGCTCATCGCCTTCGCCGTTGCGGTAGAACGCGTCCGTCTCGGACTCGGGTCGGCAAAGCGAGACTTCGATGTCGTCGTTCCGCATCAGGCAGCGCCTGCCGGTGATCGGATCGCCCTCCGGCTCGGTGCCGCCCGTGACCAGGTGCCGGTGGACGTGCGCGTCAGGTACCCACTCCGAACGCTCCAGCGGCACAAACTCGCCGGCCTCGGCGATCCGGCACGGCGATTGGTGGTGGTAGAGGATCGACTCGTTTCCCGAGAACCCCTCGAAACCGAGCACCTCCTCGACTAGGAGCCTGCCGTTGTCGCGGAACTGAACGTGGCGCTTCTTGGGGATGTCTCCCAGGCGGTGATATCTCATCAGAGGTTCCCCCTCTTCTCCTGCTCTCTCTCGATCGCCTCAAAGAGGGCCTTGAAGTTTCCCTCACCGAACCCACGGGCGCCGTGGCGCTCGATGACCTCGAGGAAGGTCGTGGGGCGATCGCTCAGGTTAGCCGTGAAGATCTGGAGGAGATACCCCTCGTCGTCGCGGTCGGCCAGGATGCCGAGCCGCGCCAGGTCGTCGAGGTCCTCGTCGATCTCGCCGATCCGCCCCGGCAGCTCCTCGTAATAGCTGTCCGGGGTCTGGAGGAAGCGCATCCCGCGCTCCTTGAGCTCGGCGACGGTCGCGACGACGTCGGTGGTGGACAGCGCGATGTGCTGTACGCCGGGACCGCCGTAGTACTCCAGGTACTCCTCGATCTGGGACTTCCGCTTGCCCTCCGCCGGCTCGTTGAGCGGGAACTTGATCCGGCCCCTGCCGTCGGCCATGACCTTCGACATCAACGCGGAGTACTCAGTGGCGATATCGCGATCGGTGAAGTGGATCATCTCCCGCATCCCGAAGATGCGCTCGTAGTAGCCCACCCAATCCTCGAGCGTCCCCAGCTCGATATTGCCGACGACATGGTCGATGCCGGTGAAGAGCCCGGCGTCCTCGCCTCCGTCCACGGGGGCGTAGCCGGGCAGGAACGGGCCACCGTAGTCGCCGCGCTCGACGAACGTGTGGATCGTCTCGCCGTACGTGGCGATGCTCGCCGTTCGCACCGAGCCGCCGTCGTCGCTTCGCTCCTCGGGCTCGGCGATCCCGCGCGCGCCCCGGCGGATCGCTTCGGAGTACGCACCCTCCGCGTCCGGAACGCTCAGCGCCACGACCTTCACCCCGTCGCCATGCTCGGCGACATGGTGAGCGATGCCGGTCGTTCCCTTCAGCGGGGCGGTGAGCACGAAGCGGACTCGCCCGTGCTCGACGACGTGCGAGGCCCGGTCGCGTACGCCGGTCTCGAGGCCGGCGAACGCGGTGCGGCGGAAGCCGAGCGCGGTCGTGAAGAAGTGCGCCGCCTGGACTGCGTTCGAGACGTAGAACTCGATGTGGTCGACGCCGTAGAGCGGCATCTCGTCGCGGGCCTCGGGTGGCGTCGCCGAAACTGTCTTGGTCTCCATCGCTCCTCCTATTCGCCCACGCGTTCCGGGTAAGTCGTTCCGGGTAAGTTTATGATTACCCGTCGAGGAGGGCCGCTCAATGGCGAAACGTTGCGTCTCAGCGTGAACTTGCGCACCAGATGGACGCCATAGATGCACAGATCGTTGCGCTGTTGCGGGAGAACGCGCGGCGCTCGTTCCAGGACATCGGCAAGCGCGTCTCCCTGTCGGCTCCGGCGGTGAAGCGGCGGGTCGACCGGCTCGAGCGCGACGGCGTGATCCGGGGCTATGCGGCGACCGTCGATCCCGCGGCGTTCGGCTGGCACACCCACGCCTTCGTCGAGCTGTTCTGCGAGGGGCGCATGTCGGGCGCCGAGGTGCGTGAGGCGGTCGCCACGCATCCCGAGGTCGAGGGCGCCTACACCATCGCCGGCGCCCCCAGCGCGATCATCCACGTGCGTGCGGCCGACACCCAGCATCTGGAGGAGGCGCTCGAGCGAATCCGCGAGATGCCCGGGGTGCTGCGAACCCAGACGCAGGTGGTGCTCTCGACGCTCTTCGAACGGCCGGTCGCCAACGGCAAGGGGCCGGCGTGATCGACCACGTCAACAACCTCAAGCTCCAGCACCTGGTCGAGCTCTCGAAGCTCGGCGACCGCTGCGCCGAGATCGAGGCGGAGATCGCCCGCTGGCTCGAGGGACACGACGTCGTCTTCAACGGGCACACGATCCCGTTCGTGCTGATGCCCCATTTCGTCTCGCCGCGCCAGGTGGCGCGCGTGCGGCGGGCGGTCGAGTGCCTGTGCCGGGTCCTCGATCGCTTCTGCGATGCGTACCCGAGCGACAAGCGCCTGCGCACCGAGCTCGCGCTGCCGCCGTTCGAGGACGCCCTCGTCCGGATCGACCCCGGGTTCCAGCGGCCGCTGCGGATCTGCCGTCTCGATGCCTTCCTCGCGGGTTACGAGGTCAAGTTCCTCGAGTTCAATGCCGATTCGCCGGCGGGCATCGGCTACACGGACGTCCTGTATGCGGGGCTGCGCCGCTCGATTGAGTTGCCGCGCGTCGAGGCGGAGTTCGACACCGCCTATTCGCCGATGCTCCCCCTGCTGATCGAGACCCTGCTCGATGCGTATCGCGAGCGGCGAAAGACCCGCCCGGATCTCCCGGAGCGCCCGCGCATGGCGCTCGTCGACAAGCCCGGAAGCCCGTCGGTCCCGGAGTTCCGCATCGTGTGCAACGCCGCGCGCGCTGCTGGGACCGAGGCGACGCACGGCACCACCGAGGAGCTCGACTACGACGGATCAACGTTGCGGGTCCGAGGCGAGCCGGTGCACCTCGTCTACCGGCGGGTGTTGGTGGACGACATCCGCGAGGGCGACCTCACCGCGGCTGCCCGCGATGGAAGCATCTGCCTGGTCAACCCACCTCGTGCGCGGGTGGCGAACAACAAGAAGCTCTTCGCGCTGCTCGACGATCCCCGCTTCGCCCACCTGGTGCGCAAGGACGAGGCGGAGGTGATTGCCGAGACGATCCCGTGGACCCGGATCCTCCGCGGGGGACGGGTCACGTATGGCAAGTGGGTGGTCGACCTGCTCGACTTCGTCTCTGACAACCGCCAGCGGCTGGTACTGAAGCCCGCATCGGAGTACGGCGGGCATGGGGTGTCCCTCGGGATCGAGACCGACCAGGCCGAATGGGACCGGATCATCGCCGAGCACGCGGACCGCGGGGACTACATCGTCCAGGAGTACGTGCCGGTCCCCGAGGAGATGTTTCCCACCGTCGAGGAGGGTCGCGTGCAGATGCGGCTGAAGCGCTTCAACATCAACCCGTTCGGGATCGGGGGCCGGTACGCGGGCATGATCACCCGGATCTCGGACCGAGCGGTGATCAACGTCTCGGCCGGCGGCGGCCTTCTGCCGAGCGTGGTCGGCCGCCACAAGCGACGGCTCCTGGTGGAGGAGGGGCCGTCCGAAGACGACTCGATCCAGGAGGTGTCCGATGGCGCTCCCGCATGATCCGCTGCCGCTCGGCTACGACGTGGACGAGAACGCGATCCGCTTCTCAAACTACTTCCACGTCCTCCGAGAGCTGGTTCACCGGTCGGCGGGATGGCTGCCGCTGGTTGGCGAATTCGAGCTGAAGTACCGGCTGGGCGACCATCTCCACGACGACGCGCGGGCGATCTCGCGCATCAAGCAGCGCCTGTATGAGCTGCGACACCCGAGCGACTACCCGGGCGGAGCCGGCAAGGAGCTCACAGCGATGCTCGACCGGCTCGCATCGGCGGCGCCGCCGCGTGAGTACCTGGCGATCGCCTACGGCCAGGTCAAGCCCCTGCTCGCCGCCGCGATGCGGATCCACCTCCAAGCCCTCGATCCCGTCTCCGACGAGCCCTCGCTGCGGCTGCTGACCAAGATCACGGAGAGACAGGAGCGACACGTCCGGGAGATCGAGCGGGCGGGAGCAGGGGGCGAGCGGGTTCCGTCCGCCCTCGACATCGACGATCTGGGGTCGCTGCCCATCGACCTCAAGGCCGAGCCGCGAGAGCTCGCCGTCATGTCGCCGCTCGACGAGCCCGCCCGCGATCCGTTCGTCGAGGTGTCGCCGGAGGGTGACCCGTTTCTCGCGCGCGAGCTCTACGTCAACGACCCGGAGCTCAACCACGTCCCGGTCGAGCCCGAGGAGCAGCGGCACTTCTTCCACGGACTGATGGACGCGGAGCTGTGCGCGGCCGAGCTCATGGCCCGCAACTCGCACGAGCACCCGGAGATGCCGTGGGACTTCCACGTCGACATGGCCCGTCAAACGTGGGACGAGGTGCGTCACGCGAGGCTCCACTACGTCCTGATGCCAACCGAGCTCGGCTGCGAATGGGGCGATTACCCGGTCGGCTTTTCCTACTTCAAGTCGGTCTACCGGCACGACCGGCTGGGAAGGCTGGCGCTGTTCACCTCGACCAGCGAGCAGAAGGCGATGTGGCGCCACTCGCGGCGGCGCAAGGCCCTGGTCGAGCGGGGCCAGGAGAAGGTCGCCCAGGTCTTTGATTACCTGCTCGCCGACGAGGTCCCGCACGTGCACAACGGGACGCGCTGGGGGACGTACCTCTGCGGGGGCGACCAGGCGGCCTACCGCGAAACCGTCCGCCGGTTCCGCGAGGGCCTGGACGAGACGGGCGCGCCGCGCGAGACGCCGCAGGCCGCGTAGGCGATCAATCCGCCGAAAGGTGCATTTCCCGCGCTGGACGCGGATTTTGCACCGCTGGACGGATGATGGGCGCGAAGTAGGGCCGACAGTTCGCTGCGTCCGGGTCCCTCATGAGGCTGATCCGGCCGGGGCGACCCGCGCCTTGAGCTCCCCCAGCCCCGGGGCGGCCAGCGACACGACATCTCCGGGCTCGATCCACCGCTCGCCGCGGCCGTCGCCGAAGTCCTGTGGGCCAAGCTCCAGCAGGCAGCCGCCGGCCAGGGTCCCGGAGCCGAGGACGTCGCCCCGGCGAAGCCGGGTGTTCTGCGCGGCGTGGGCGACGAGCTCGGGCCACGCGAACTGCTGCTCCCCGGCGTCGCACCTGGAGATCTCGCGCCCGTTCACGGTGACCGTCGCCTCGAGCTGAAGCCGGCCGTCCCGGTACGGCAGCTCCTCCGGGGTAGCGAGCCACGGCCCGAGGCCGGTCGCGAAGTCCTTCGACTTGTGTGGGCCCAGTCCCACCGTGACCTCGTTCGCCTGAACGTCCCGCGCTGACCAGTCGTTCATCAGGGTGAAGCCGGCGATCTCGCCGCCGGCGCCGATGATCGCCGCGATCTCCAGCTCGAAGTCCAGGGCATGGGTCTGCGGCGGGCGGACCACCGTCTCGCCGGGGCCGTGGATCGACGCCGGGTTCGAGAAGTAGAACACCGGCGCCTCGTACCAGTACGCGGGGATGTCGGCGCCGCGCCGCCGCCACCCGGCCGCCACGTGACGCTCGAACGCATAGAAGTCGCGGACGCTCGGCGGATCGGGAACCGGCGCGAGCAGGCGGACGTCCCCGACCGCACGCTCCTCGCCCGTGCGCTCGCGACCCTCGCCGGAGAGCCATGCGAGCATGCTTGGGGCGGCGACCATGTGCACCACTTCGCCGTCCAGCTCCCCGATCCACACCCCGCCCGCGGGGTCTGCCACGGTCGCCAGCCTCATCAGGGCGCAGGTTCGCACAGGGCGGCTGCCGGATAGCGTGCAGGCGTGCCTAGGAGTCCATCCGAAAACCCCCCGCGCACGCCTGGCCGCACCCGAGCGCGCCAGGCGGCCTCCCCGCCGGTTCGAAGCCAGCCGCGCCCGCTCCCGGCGGGCGCCGGGGCTGGCTTCTTCACCGGCTCGCCGTCCAGGCTCGCTCGCGTACTGTCGAGTACGCCATGCCGGCTGCGTCGGTGGCCTGGCGCGCTCCGGCACTCGCCAGCCGCACACGCGGAGTTTCCGGATGCACTCTAAGCTCGATCAGCTCCGGGCGCTGCTGGCCGAGATCAGCGACCTCGGGCGCGCGCGCGCCCTGCTGGCCTGGGACGAGCGCACGCAGATGCCGCCGGCGGGCGCGGGGCCGCGGGCCGAGCAGCTCGCCACCCTCGCCCGAGTCCGCCATGAGCGCCTGACGTCGGACGAGCTCGGTCGGCTTCTGGAGGATGCCGCCGCCGAGGTCGACGCGCTTCCGTACGACTCCGACGAGGCGAGCCTCGTGCGGGTCAGCCGCCGCCAATGGGAGAAGGCGCGCCGGGTTCCCACGGACCTGCGCTCGGAGATGACGCGCGCGGCATCCCTCGCCGAGCATGCCTGGCTTGACTTCAGGGCGCGCTCCGACTTCGCCGGCTTCTTGCCGTTCCTGGTGCGAAACATCGAGCTCCGGCGGCGCTACGCCGCCTGCTTCGAAGGCTTTCCCGGATTCGAGCATCCCTATGACCCGCTGCTGGACGACTTCGAGCCGGGCATGACGACGCCGGAGGTCAGCGACGTGCTGGCCCGGCTTCGGGATGGGATCGGCCCGCTGGTTGCCGACATCGCCAGCGCCACCGGAGCGGTCGACGATTCGTGCCTCTACGGAGACTTTCCGGTCGAGACACAGGAGCGGCTGGCGGAGGAGGTCGTGGCCGCCCTGCCGCTCGATCGGGGAGCCTGGCGGCTCGACCCGACCACGCATCCCTTCGCGACCGCAGTCTCACCCTCCGACATCCGAATCACGACCAGATTCGACGGCAGCTATATCGGCGCTTCCCTGTGGTCGGTCATCCACGAGGCCGGTCACGGCACGTACGAGAACGGCATCCCGAGCGAGCTGTGGCGCTCTCCCCTCGCGAGCCCCTCCTCGCTGGGATTCCACGAGTCCCAGAGCCGCTTGTGGGAGAACTGGGTCGGTCGAAGCCGCGCGTACCTGGCGTACCTTCACCCAACACTGGGCGAGCTGTTCCCGGAGCGCTTTCGAGCCGTGGACGTAGACACGCTCTACCGGGCGGCGAACAAGATCCAGCCGTCGCTGATCCGCATGGAGGCCGATCAGGTGACCTACAACCTCCACATCATCCTGCGGTTCGAGCTCGAGCTCGAGCTGTTCGAGGGAAGGCTCCGAGTCGCCGACCTGCCCGAGGTCTGGAATGCTCGCACCAGCGACTACCTGGGCCTCGACGTGCCCGACGACGCGAACGGCGTGCTGCAGGACGTTCACTGGGCGGCTGGGTCCTTCGGCTACTTCCCGACGTACGCGCTCGGCAACGTGATCGCCGGTCAGCTCTGGGACCGGATCACGCGCGAGATCTCCGACGTCGAGGATCGCATCCGCCGCGGCGAGTTCGAGAGCCTCCGGGACTGGCTTCGCGTGAACCTGCACCGTCACGGCAACAAGTTCATGCCCAAGGAGCTGATCGAGCGGGTCATGGGCGGCCCGATCGACGTCCGGCCGTACCTGGCCCAGCTCCGCGAGCGGGCCGCCGAGATCTACGGGGTCTGACGACAGGAGCGGCTTCCGCTTGATCAGGCGGACCAGCCGCTCTTAAGTTCAGCTCAGCACCAAGCAGTGCTCGGGATGCCAGCCGAGACGCAGCCGCTGGCCCTCTTCCCAACGGTCGTCCGCCCGTGCCCTGTAGGTGTTCTGTTCGAGTGCGACCAGCCGGGCCTCGCCTCCGAGGGCGACGGTGATCTGGGTGGTCATCCCCAGGTAAACCCGTTGCTCCACTGTGCCCTCGAGTTGCACCATTCCGGGCTCGAGTTGATCGATCGCGATCTTCTCGGGACGGACCGCGATTCGGACCCGGTCGCCGTTCTGGCACCCCACCGGCAGCGGGACCGGGACCCTCACACCCGAGGCGAGCTCGACCATGCCCCCGTCGGCGACCGTTCCCTCGATCAGGTTCGAGATCCCGATGAAGCCGGCGACGAACGGCTCCTCCGGCCGCTCGTACACGTCCTCCGGAACGCCGCACTGGGTCACCCGGCCCTGGTTCATCACCGCGACCCGGTCCGACATCGCCAGGGCCTCCTCCTGATCGTGGGTCACGTAGACGAACGTGATCCCCACCCTCGCGCTGGATCTGCTTCAGCTCCACCTGCATCTGCTTTCGCAGCTTGAGGGGTCCAGGGCCCCGAGTGGCTCGTCCAGGAGCAGCACCGCCGGCCGGTTGATCAGCGCGCGGGCCAGGGCCACTCGCTGCATCTGCCCGCCGGACAGCTCCCGCGGCTTGGCGCGCTCGCGCCCGGTGAGCTGCGCCAGCTCGAGCGCCTCGGCGACGCGCGTGGAGATCTCCCCCTTGGCGACCTTCTTGCGGTGCAGGCCGAAGGCGACGTTGTCGACCACGTCGAGATGCTCGAACAGCGCGTAGCTCTGGAAGACCGTGTTGACGTTGCCCCGGTAAGGCGGTACCGGGACTTCCTGAACGACGTGCAGCGCCCTGGCCCTCTCGGATCACCTCGGCGATCTGCGCTCGCCAGCGCTCGTCCAGTCGGCGACGTGCTGCGAGCGTGGACCGATCGCGAAGCGCGCGCGTCCAGAGCTCCATCCACAGCGTCCAGTCGTACTCCTCCGCCGACGATTCGAGCATCAGCCGGAGCTTGTCGCGCGGGTGCTCGAACTCCTGCATCCGGTTCGTGAGCTGCGGGTAGAAGCGCTCCTCCTCGACCGTCAGCGCCTCCGCAAGGAGCTCGTCCTTCGACTTGAACCAGTAGAGGACGGCGGGCGGACTACGTGCCCGCTCGCTCGGCGACGTCGGCGATCCTCGTCGAAGCGATGCCCCGTTCCGCGATGACTCCCGCCGCCGCCTCGAGGAGCTGAGGGCGCCGGACGTGATCGATCTGGGGCCGCGGGCTCACGGCTCGAACGGATCTCCCGAATTCACATCCCTGGACCCCCCGGATGGGCGCCTCTCAAAGCTGAACGACGGTTCAAGTTACACCCATCGGGCGGCCAAGGCAAGGGATTTCTTCAGCGGAGAGCATCCGGCTCGAGCCCGAGATCCGCGGCCAGTCGCTCGGCCACGAGCGCCCGCGCCCTTTCGGCCTCCATCGCCGGGTCGCGCATGAGCGCCCTGACGCCCGCGCCGTCGAGCAGCGCCATGGCGAGGTCGGCGAGCTCCTCAGGGTCGGCATCGGGCCGGAACTCCCCGCTTTCCACTCCGGCGCGGATCAGCCTCGCGAGCCATTCGCGGTAACGACCGTACAGGCGAGCCGCCACCCGACGCAGCCCCGGCTCGCGGACGGCCCGCAGCCAGAGCTCGACCCAAAGCACCCACTCCCGCTCCTGGGACCCGGGAAACGGCAGGCACTCAGCGATGCCGCGGGCGAGCGCCTGCGTGGCCGTCTCCTGGGTGCCCGGCGGCCGCTGGAACCGCTCGTCCCCCGCCTGCTCGAACGAGTGGATGAGAGCCTGCTCCAGCAGCTCCTCGCGGGTGGAGAAGTAGTGGTGCACGAGCGCAGTCGAGGCACCCGCCCGAGTCGCCACCCGAGCGATCCGCACCTCGTCGATGCCGTCAGTGGCGATCAGATCGCAGGCGGCGTCGAGGATGCGCTCTGGCGCGCTGCGCTCCCTCGCTTCGACCTCGGTCGCCACGAGACGCCGCGCTACGCGGCCGCCAGCGCAACGCCGGCGTCCGCCAGCGCCGCGGCGGCGGCGTTCCGGCCGTTGAGCGCGATGACGCTGCCCGCGGGATGGGTTGCAGCCCCGCACATGTAGAGGCCGAGGACCGGTGTGCGCGCCGCCAGCCGACCCTCCCACATCTGGTCCGGCGTCACCTCGCCCTGGAAGATGTTGCCGCCGGTCAGCCCGATGCGGGACTCGATGTCCGGCGGACCCAGGACCTCGTAGTCGGCCAGGCGATCCTCGAATCCGGGCGCGAAGCGATCGATCAGGTCGATGAACTGGCGCGCGACTTCGTCCCGGCGGGAGTCCCAGGTGTCCTCAGACAGCGCGTAGGGGGCGTATTGCCCGAAGACGCTCAGCAGATGCTTGCCCTCGGGCGCGGGGGTCGGGTCATAGCCGGTCTGGATGTAGATCTCCCCGAAGGCGACCGCCGGCTCGCCGCGCTCGCACGCTTCGAACGCCCGCTGCGCGTCGTCCATCGTGCCGGTGACGTCGATCGTCGCCCGCGCGGGCCACGTCTCGCCCCGCGCCGCCGCCCAGTCCGGGAGCCGCTCGAGGGCCGCGTTGAACTTCACCACTGGGCTGCGCACCTTCCAGCTCTCGAGCCGTTCCCGGAACGCTGCGTCCACCTCCTGGCCACCGAGCATCGCGAGCATCCGCTTCGGGTCCGCGTTGCAGACCACCGTGCCGGCCCGGACGAAGGTTCCGTCGTCGAGCGTTACGCCCTCGCCGGGGACGATCTCGGCGACCGGGACGCCGCAGGCCAGCACGGCGCCGGCCTCGCGCGCCGCGTCGGCGATCGCGAAGCTCACCATGCCCATCCCGCCCTCGACGTAGCCCCACAGCGGCCCCTCGCCCGCCATGTCGCCCTGGTAGTGCATGAGCTTGATAGATGCCGTGCCGGGCTCCCGCGGACCACCCCAGGTGCCGATGATCCCCTGTCCGAACAGGGCGGTCTTGAGGCGCTCGTCGGAGATGTGGTCGTCGAGGACGTCGGCGATCGAGGCCTCGAATGCGAGGTCGATCATCGCGCGGTCGCCCCCCAGGAGCTCCTCGATCTCCGCGCGGCTCGGCGCGTCGCCCACCCACGTGTCGCGCTCGCCCGTTCGCAGCTTGCGGCGGACCTCGTCGAACAGCTCCTCGTAGGCCCAGTAGCCCGCGATGTCGCGTGCGGAGAGACCCAGCTCCTCGAGGTTCGTCTGCGTGCGGGAGTCGTCGAGCCACTGGCCGAAGGAGGTCCCGTCCTCGAACGGCACCCACAGGTTCGGGTCCGCCATCCAGTAGCGCAGCCCGCGCCGTTCGAGCTCGAGCTCGCGGATTACGACCTCGTCCAGCAGGCCGACCACGTATGCGCACGGGCTGACGACGAAGCGCTCGTCGGCGAACGGCCGCTCCAGCGTGCACGCGCCGCCGAGCCGCTCCCGCCGCTCCAGGACGAGCACGCTGCGTCCGGCGCGCGCCAGGTATGCCGCCGCGGTGAGTCCGTTGTGGCCGCCTCCGATGACGACGACGTCCCAACGCCGGGCCGCGAGCTCGCCCACGGGCTGTGGTAGGCCGACTTCGCCGAGGCTTGCGGCGATCGGGTTCGCGGCAAACGGCGTGCTCACGCGACCACCTCCCGGTCCTCGCGGAGCGCCTCCATGTAGCGGCTGGCCACCATGACGTCGAACTCGTGCACGTCGACCTCCTCCGCCGAATACCGCCCGGGGACATACCCCGTGGTGCGCACGCCCTGCTGCGTCAGCTCGCACACGTGCCAGTCCTCGCGGTTCACCTGGTCCCAGAAGTCGATCGCGTCGGAGGGATCGAAGCCGTCGGCGGCGATCGTGGCCGGCTCGAAGAACCACTCGCAGATGACCTCGGTGCGGTCGACCGCGCGCGGCCAGAGGGTGTGGAGCATCACGTAGTCCGGATGGAGCGAGACCAGCGCGTTCGGGAACAGCGCGAAGTAGAGGACCGAGTCCAGCTCGTCGCCGGAGAGCCCCGCGATCGGGCCCCGACCGTTGCGGGCCCCGCCCTTACGCGCCATCGTCGCGACCCCGTCCCGCAGGGTCATCGAGCCGCCGCACCAGGCCCCCGCGCCCTCGAGGATCTCACCGCTCATGTAGTGGCTGAGCGCGTTGAGCTCGGGATGGACGCCGGGGCAGTGGAGGCACTCGCTGTAGTTCTCGGCGATCGCCTTCCAGTTGGCCGCGACGTCGTAGATGATGTGCCCGCCGCGCTCGAGCCGCTCGACCCGATAGTGGTCGAGATGGCTCGCCAGATCGCCCAGGTGCTCGGTGAGATCGGAGGCCTTGCCGCCCAGGTCCACGAACAACAGGCCACCGACGCTGGCCAGCCGCACCGGGATCAAGCCCCAGCAGGAGGTGTCGAAGTCCTCGATCGCGTCCATGTGGCGTGCGCTCTTGAGCTCGCCGTCGAGCCCGTAAGACCAGGCGTGGTACGGGCAGACGAGCCGGCGCCGCACGCTGCCCTCCGCGTCACTGACCAGTCTCGCGCCGCGGTGGCGGCAGACGTTGAGGAAGGCGCGCGGCCGGCCGTCCTCATCACCCATGACAACGACGCTGTCCGTGCCCACCTCGCGCATGACGTAGGAGCCGGGCTCGGCTACGCGCGACGCTTGACCCATGCAGATCCAGCCGCCGAAGATCCGCTCCAGCTCCCATTCGAATACGCCAGGATCGGTGAAGGCACGCGGCGGAAGCATCGTCGCCCGCTCGACCGGCTGGAGCGTCGCCTCCACATCGTCGCGATCCAAGTCGAGAGCGGTCACGTTGTCGCCTGGCAAGCTCGGCCTCCTTTCAGGGAAGCCCGCGTTTGCGAGGCGTCCCATCGCGTTGACCTTGTAGTCCGCGTTGACCTTGTAGTCAATCGCATGTTAGTCTGCGAGGCCGATGGAGGTCAAGTCGACCCCTCCAGCCACGGCGACTGCGGATCCCGCGCCGCTCGAGCTCGACGACGGAGCGGTCGACGTCGCGGAACGCGCGCGCCGGTTCGCCGAGGACGTGCTGATGCCGCTGGAGGAGGAGGCCGAGCGTCGTGGCGGCCGCCTTGCGGAGGACGTCGTCGCGGAGCTGAAGCACCAGGCCATCGAGGCCGGGCTTGCCGGCGGCATGCATGCCGTCGAGCACGGCGGGCAGGGCTGGAGCCGGCTCCAGTGGGCGCTGGTGGAGGAGCAGTACGGGCGAACCACCAACGCCCTCCACTGGCACGTGCCGAACGCATACAACGTCTGGGCCCACGCCAGCCCGGACCAGATCGATCGCTACCTGCGTCCGGCGCTCCGCGGCGAGCTGAAGGACGCCTACGCGGTCACCGAGCGCGATGCGGGCTCGGACCCATCGGCGATCGTCGCCGCGGCGGTGCCAACCGCGTCCGGGTTCCGGCTCAACGCCGAGAAGTGGTTCGTCACCGCGGGGGACGTCGCCTCGGTCTACGTCGTGATGGCGAACGTCATTGATGACGCCCAGCGCCTGCCCACCCTATTCGTCGTCGATCGCGACCGGCCCGGCGTGGAGATCGTCGACGACCCCGCCTACACGCACAACTATCCGGAGGGGCACCCGACGGTCCGGTTCCGGGATGTCGAGCTCTCCGCGGACGACGTGATCGGCGAGGTGGGCGGCGGCGACGATCTTCAGCGTTCGTGGTTCACCGAGGAGCGCCTCGGGATCGCCGCGCGCTGCGTCGGGGCGATGTGGCGGCTGCTGGACGAGACCGTGGCGTGGTCGATTGCGCGCGAGCAGGGCGGCGCGCGGATCTTCGATCACCAGGGGGTTTCGTTCCCCCTCGCCGACTCCGCGACCGACGCGGCGGCCGGCCGCCTGCTCACGCTGACCGTCGCGACCCTCGCGGACTCGGGTGCGGACCCGAGGATCGTCCATTACAAGGCCTCGATGGCGAAGCTATTTTCCAGCGAAGCCGCCTGGCGATGCGCCGACCGCTGCGTGCAAGCCTTCGGCGGCCGGGGCTACAGGCGCTCGAACGTCGCCGAGCGTCTCCTGCGCGAGCTGCGGGTCGACCGGATCTGGGAGGGAACCAGCGAGATCCAGCGGCTGATCGTCGCGCGCGGGCTGGAGCGGCGCGGCGTGGCGAGCATCATTCATTGACCCGCGACTCTCCCACGCCGGACCTCACGCCCCTCCTCGAGCCGCGCTCGATCGCCGTCGTCGGCGCGACCGACCGCCCCGGGTCATACGCCGATACCGTGCTCAGGAACCTCGCACGCGCCGGGTTCGACGGCGACGTATGGGGCGTCAACCCGCGTCGTGAGGTGGTGCACGGGCGTCCGTGCGTGCCCGGGGTGACCGATCTTCCGGAGCCAGTGGACGCCGTGGTCGTCGCGATCCCGGCGGCCGGGGTTCCCGAGGTGATCGCGGACATCGCCGCCCGCGGCTGCGGCGGCGCCGTCGTGCTGTCCGCGGGGTTCGGCGAGATCCAGGAGGGCCGGGAGCTCGAGCGGGAGCTCCGCGAGATCGCAGCGGCCGGGCGGCTGCCGGTCTGCGGGCCGAACGGCAACGGCATCGTCGCCGTGAGCTCACGTGCCCCGATGTGGGGCGACTCGGTCGCCCCGCTGGAGCCCGGCCGGGTGGCGCTGATCTCGCAGAGCGGCAACCTCGCGGTGAACGCTCTCGGCTCGCGACGCGGCATCCGCTACCACACGGTGATTTCCAGCGGGAACCAGGCCGCCCTCGATGCGAGCGAGTGGCTCGCGGCGATCTGCGAGCTGGACGGAATCGGAAGCGTCGCGATGTTCCTGGAGGAGGACGGCGACGGGGAGCGGCTTGCCAACTCGCTTGCGACCTGCGCCCAGCGAGGGGTCGGCGTCGCCGTCTTGAAGGCGGGCGAGTCGTCGGCGGGCGCTCGGGCCGCGTCGGCGCACACCGGGGCCGTGGCCGGCGACCACCGGGTGTTTCGCTCCCTGATCGAAGAGGCCGGCGGCGCCTGGGCGCGCGATCCCCATGAGCTGCTCGAGCTCGCGCGCGTCCTCGCCGAACGGCGCGCCCGCCCGCGTGGCGTTGGTGGGCTGGCGATCCTGACGTGCTCGGGCGGGGATTCGAGCATCGCCGCGGACGAAGCGAACCGCCTCGGCCTCGACCTCCCGGAGCTGAGTGCTCGCACCCGAGAGCGGCTAGCGGAGCTGCTCCCGAGCGCCGCATCGGTCGGCAACCCGCTCGATTACACGGCCATGATCTGGGGCGACACGGACCTGCTCCGCCGGATCACGGTCACGGTTGGCGATGACCCCGCGGTCGACCAGCTCCTCATCCTCTACGACCACCCCCGCGGACTGGCGCCGGAGGCCGCGGCTCAGTGGGCGGCGGTGCGCGCCGGCATCGTCGCCGGAGCCAACGAGACCGGGGCTGCGACGCTGGTCGCCTCCACGCTCCCGGACCTGATCGACGACGAGGCGACCGTCGAGCTCGCTTCGCGCGGGGTTCCGACGGTCGCCGGACTTGCTACGGCGTTGCTCTGTGCCAAGGCGGTGCGGCGGCCGCTCGCCGACCCCGATCGCCTGCGGCAGATCGCTGCGGCGGCCCGGAGGGTCGCCATTCGGGCTGACGTGTCCGCGCGGAGCGCGGCCAGTGATGGGTGGGTGGACGAGATCGATGCCAAGGAGCTCCTCCGGTCCGCCGGCCTGCCCGTCCCGGCCGGGGTCGTGGTCGCGAACGAGGATGAGTGCGGACGGGCGGTCGATGAGCTCGGTGGGCCCGTCGCGATCAAGCTGGCAAGCCCGGCCCTCCGTCACAAGAGCGACGCCCGGGCCTTGCGCCTGGGGGTCGAAGCTCCGGCGGCGGCCCGGGCCGCGTACCGCGAGCTGCGCGCCCGAGGCGGCCAGAGCGGCCGCATCCTCGTCGAAAGGATGGAGCCGCAGGGGGTGGAGCTCCTGGTGGCTGCTCGCGCAGATGCCGTCGTCCCGGCGCTCGTGATCGGCAGGGGCGGGATCTGGGCGGAGGCGCTCGACGACGTCGCGATCGTGCCCCTGCCCGCCCATGCCGAGCGCGTCTGGAGGGCGATCCACTCGCTGCGCGGCATCACCGCCATTCAGCGGGGACCGGGAGGCGACGCGGTGGACCTGGAGGCAGCAGCCGCCCTCGCCGCCGGCGTCGGATCGCTCCTCCTCGAGGCCGAGCTGGACCTGCTCGAGCTGAACCCTGTCGCCGTGCAGAGTGAGGGCTGCGTGACCCTCGACGCGGTCGCAAGGTCGCGGCCGCGTCATCCCGGATTGATCTTGTAGTCAACCGTACGAAGATGGTAGGGTGGCGCCCATGGACGCCACCGCGACGGCAACCCGGGTCCCGGCACCCCGTTCCGGCACGTTCGACGCAATCGTCGTCGGGGGTGGTCACAACGGGCTGACGGCCGCCGCCTACCTGGCCCGGGGCGGCCTGCGCGTCGCCGTGGTCGAGCGACGGTCCGTCCTGGGCGGCGCGTGCGTGACCGAGGAGCTGTGGCCCGGGGCGCGAGTCTCACGAGCTTCCTACGTCGTCTCGATGCTGCAGCCGAAGGTGGTGTCCGACCTGCGCCTGCGCGACTTCGGCTATCGCTCCATCCCTCTGGACCCGGCCTATGCCGCCCTTACGCCCGACGGCCCCATCTTCTTCTGTAACGAGACCGCGCAGACAGCCGCGTCGGTGGCGATTCACTCCAGTCGCGACGGCGAGGTGTATGCGGACTTCGAGAATCTGCTCGAGCGCACCGCCTCGTTCCTGCGCCCGATGATGCTGCGCGAGCCGCCGGCACTCGGCTCTCGCCATCCCGCGGATCTCCTGTCCCTGCTTCGCGAGGGCGCCCGGGCCGCCGGCCTGTCGCGCCGTGACGTCCACGACCTGGTCCGGATCTTCACCATGTCCGTCGCGGACCTGCTTGACGACTGGTTCGAGCACGAGGGCCTGAAGGGCTCGATCGCGTCGACGGGCGTGGTCGGTGTGTGGGCCGGACCGCGCACGCCCGGGACTGCATACAACCTGCTCCACCACGCCCTGGGCGAGATCGACGGCATCCCCGGCGGCTGGGGTCACGTCATCGGCGGGATGGGCGCGATCAGCACGGCGATCGCTCGAGCGGCGGAGGCGGCCGGGGCCGTGATCCACACCGACGCCGAGGTCGGTTCCATCGACATCAGGAACGGGCACGTGGTGGGGGTAACGCTGGCGGACGGATCGCAGCTCCGAGCGCCGGTGGTCGCCTCGGGGGTGCACCCGAAGACGACCGTCCTCGACCTTGCCGGGGCCGAGCACTTCCCGGACGAGGTCGCCCGCGACATGCGGCGGTACCGAACCCGCGGAGGCTCGGTGAAGATCAACATGGTGCTGTCGGAGCCGCCGCAGTACGAAGGGGTCACGCCGGAGCAGCAGCACATGCTCGAGCGCACCGGAGTGAACCTCTGCCCCTCGATCGACTACCTCGAGCGCGCGTGGCAGGATGCGGTCGAGGGTCGGCCGGCGCGTGAGCCCTACGTGGAGGCCGAGCTGCCCTCCGCGATCGATCCCTCGCTTACCGACGACGGGCGATGGGTGATGACGATGTTCACCCAGTACGGCCCGCCCGACGAGCGCGCATGGGCAGGCGATGCCCGCGAGCGCTACGCGGACGCCTGCATCGAACACCTCGCCCGGTACGCGCCCAACGTCCCGGGAGCGATCCTGGAGCGTGAGGTGCTGGCGCCCCCGGACCTCGAGCGCATCTTCGGGCTGGTCGACGGCTCGATCTTCCAGGGCGAGCAAGGGCTCGACCAGATGGCCTTCATGCGGCCATCGCCGCTCCTGGCGCAATATGCAACGCCGGTGGAAGGCCTCTACCTCTGCGGCGCTGGTACCCATCCCGGCGGCGGCGTGATGGCGGCGGCCGGACACAACGCCGCCGGCCGGATCCTCCGCGACCGGCGGCGCTCTCGCCTGCCGTGGCGCCGCCGGAGTGCAGAGGTCGAGCACGCGGTTCACCACGCATGACGTGGTGAATGTCTCAGTCCATCAGCCGGGGCATCGGTTCAACCGCGCGGCCTCGAGAGCAGCCTGTGATCCGTGGACAGGAGATGGAGACTGAAGGAGATCGGGTGTCCGCGGCGGTTCGCGAACAGCCTCGCAGCCCCTGGGTCGCCATCGATGCCCAAATGGACCCGATCCGGTGGGCGAGGCTACTCCGCCGCGCGCACGAGTTGGCACTTGAGAAGGGACTCCGACCCTCGATCCTGCGCGAGGTGGTCGCCTGCTCGTGGCAGCGCGCCACCGACGCGCGCGTCGATCCGGATGCCGTTGCGCCCCAGATCCTGGACGGGGCAGCCACGCGAAGGGCACTCGCCGATCACCCCGTCTCCCACCTGCTCCCGCTGGTCGAGAGCATGCTGGCCGAGGCCACCGAGGAGGGTCGCTACTTCGCGGTGATGAGCGACGCAGAGGGTGTCCTGCTGTGGGCGCGCGGACACCCCAAGGCGCTTCGCATCGCGGACGGGCCCGGGTTTCTTCCCGGACACCTCTGCAGCGAGCGAGCGGTGGGCACCAACGCCATTGGCACGGCGCTCGAGCTCGATCACCCCGTGCAGATCTTCTCCGCAGAGCACTTCAACCGCCGCCTTCATGGCTGGACGTGCTCGGCGGCGCCAATTCACGATCCGGAGTCCGCCGAGGTCTTGGGGGTGCTCGACATCTCCGGCGATTTCCGGACCGGCCATCCGCATAGCCTGTCCCTCGTCTCGGCGGTCGCGCGGGTGGTCGAGGGTGAGCTCTCCCGCGAGACAGCCCGGCGGAAGGAGCGGCTCAAGGCCTTATATCTGGAGCGCCTCGCCAGGGGGGTGAAGGGGCGCAGCGCGCTAATCGGCCCGACCGGGCATGTCCTGGCTGCCTCACCCCACGGCTGGGCCGGGTCCTGCGTCGAAATCGCACCGGAGCGTCAGCTCCTCACGCTGCCCGGCGGAATAAAGGTCAGGGCCGAGCCGATCTGCGATGGCGGCGGCCACATCCTCTGGCAGACTGGCGCTCGCCGACGCTCCACGCGACGATCGAAGCTCCTCGTCGAAGCCCTGGGACGCGACCGCGTTCGGGTGTCGCTGGACGGCGTGCGCATGGACTTGAGCCCGCGGCACAGCGAGATCGTGCTGCTTTTAGTCCTGAATCCGGAGGGGGTATCCGGTAGCGAGCTGGGCTCACGGCTCTATGGCGACGACTGGAGGCCGGTCACCGTTCGCGCGGAGATATCCCGGCTGCGGCAGACCCTGGGCCCGGCAGTCGGCCGGAATCCGTACCGGCTCGACGCGGATGTCAGAGCGGACTTTCTGGAGGTCGAGCGCCTGCTCGAGCAAGGCGAGATCGGGACGGCGGTGAAGCGATACGTCGGTCGGCTGCTTCCGGGTTCTGAGGTTCCGGCCATCGCTGAGGCGCGCCAGCGGGTCGACACCGACGTCCGCTCCTGCGCTCTCGCTGACGGCGACGCGGGCACGCTCTACTCCTGGGCGTGCAGGCCACCAGGACGCGACGATCTGGAGGCCCACCGCCGGCTTCTCGACCTCTTGGATGCAGCGGACACCCGGCGCGCGTTCATCGCACGCCGGCTCGAAGCTCTCGGGCAGCCGCGCTGAGCGTGGCGACTGCAACCCCGCTGCAACCCCCGTCGCCACACGACAGCTCGGCCTCCGCGCGGTAGCGTCGCTCCCGTTCCACCAAGCGGATGGAAGGAGGAGTTGTGGCGGAGAGCGTGACCCTGGACGCCGCACAAGCGGTGGTCGATGCGGCGCGAGCGAAGGCGGACGAGATCGGCGTGCCGATGAACATCGCGGTCGTCGACGACGGGAACAACCTGACGGCGTTCGCCCGCATGGATGGTGCGTGGCTGGGCTCGATCGACATCGCCCAGAACAAGGCCTACACGGCACGGGCATTCGACATGTCGACCAAGGACCTGGCGCCGCTCTGCCAGCCGAACCAGCCTCTGTTCGGGATCAATGCCTCGAACCAGGGCCGGCTGATCATCTTCGCCGGCGGCATCCCGCTCACCACCTCCGGCGACGCCGTCGTTGGCGCGATCGGAGTGAGCGGCGGCAGCGTCGAGCAGGACCACGAGGTCGCCGAAGCGGGCGTCGCGGCGTTCTAGCCCAGGAGGAGACCATGGCCGACAACAGAGGCGTCGCCTACATCGAGCCCGGCAAGGTCGAGGTCCACGACATCGACTTCCCGACCTTCGAGCTGAAGGACGGGCCCGGGGTGAACCCCGCCAACGTGGGGCGCAAGACCCCGCACGGGGCGATCCTTCGAATCGTCTCCACGAACATCTGCGGCTCCGACCAGCACATGGTTCGGGGCCGCACGACGGCCCCGCCGGGCCTCATCCTCGGCCACGAGATCACCGGCGAGGTGATCGAGACCGGCCCGGACGTCGAGTTCATCAAGGTCGGCGACCTCTGCTCGGTGCCCTTCAATATCGCGTGCGGCCGGTGTCGCAACTGCAAGGAGGGCAACACGGGCGTCTGCCTGAACGTCAACCCTGATCGTCCTGGTTCCGCGTACGGCTACGTCGACATGGGCGGCTGGGTCGGCGGGCAGGCCGAGTACGTGATGGTCCCCTACGCCGACTGGAACCTCCTGAAGTTCCCGGACAAGGAGCAGGCCATGGAGAAGATCCTGGACCTGACGATGCTGTCCGACATCTTCCCGACCGGGTTCCACGGCGTCTCCACCGCGGGCGTCGGGCCCGGGTCGACCGCCTACGTCGCCGGCGCCGGGCCGGTGGGGCTCGCGGCCGCGTACTCGGCGCAGCTGCTGGGCGCCGCGGCCGTGATCGTGGGCGACCGCATCCTGGAGCGCCTCGAGCAGGCGCGCTCCTTCGGCTGCGAGACCGTTGACATCACCAAGGGCGACCCCAAGGACCAGATCGGGGAGATCCTCGGCGTCCCCGAGGTGGACGCCGCCGTCGACGCTGTCGGCTTCGAGGCCCGCGGGCACGGATCCGGAGCCGACCAGGAGGCGCCGGCCACCGTGCTCAACAGCATCATGGACGTCACCCGAGCGGCCGGCAAGCTGGGCATCCCGGGGCTCTACGTCACCGGCGATCCGGGAGCCGTCGACGAGGCCGCCAAACAAGGGTCGCTCTCCATCCGCATCGGCCTCGGCTGGGCCAAGTCGCACTCTTTCGCGACCGGACAGTGCCCGGTGATGAGGTACCACCGCGGGCTAATGCAGATGATCCTCAACGACCGGGCCCACATCGCCGATGCGGTCAACGCCACGGTGATCACCCTCGACGAGGCCCCCGATGGCTACAGGGACTTCGACAAGGGCGCGGCCAAGAAGTTCGTCCTCAATCCGAACGACCTGATCGCAGCCTGATCACAGATGGACTACCGAAAGCTCGCCGGTCTGGAGGTCTCGGAGATCGGGCTCGGCTGCATGGGGATGTCGGCCTTCTACGGGACCACTGACGAGGACGAGTCCGCCGCGACGATCCAGCGAGCACTCGAGCTCGGCGTCGACTTCCTCGACACGGCCCAGCTCTACGGGCCGTTGACGAACGAGCTCCTCGTCGGGCGCGCGATCAAGGGTCACCGCGACGAGTACGTCATCGCGACCAAGTTCTCGCGCCGAATGGACGACGCAACGCCCGGCGACATGTCCACCGTTGGCCCGCCCGACGGCTCCCCGGAGCACGTCCGCTCGTCGATCGACGGCAGCCTCGAGCGCCTCGGCACCGACCACGTCGATCTCTACTACCAGCACCGCGTCGACCCGAACGTCCCGATCGAGGAGACGGTCGGCGCGATGGCCGACCTCGTCGAGCAGGGCAAGGTGCGCCATATCGGCCTCAGCGAGGCCGCCCCGGAGACGATCCGCCGCGCCCAGGCGGTCCACCCGATCACCGCGGTCCAGACGGAGTACTCGCTGTGGACGCGTGACCCCGAGGCCGAGATCGTTCCGGCCTGCCGCGAGCTGGGCATCGGCTTCGTGCCCTACTCCCCCCTCGGGCGCGGGTTCCTCTCGGGCCGTTTCACGTCCCCCGATGAGCTCGACGAGGGCGACTTCAGGCGCACCGGCCCGCGCTTCACCGGCGAGAACCTGGAGGCGAACCTGGCCCTGGCCGCCAAGGTCAAGGAGATCGCGGCCGAGGTGGGCGTCACTCCCGCCCAGCTCGCGATCGCCTGGGTCCTCGCGCAGGGCGACGACCTGGTGCCCATCCCCGGAACCAAGCGCCGCGCCTACCTGGAGGAGAACGTCGGGGCCGTCGACGTGGAGCTGACCGACGAGGACCTCACGCGCATCAACGCGGAGCTGCCCGAGGCGGCAGGCGCCCGCTACGACGAGGCCGGGATGGCCACGGTCAATCTCTGACCGGCGCGCGCGTTCGCTCAGGATCGGGGCGAGCAACCGTCTTCAAGGAGGGAGACCGGTGAACTCGATCAAGTACCCGGCGGTCGCATCGATGCTCGGCATCGGCCTCGCCCTGGCCGGCTCGGCCTGCGGCGGGAGCGACGAGACGACGACCGTCACGCAGACGCAGGCGGCGCCAACTCAGACGGCGACGACCACCACGCCGACGAACACGACCAGCACGACGAGCACGGCGACCACGTCGACCAGCACTACGGCCACCACCAGCACAGCGGCCGGCCCCGCATGACTGCGGTCCCGACCAGGCCTTTTCCCAGGTCAGCCACACCTGCGTGAATACGCGGTCGGGCAACAACCCGTGCCCGCCGAGTGAGGTTCCGTTGGCTGATCGTCCGGTGTGCGTCGCGAAGGACGAGGGCTAAAGACACCTCGGCTAGATTCCGCGCATCGGAGAGCAGATCAGGGAGTTCGCGACGGATCGGGGGCTCGATTACGCCGAGCGCAGGGAGCTGCGCGCGGTCACGCCGGCCCTTCTGACCGGGCCCGACGGGTACGACTCGGACGTCGCGGAGGGCCAGCTGGCCGATGGGCTCGAGGGCATGGTCGTCCACCACGTGTTCGCAGACGGCCGCGCCCGCGCCGATTCGACGGTCGTCGTCACCTCGGTCCCGGAGATCGTGGCGTTCGTCCGGGCGCTCGTCTGCCGAGATCGAGCGGAGCTCGGCCACGCCGATCTGGCTCAGCTTCCGGCCGAGCACTGGGAGCGATCGGAGTTCGAGAGCGTCGAGTTCAACCGTCGCTACCAGCTGTTCACCCTCGTCGGACAGGACACGACGTTCATGTACGAGCTGTTCTCGCCCGCGCTCATCTCGTGGCTCTGCTCGCGGGTGCCAGCCGGCTTCGGCTTCGAGCTGAACGACGGAAACCTCGCTGTGTTCCTGCCGGGTCATCTCGAGGATCCCGGCGAGCTACAGGAGCTGTTCGCGCTCGCGGCATCGCTCGCGGACCGCATTCGGGCCGAGGCCATGGAGGAGGGCCCGGACTCCCAGCTGTTTCGCCAGGACGAGGTGCTTCGCGACCTCGATCGCGGGATCTCCGCCGTGAGCTGGGAGGAGCCGCCGGGGAGCGTGAGCGAGGCCGTGTACGCCTACCGGGAGGTCGCGGCGCGCCGGCCGTGGGTGCTCGGCGTCGCTGCCCTTTGGGGCGTGCTGGCCGCTGCGGTCGGCGGCGCGCTCGCGGCCCTGTTCGCGGGCCCCATCGCAGTCGCCGGAGCGGTCCTCGTCGCCGGCGCGGTCGCCATCTACCTGGCTCGCCTGATCGCGTCGATCCGCTACCGCTTCGGGAGCGTGCGGATGCAGCGCGTGGCCATGGAGGCATTCATCCGCGAGTACGCGCGGTCCCGCGGGCTCGAGCTGCGGGACCGGTGGGCCTTCCATTCCGAGATGCGCGGCCTTCCCATGCCGGGGGTCGCCGATCACGTCCTCACCGGGAGGCTTCCCGGCGCCGACATCGAGGGGCGGTTCGTGATGTTCGGCAACGCGCCCGAGATGCGCTCCCGGGGGCAGGAGATGGCGTGGACGACCGACCGGCCGCTCGCGGCCAGCGGGCTTCTGGCTCGCCTGGCGGTCGAGCCGGAAGATGACGCGGTCGCCGCCACCGAGCTTCCGGAGCACTACCGGCTCGAGGCGCGGGGCCGTGACGTGCTCGTCTGGCGTCCGGTCCAGGGCAACTTGATCCGAACCGCGGAGGGATCCGACCGCTTCTGCGCGACAGCGGGCACGGTCGTGGATCAGCTCGCTTCGCGCAGTGCCGGGACGACCCGCGCCTGACGTCCGGGGTCGCCGGTGAAATGAGGGCGTGACCGGCACCGAGCGCCTGGGCGACTATGAGCGCCGCTTCCGCCGAGCCGGCCTGCCCCTCCTGATCGAGGACTACTCGGCCTCGACCGACGTGTTCAACCGGGCGGCACCGCTGCTCGCGCTCGTCTTCCTCGGCGAGATGCTCGGCGCCATCAGCCTCAACTGGTCGCTCGGCGCCAACATCGCCGCCGCGCTCGGCGGGCTGGCGATCCTGGTGCTCGCCTTCGCGGTGGTGAACCGCCTGCGGGGTCGCCCATGGCTGGCGGTGCCCGAGGACGTGGGCCGGACCGAGCTCGGCGCCTTCGTCCTCGTGCCGGCGCTGTTACCGCTGGTCTTCGGCGGACAGTGGCGCAGCGCGCTGGTGACCGCCGGGGCCAACCTCGCGCTGCTGGCGCTGATCTACGCGGTCGTCGGCTACGGCCTCCTCTCGATCCTGCGGTGGGCGTTCGCGCGACTGCTCAGCCAGCTCGCTTCCTCGCTGGCGCTGTTGACCCGCGCGATCCCGCTGCTCATGATCTTCTCGGTCGTCCTCTTCCTGACCACCGAGATGTGGCAGGTCTTCTCCGAGGCCTCCGCGCCTTCGCTCGGCATCCTCGCGGGCCTCTTCATCGCGCTGGGCACGTCGTTCCTGGTCGCCCGGCTCCCGCGCGAGGTGCGCTCGCTCGAGCGCGACGCCGGCACGGGTAGCGCCGAGCTCGACCGCCGCCAGCGCCTCAACGTGGGCCTCGTCCTGTTCGTCAGCCAGGCGCTTCAGGTGTTGCTGGTGAGCCTGGCCGTCGGCGCCTTCTTCGTCGTGATGGGGACGCTGCTGATCGACGCGGGCGTCCTGGAGTCGTGGATCGGCTCCGGCGGCCACGTGCTCCTGAGCATCGACTTCCTCGGCCACGAGGGGATCGTCACGGAGGAGCTCCTGCGGGTCTCGGGCGCCATCGCCGCGTTCACCGGCCTCTACTTCGCGATCTCGATGCTCACCGACGACGTCTATCGCCGCGAGTTCCTGGACGAGCTCACCGCCGAGATGGAGGACACCTTCCGCGCCCGCGCCGAGTACCTCCGGCTCCGCGGCCGGGCGAGCTCGCCCGCGCGTGCATAGGGCGCCCCTGCCCGAGCGAGCGCCTGGAAAGATGTGGCCGTGGGCTTCGACCAGTACCACGAGCCGGCCGCCGAGCTTCCGGAGGAGACGCGGACCTTCGCCCGGCTCTGCGCCTCGCTGACCGAGGAGGCCGAGGCGATCGGCTGGTACGAGCAGCGCCTTGCGATCGAGCCCGACCGCGCGGCGCGGGACATCATGCGCGACGCCCAGGGGGAGGAGTTCAAGCACTTCTCCATGGACCTGGAGTTCCTGTTGCGCCGCACGCCTCTGTGGCGCGAGATCGCGGAGGGCATCCTCTTTCAGGAGGGCGACATCGTCGAGCACGGCGAGGAGGCCGAGGAGGAGGCCGTCGAGGGGGAGGCAGCACGCGGCGCGCCGCTCAGCGGCAGCGAGTCGCTGGGCATCGGCGGGCTCACGGGAGGAGCGTCGTGAGCCACCTGCTGCGGGAGCTCGCGCCGATCACCCAGGCTGGCTGGAGCCTGCTCGACGATGAGGCGCGCGAGCGACTGACGCCGGCGCTGGCCGCCCGTAGGCTCGTGGACTTCGCCGGGCCGCGCGGTTGGGAGCATTCGGCCACCAACCTCGGGCGCGCGGACGGGATCGCGGATGCGCCCGACGGCATCCAGGCAGCGACGCGCCGGGTGCTGCCCCTCGTCGAGGCCCGCGCGCCGTTCTCGGTCGCGCGCTCCGAGCTCGCCGACGCGGACCGTGGCGCCGAGGACATCGACCTCGCCGAGCTGGACGCTGCCGCCCACCGCCTCGCGGTCGCCGAGAACGCCGCCGTCTTCCACGGATGGAGCGCGGCGGGCATCGCGGGCATCACGGAGGCGACAACTCACGAGGCGACGGCGCTCGGCGAGGACTGCGAGCGCTATCCACGCCATGTCGCGGTGGCCGTCGACACGCTGCGGGAAGCCGGGATCGAGGGCCCCTACGGGCTGGCGCTCGGCCCCGAGGCGCACACCCGCGTGCTCGAGACGAGCCAGCACGGTGGCTACCCGCTGCTCGAGCACCTGCGCGAGATCCTCGGTGGACCGCTCGTGTGGGCGCCGGGAGTGGAGGGCGCCGTCGTCCTGAGCGTGGGGGGCGGGCACTTCCTGTTCGAGTCCGGCGAGGATCTCTCGATCGGTTACGAGAGCCACGACGCCGAATCGGTCCGGCTCTACCTGGAGGAGAGCTTCAGCTTCCGCATCGCGACGCCGGAAGCCGCGGTCGCCCTGACGCCCTAGGGCGATCCGCCGCCGGCCATCAGACTCCAGCCAATGAACGACACATGTCAGTGCCGGCGCCGCACGGCACCGGCCTAACGCACATGGCGGCGACCGACGCAACTCGCTTCTCGGGACGGACGGCGTGGGCGCGCAGCCTCGAGACCCCGCTCAGCTCGTTCCTCCGCACCGAGACGGGGAGCGCGACCGTCCTGCTCGGCGCGGCGCTCGCCGCGCTGGTGTGGGCGAACGTGGACTTTCCCTCGTACGAAGGCGTCTGGGGAACCGACCTGTCCATTCGGATTGGCGACGCCGGGATGTCGCAGAGCCTCGGGGAATGGGTGAACAGCGGCCTGATGGCCTTCTTCTTCTTCGTCGTGGGGCTGGAGGCGCGTCGCGAGTTCGACCTCGGGGAGCTGCGCGAACGGCGAATGGTGGCCCTGCCGGTGGTGGCCGCCCTCGGCGGTATGGCCCTCACCGTCGCGATCTTCCTGGCCATCAACGCAGGGGAGTCCTCGGCGCAGGGCTGGGGGGTGGCGATGTCCACGGACACCGCGTTCGTCCTCGGGGCCCTCGCCCTCGTCGGCCCGCGGTTCTCCGATCGCCTCCGGGCGTTCATCCTCACCATCGCGGTCATCGACGACCTCGTGGCCCTGTGCGTCATCGCCATCGCCTACACGGACGCCGTCGACCTCATGGCGCTCTTCATCGGAGTCGGCCTGTTCGCCGCGGTCATCGCCGCCGCGCGGCTGCGGATCCATTCCGGCGCGTTCTACTTCGTCCTCGGGGTGGCGGCGTGGGTCGCCCTCTTCGAGTCGGGCGTGGAGCCAGTCGTGATCGGGCTCGCGATGGGATTGCTGACGTACGCGGCGCCGGCCGAGCGTGGAGACCTCGAGCGGGCGACCGATCTCTTTCGGAGCTTTCGGGAGCAGCCGACCCCCGAGCTGGCGCGCTCGGCACGCATCGGGCTCGAATCAGCCGTATCGCCGAACGAGCGGCTCCAGCACGCCTACCACCCGTGGACGAGTTACGTGATCGTGCCGCTCTTCGCGCTCGTCAACGCCGGCATATCGATCGACGGGGACTTCGTCTCGAGGGCCCTAGGCTCGCCGATCACCCTGGGCATCATCGTCGGCTATATCGCCGGCAAGCCCATCGGCATGGCCGGGAGCACGTGGCTCCTGATGAAGCTCACCGGCGGCCGGGTCCGCCCGCCGGTTGGCTGGGCGGGCGTGATCGGCGCCGGTGCCGCCGCCGGCATCGGCTTCACCGTCTCCCTGCTGATCGCATCGCTGGCGTTCACCGGCCCCGAGCTGGAGGAGGCGAAGTTCGGCGTCCTGATCGCCGCTGTCGGGGCGACGCTCCTCAGCGCGATCGTGTACCGCGTCACGCTCCTGCTGCCTCGGCGACTGCGGATGCGCGCGACTCTGGGGCCTCCGGAGACGACGATCGATCTGGCCGTCCCCGTCGATCCGGACGTCGACCACTTCCGCGGCCCGAGGGAGGACGCCCCGGTCACGATCGTCGAGTACGGGGACTTCGAGTGTCCATACTGCGGGCAGGCCGAGCCGGTGATCCGCGAGCTCCTCGGGGACTTCGGCGACATTCGATACGTGTGGCGCCACCTGCCGCTCAACGACGTCCACCCCCACGCCCAAATCGCGGCTGAGGCCTCGGAGGCGGCGGCACGGCAGGGCAGGTTCTGGGAGATGCACGACCTACTGCTCGATCATCAGGACGCGCTTCGCCCCAGCGATCTGATCGGATACGCGGAGCGGATCGGCCTCGACGTCGAGGTGTTCACGGACGACCTGCGCAGCCACAGGGGCGCCGCCCGCGTCGCCCGCGACGTCGACAGCGCCGACCTCAGCGGGGTGACAGGCACGCCCACGTTCTTCATCAACGGCCGCCGCCACTACGGCCCCTACGACATCGACACCCTGTCGAAGGTGGCGCGACTCGCCGGCGCGAGGGTGGTCGCTAGGGCGAGCTGACGAGTCGCCGGGATGAGATCCATGGCCGGGTCGCCTCCGGCGGCCGCGCTGGGCCGGGGCTTCGCGCACACGCTCATCCCGATCGCGCTGGCCTCTTTCGTGGCCCATTACTTCAGCTACTTCGTCCTCGGCGAGCAGGCGCAGTTCCCTACCTGCTCTCCGATCCGCTCGGTAACGGCTCAAACTACTTTGGCACCGTGGGCGAGAGGATCGACTACACGGCCCTGAGCGCAACCGCGATCTGGTACGTCCAGGTCGGAGCGCTCGTCTGCGGGCACGTCACCGGCCTGGCGCTCGCGCACGATCGGGCGATCACCGTGTATGGAGACCCCGACCGGGCGTCGAGATCGCAGCGGTGGATGCTCCTGGTGATGGTGTGCTTCACCTGCCTCGGCCTCTTCCTCCTGTCGCAGTCGAACCGATGATCCCCCTGGACCAGATCATTCCCTTCTTGCCCCTAGCCCATCTGGGCCACTGGTACTTCATCCCCCTGTACGTGGCTCCAGTCGTCCTCATCCTCTTCTCGGCGATCCGGACGACGCTCAAGGAGCGGCGGAAGGCACGCGACTCGCATCGGCCGGGATGACGCTTAGAGCGATTGGACCCGATGGCCCAGCTCGCGCCACGTCCCGACTCCTCCATGGCCGACGTGGATCACCTGGTCGAATCCCTCGCGCTGGAGCAGTGAAGCTGCGAGTCCGCTGCGCTTGCCCCCGCTACACATCGCCGCGATTGGGCGATCCTTCGGGAGTTCCGAGAGGCGATCGATGAGCTCGCCGTACGGGATGTGAAGCGCTCCCGGCACGTGGGCCGAGGCGAACTCATCGGCATCGCGGACGTCGAGGACGAGGACGCCCGCGTCATCCCGTAGCAGATCAGCCAGCGTGTCGGGGCCGATCAGCATGATCCTGGAGACCGGTCGTTCCTCCGAGCGCCAGGACGTCATCCCGCCCTGGAGGTATCCCCGCACGCGCAGGCCGACGGACGCCAGCAGCTCGGCCGCCTCGAGCTCGTAGCCATCGGACGCGGCGACCACGATCAGCTCCACGTCGGGCTCGGCGACGCGCGCGACCTTCGTGGCGAACCCGGTGTCGTACGCGGAGGCGCTGATCGCCCCCGGCACGTGGGCCTCGTCGAACTGCTCGTTCGTTCGAGCATCGATCAGGATCGCCCCGTCCGCGATCGCCACCTCGACCGCGCGGGGAGACAGCGGCGTCGGGGCCCCTAGCTCCTCGATCAGGGGTCCCTTGTTGAGCGCGACGATGTGCTCCACGTGGGGCGGCTGCTCACCCAGCGAGGCGAGGGATGCCTCGACGAATGACTCGACGCTGGAATGTCCGAGCGCCTCGTTGTGCCGCCGCTCGATGCCGATGGTCGACGCGGCTGCATTCTCGATCGCCGATGACCCGCAGAGCGAGCCGCCCAGGTGCCCCGGGAACACGGCGACGTCGTCATCCAGGCCCAGGAGGCGATCGTGCAGGGAGCGGAAGATCTCGGCCGCGCCGGCGCGCGGCTCGACCGCCAGATCAGGCCGGGCCACGTCGCCGATGAAGAGAGAATCCCCCGTCAGCACCGCCCAGGGACGCCCGCTCTGGATGTCGCGGACGGCGAAGGAGGTGTGCTCTGGCCGGTGTCCCGGGGTGTGGATCGCCTCGACCTCGACCCCACCCAGGCGCAGGGTCCAACCGTCGCGGATCCGCTCGTGTGGGTATTCGGCCTCGGCCAGCTCGTGGATGTGGATCGTCGCGCCGGTGGCTCGGGCCAGGCGTCCGTGTCCGGACACGTGATCGGCGTGATTGTGGGTTTCGAGCACGTGCTCGATCCGGACACCGTGGAGGCGGCTCAATCGCAGGTAGGGATCGATGTCCCATTGGGGATCGACGACTGCGGCCACCCCGGCGGAGGTGTCCCCGAGGAGGTAGGAGCCGCACCCGAGGTCTTCGTGGATGATCTGGCGAAATAGCGTCGACACCGCCCAGATTCTCCCTACTCGCCGCCTACCGCGACTCCGGGACGCGCAACACGAGAATCGTGATGTCGTCCCTGGGCCCGCGGTCGCCGCCGTTCAGCGCCACCTCCCGGACACCCGACGCGATCACCGCCGCCCCGCGGCCGGCGCACCGCCCGAGCGCCGCGACAAGCTCCTCCTGGCTGACGATCCTGTCCGGCGCATAGGCGTCGGTCAGCCCGTCCGTGTACAGCAGGACCGCGTCCCCGGGCCCGAGGTCGGCTCGGTAGTCGGCGAGCATCGGATTCGGCACCGCTCCGAGGAGCGTCCCGGCCCCGCCGAGCTGCTCCACTGCTCCGCCGGCCCTGACGACGAGCGGTAGCGGGTGTCCCGCCACCGACAGGATCACGCCGGCGCCTCCGCCTCGGCGGGGCGCGATCCGGCCGTAGGCGACGGTGCACGTCTCCCCCGGGGCCTGCCGTAGGATGGCGCCGTTCAGCAGCTCGAGGATGCGGCTCGGCCGATCCTCGTGCACGGCATCCGCGCGAAGCGTGTAGCGAGCCAGCGCAGTGGTGCGCGCCGCCGCCGGCCCCTTTCCACCGATGTCTCCGAGCATCACGTCCCAGCTCCGGACGCCGCTCTCGAACCAATCGTAGAAGTCGCCGCCGACGAGCTCGCCCTCGCCCGCGGGGCGGGATTCCACCGCGGTCTCGATCCCCGGGATCTCCGGCATGCTCGCGGGCAAAAGCCCCCGCTGGAGGGTCTCCGAGATGTACCGGGCCGCGCCCTCGATCCGCTGGCGCTCGGTCATGACGGCCGCGAGGACCAGCGCCGACATGGCCGCCACGCCGAGGAAGGTCTGCGCGAGCTGGAGCCGTTCGTCGAGGTCGAATCCCGCGAACGAACCGTGGTCGTTGGCGGTGAGCGGGATCGCAAAGGAGGCCACCACGAGGCTCGCAGCGACCGCGCCCGGCTGCCAGAAGCGCAGCGCCGCCCAGATCATGAACGGGAACACGAGGAATCCTCGCGGGACGTCGTCGTAGAAGACGAAGAAGGACACGCCGGCGAGGGCGATGCCCAGCAGGACGGCCTCGAGCGCCCGCCCGGGTGCCCGACGATAGGGCCAGTGCGTGATCGCGACCATGATCGCCGGGGCGACCAGCAGGTCGCCGCCCAGGTCGCCGAGCCACCACGTGCGCCACGCGTCCCAGATGCCGCCCGTGCTCACATCGTCGGAGGCGAGGAGGCTGGCGACGCCGACCGTGGCGCTCACCATCGTGCTCAGGACCCCGGCGAACACTGCGAGCGCGATGACGTCCCGCACGCGCTCCAGGGAGGGACGGAAATCGGCGACCTCGCGTAGGAGGTAGGCACCGACCAGGGCCTCGCCGGTATTCCCCACCGTGATCCCGAGCGTGCTGTAGATCGGGATGCCGGTCCAGCTGTTCGCGAGCAGCGCGCCGATCGCAATACCCGGCCACATCCTGTACCCCCAAAAGACCAGGGCCGCCAGCGCGATCCCGGTGGGCGGCCAGACCGCGCTGATGCTCGAGTTCATGAACGCGAGGCTCAGGCCAAGCTTCGCCGCGCCGTAGTAGACGGCCGCGAGTCCCAGGACCTTGAGCGCGTACCGGCCGCGCTCGTCCTCGGAGAGGAGTCGTTCCAGGAGCGACCGCGTGCGCCCGGTAGCCGATGCCGCCGATTCCACGCGCGCATCCTCCCATGCGCCGCGACCGGCGCGAGCAGCGTTCCCGCCTGTCGCCATGCCCCGCACCTATGCCGCTGCCGGCTCGGGCGTCGAGCGCGCGGGCTCCTCCGGCTCCTTGGGGCGATCCCGGCGCAGGCGCAGGCCGAGCAGGGGAAACGCCAGCGTCGAGATGATCGCCGCGCCGACCAGCGCGGAGGCGGTCGACGCCCGCATCTCCCCAGCGTCGAGCGCCAGGGTGGTGATGGCGACCACCAGCGGCAGCTCGGTCGCGCAGAAGACCCCGAGGGCCACCCGGTCGTGGAGCTCGAACACGCGCCGGTAGAGAAGCAGCGCCGGAACGCCGCGCACGACGAGGAACAGGGCCACGAACAGAGGCAGCTTCAACAGCGCGACGGGATCCGTGAACAGCTCGTCGACGTTGAACGCCATGCCGCTGGTGACGAAGAAGAACGGGATCAGGAACCCGTAGCCGACCGCGGTCAGCTTCGACTCGAAGACGTGGAGCTCGCGGCCGCGGAGCGCGAGCCTGGTGATCATCCCCGCCACGAAGCCCCCGAGCAGCAGGTCGAGGCCCAGCTCACTCGCCAGCGCCACGAGCGCGAACACCAGGACGACGGCAAGCCTGACGCCGAGCTGGCTCGACGCCTCGAAGGTCCGCTCGATGAGCGGCCACCCCCGCCATGCGGAGCGCACCGCCAAGATGCCGGTCATGACCGCCAGCGCGACGAAGAACACCAGGATCAGCGCCTCGTGCAGTGGATGACCGGTCGACAGCACGAGCGTCACGAGCAGGATCGGCCCGAATTCCGCCGTCGCGCCCGCCGCGAGCAGGTGGGTGCCGAAACGCGTGCGGAGCTCGCCGGCGTCGCGCAGGATCGGAATCAGGGTCCCGATGGCCGTCGTCGCCATGGCCGATCCCGTATAGAGGCCCGAGACCACCACGGCCGTGGCGGCGAGGAGCCCCGCAAGGGCATAGGCGAGCGCCAGCGAGATGAGCCAGCCCGCGCCCCCGAGCTTGAGCGGTTTGCCGGCGATGCGCTCGAAGTTGATCTCGTACCCGGCGAAGAAGAACAGCATCCCCAGGCCGAGATTCCCGAAGAACTGGGTAGCCGGGTCGAGCTTTGCGATGCCGGCCACCTGCGGGCCGATGAGGATGCCGAGAATCAGCTCGACGACGACCACCGGAATCGCCACGCGGGGTCCCACGATCGTCACGAGCAGTCCCGCGATCGCCGCCGTCGCGACGATGACGAGGAACGACGTGGCGTCGACGCCGATCACCGGGTTCCCTCCTTGGTGGCGATGACGATGAATCTACGCCGAACGACGGGCGCTCCGCGGGCGCTTGGTGTCTCTCCGGGAACTCCGCGTGTGTCCGGGGACGTTCAGGACCGAGAGGGACCGGCTCGGCACGGCTTCCGCATAGACATGCCTATGTGGGAGCCGGGCCGAGCCCGTAGCGCGAAGCGTCCTGGGCGTCAGCCGCGCGCGCGGGGGGTTTTCGGATAGACACCTACTCCAGATCGCGTGGCTTCACCAAGCCCACGAGTCGGGCTCCGTCGGCGTCGAGATCGATCCAGGCGATGCCGAACTCCAGGATCGCGAGCGCCCCGGTCGGGTACTTGGCCGCGAGGTCGGCGAGGGCGGGGCCGCCGCTCGCGAGATCGAGGGCAAGCTGCTCCATGGCCGGGTTGTGGCCGATGAGCATCGCCGAAGGCACCGCGTCCGGTATTCGCTGAAGCCTCGACCGAAGCCCCGCGGCCGAGTCCTCGTAGAGCTCTGACTCGATCCGAACCTCGGGCGAGGCCCCGAGCGCGGGCGCGACGCCGTCGAGCGTCTGGCGAGCGCGCAACGCCGAGGAGCATAGGACGAGCGCGGGCTCGATTCCATGCTCGCGAAGGTAGGCGGCCATCAGCTCCGTGGCGCGACGCCCGCGGGAGGCCAGCGGGCGCTCGTGGTCGGCGAGGCTCGAGTCCTTGTGACTGGACTTCGCGTGGCGCAGGAGGAACAGCTGCTTCATGGCGGATGATCTCGACGGTGACGGCCGCCGACCGATCGCGTGGACACCGGCAGAGTAGGCGAGTCCTGGTCGCGCCGGATTCCTTCAAGGGGACTCTGAGCGCGCCGAAGGTCGTAGCCGCGCTGTCGGCGCCGCTTGAGCGCGCCGGGTTGGAGGCCGAGGGGTGCCCGCTCGCGGACGGCGGGGAGGGCACCGCGGAAGCCTTGCTCGCGACGCTCCGCGGCCGGTGGGCGGAGGCCGACGTCCACGACCCGCTCGGGCGGTCGCTTCGTGCGTCGTTCGTCATCCTGGGTGACGGCGAGACCGCGGTGGTCGAGACCGCCGCGGCCAGCGGCCTGGGCCTCGTCGCCCCCGCCGAGCGCGATCCGGAGGCCGCATCGACAAGGGGAACCGGTGAGTTGATCGTGGCCGCCTCGAGAGTGGCTCGGCGAATCCTGGTGGGCATCGGCGGCAGCGCCACCACGGACGGCGGCGGCGGGGCGCTGGAGGCAATCGCCGCGTCCGGCGGGCTCGGCGGCGTGGCCCTCGTCTGCCTGTGCGACGTCTGCACGCCGTGGGAGCTCGCGGCGAAGACCTTCGGTCCCCAGAAGGGCGCGGACGATGCCGCCGTGGGGAGGCTCGCGGCGCGGCTCGACCGGCAGGCCGCCACGCTTCCGCGCGATCCCCGCGGCGTGCCGAGGAGCGGCGCGGCGGGTGGGCTCGCGGGTGGGCTGTGGGCGGCTTGCGGAGCCGAGCTCGCCGACGGCGCCTCGTTCGTGCTGGAGACGGTCGGGTTCGAGGCTCGCCTGCGCCGGGCGGCGGTTGTCGTCACGGGCGAGGGACGGCTCGACGCGACGACATTGGAGGGAAAGATCGTGAGCCGGGTGGCCGAGCGGGCGCGCTCGGCCGGCCTGCCGGTACACGCGGTCGTCGGGCTCGACGCGACGACGCCGGCTGACCGGCTCGCGCTCGGCCTGGACTCGATCCGCGAGGCCTCGACGGTCGAGGAGATCGCGAGCGCCGCGGCCGCGATCTCGCGCGATCTCGCACGGACATGACGCTAGATTGGCTCGATGCCTTCGAATGAGGATCGGCCGCCCACCCTGTATGAATGGGCCGGGGGAGGGGAGGCGATCGAGCGCCTGATCAACGCCTTCTATGACCGCGTCGAGCGCGACGAGCTGATCTCTCCGTTCTTCCCGGGAGGAGTCAGCGCCGAGCACCGGGACCACGTGGTCGCGTGGTGGTCGGAGGTGTTCGGAGGGCCCGACCGCTACACGCGGGAGCTCGGCGACTATGAGCGGATGGTCGGCAAGCACCGCGGGCTGGGGATCAACTCCGAGCAGCGGCGCCGCTTCGTCTCCCTGATGAGCATGGCGGCGGACGACGCCGGGCTGCCCGACGATCCGGAATTCCGCTCGGCGCTCATGGCCTACCTGGAGTGGGGGACCCGTCTCGCGTTCCAGAACTCCCAGCCCGGGGCGGAGGTCGTCGAGCACGCTCCGGTACCACGCTGGGGCTGGGGCGAGGCGCCGCCCTTCGAGGGCTAGCCGCCCTCCGGGGGCAGCTCGTCGAAGGCCTCGAGCTCGAAGCGCAGGACCTCGACCAAGCGGCTTCCGGGGATCACCTGCTCGAGCATCGCGAGCGACTTCCGGTAGCGCTCCCGCTTCACCTGGACCTCCTCTTCACCGACACCCCTCGCCATCATGGCCCGGAGCTCCCTGACCTTTGAGATCTTGTCGGCCGCGTAGACGGCGGCTGCGTAGCCGCCCGCTCTGCGGACCCGCTCGCGCACGTCGTCCTTCCGCAACTCGACGTCCTCGATCGAGGGATCGTCGCTCACGGTCGCCACGAGCTCCGCCACCTCGACCCCGAACCGAGCCTCGAGCTCGGACCGCTCCACGTCGGTGTCCTCCAGCACGTCGTGCAGCACCGCCGCAGCGACCACGTGATCGGGATAGCGTGAGCGCTCGAGCAGCGAGGCGGCCTCGATCGGATGGAGGACGAACGGGGCCTGGTCGGCACGGCGCCGCTGGTCGGCATGGCGATCGCTCGCGAACCGGATCGCGGCCCGCGTGAGCGGAAGGCGATCGGCGAAGCTCAGATCCGGCTTGACCCCGGCTCCCTCGGACACGCTGTCAGTGTGACGCGACTGCGCCGGCATACGTGAACGACCTGAGAAGCGACATGACAGCGACCACGCTAGTCCACGAGCCGTCGCTCCACGGCCCAGCGGCCGAGCTCGTGGCGGTTGGAGAGCTGGAGCTTGCGGAGCACGGCGCTCACGTGGGCCTCGACGGTCTTCGGGGAGATGCTCAGGCGAAGGGCGATCTCCTTGTACTGGTAGCCGCGAGCGATCAATCGCAGGACCTCGCGTTCGCGCAGCGTCAGCCGGTCGAGCTCGGGATCGACCTCGGCTTCGGGAATCTCCCCCTGAAAGGCATCCAGGACGAACCCGGCAAGCCGCGGAGAGAACACCGCGTCGCCGTTGCGCACCCGCCGGATCGCGTCGGCGAGCTCGTCGGGGGAGATCGACTTCGTGACGTAGCCGCGGGCGCCGGCCCGAATGATCGCGATCACGTCCTCGGCCGTGTCCGAGACCGAGAGCGCCAGGAAGCGCTGGCTCGGCCGGTCCCGAGCCACCTGGCGGATCACCTCGACCCCGCCACCGCCGGGCATGTGCACGTCCAGCAGCACGACGTCGGGCTTCTCCCGCATGGTCGCGAAAGTCGCCTCCTCGACGGTGCCCGCCTCCGCGCGGATGTCCACGAGGCCCTCGAGCTCGGCGCGCACGCCGGCCCGGAACAGCTCGTGGTCATCCACCAGCACGACGCTCGGGAGGTCCGGGGTCACGTCGATCCATCCTCCCTTGAATCGGACCGGGCGATGAACAGCCCCACCTCGGTGCCGCTTCCAGCGCCAGACCGGATCTCGGCGCGCCCGCCGGCGCGTTCCATCCTCCCGGTGATCGACTCGCGCACCCCACGCCGGTCGGGAGCGACGGCCGCCGGATCGAATCCCGGTCCGAGATCACGCACGAAGAGCTCGATTCCGGCGGCGTCCATCTCCGCGTAGACCCGGATCGGGCCGGCGTCGGCGGCGTGCTTCGCCGCGTTCAGGAGCGCCTCGCGGGCCGCCCCCAGAACCGCCTGTCCCGGCGCGTCCAGCTCGCAGTCGCCCACGACGACGACCTCGATCGCGACCCGGTGATCGTCCTCGATCGATTCGGCGACGGAGCGCAGCTCCGCGGCGAGGCTCCGGGTCTCGTCTCGCTGATCGCCGCCCGCGAGCCAGTCCCGCAGCTCCCGCTCCTGACGTCGCGCGAGCGCCGCGACCTCGCGCGGATCGTCCGCTCGCTTCTGCATCAGCGTGAGTGTCTGGAGGACCGAGTCGTGCAGGTGGGCCGCGAGCTGCGCGCGCTCCTGGGATCGGATGCGCTCGGCGCGCTCCGCCGCGAGATTCCTGCCGAGTCGCCACAGGAACGGAGCGAGGATCAGCGCCACGGCCACCATGACGACCACGGCGGTCAAGGCCGCGTCGCGAAGGCCCCCCAGGATGTGATTCGACGAGAGGAACAGGAGGGCTGCGCCGACTACAAGCAGCACGCCGAAGACGCCGGTGTACTGCTCTACGAGAAGCGATGTGGCGCGCGATCCGTCGGCATCCGCGGAGGGCGTCGCCGGACCTGCGCCCTCGGGCGTGGGTGCCGCCGCAGCTACATCGGCCTCCGGCGTGCCCCCTCGCTGCCATCGTCCCCACAGGAGCGCGGCGCCGAAGGCGGCGAGGACGAGCGGCCACACGAGGGCGTCGCTCCACCAGATCCCGAGCTCGCGAAAGGCCAGGAGCGCCGACAGCGTGAGTAGTGCGGCGCCGATGGCCACTCGCCAGCCACCGGGGGCCCGCGCCACGCGGCCGAACCGCGCCAGCGGAGCCGAGCCACCTTCTGCGGCGGGCAGCGCCGCCCACGCCACCAGGTAGGCCAGCAGAACCAGGCCCCCGGTCGCCACCGCGGCGACGACGAATGCGACGCGCAGGAGCGTGGGGTCGATGCCGCTCCGGCGGCCCAGTCCCGCGAGGACGCCGGCAACCAGCCCGCGTCGCGTGTCGCGCAGAAGCGGGGTTGGTCCAGCGGTGGCGCTCATGAGCACTGACTCAATCGTGACGCCCGCCGCCGTTCACGAGACCGCTCAGCACGAGGATCGCCCCGACCGCCCCGGTCAGCGCCACCGCCATCCAGCCCAGCGAGAGATCCAGAGCCCCGGCGGAATCGATCAGGAGCAGCGCGCCGAGGACGGCGACCGCCGCCCCCGACGCGAGCGATACGGGGTCGAAGCTCATTCCGTTCCGCACGCCCTCGCTTCGGCTGCTCGTTGCGGCGCGGTGTCCTCGTGGAACGGCCCGGGCCCGTATCCGGGCGTGTCGACGTTCGCGGTATCGCTGTTGATGACGCGGAGCTGCCCGACGTCCACGCTTGCATCGATCTCCAGGCGCGGCGTCGCGGTCGCGTCGACTCCGGCGGCATGGTCCACGTCGACGCCGTCGTTCCGCTCGCCGGCCACCTCGCTCTCACCGACCCCGGTATGGGTTGAGCCGGAGACGCAGACGCGCGCGGGGACGAAGACGTTGGCCTGGCCCATGCCGAGCGAGACATCGAGGTCGACCACCCGATGCTTGCCCCAGTCGAGGTCGCGAAGATCGACGATCAGCCGACCCACGCCCAGACGGTAGCCGTCCGCCGGAATCTCCCGAACCGACACGGGGTGGTACTCACGCTCCCCGACGCCGCCCCTGAGGTCGAGGTCGGATGCCGCCGCCACGCCGCCGCCGATGGCCAGCGCAACCGCGGGTGGGATCAGCCAGCGCGCTCCGCCCCTGAACGCGGCCAGCACGAGCAACGCCCCGATGACGATGATCACGATGGCAGTGGGCACGCCCCACCCGAGGCCGACCGCGAACGCCGCGGTGCACGCGAGGGTGAGCAGGCCACCGACGACCAGGATCCCGATCGCGACGAGCCCGACGCCCCGCCAGAAGCCCGTGGTCCGCAGGCGGCTGCCGAAGCGCTGGACAGCGTCGGGGTCGCCGTCGGTCGGGACGAACACGGCCAGCAGCAGGTAGGCCAGCGCCCCGATGCCTCCGAAGAGGATCGAGAGGGCAAAGCCGATCCGGAAGATCACGGGGTCGACGCCGAAGTAGCGACCGAGGCCCCCGGCCACCCCGGCGATCACGCGATCGCCGGAGGAGCGAAGCAGGCGGTGAGGGCGCCCGCTCGCATCGCCCGGCTCGTCGGGAGCCGAGCCCTCGTCTTCTGGCGGCCCTTCGATGGTGGGAGTGTCGTCGTTCATGTCGTTCGTCTCCTTGTTCGACTGCTTGCTTGCACGCCGAGGCTCGCACGGCCGAACGCCTGCGTCTATTGGGGATGTGCCCTACCGACCCCGAGACTTCCCCGGATCCGTTCACGGCTCGTTCACAACAGGCGGTTGCCGGCGTGGTTCGGTTGCGGAAATCGGGGAAGTGATGCTCTTGACGGTGAACGGAGGCCTCGGAGCGACGGATTGCCGAAGGTGAACGAATGACGACGCCGCTCACGCCTCAACGCTCGACGCCGCGGCGTGCTCAGCGGACGCTGGCGCGCGCCGCCGGCGACCGGCGGCTCCTGGCGGGGGCGGCGGCGACCGCCGGGACCGCACTGGCCGCGGGCGTCGCGCGCGAGCTCATGTCGCGCGATCACGATGACTCGGACACGGACCCGGGACGGGCGTACCGCATCCGGCGTGACGCGAAGGCCGCGGAGGCCGTGCGCCGGATCGTCGCCGGGCGTCTCGACGATGCCCTGGAGCAGCTCCGCGAGCGTCTGGACGACGATGTCGCCGGCGCCATCCACGAGACGCGAAAGGACCTGAAGAAGGCTCGGGCGGTTCTGCGCCTCGTGCGCACCCGGCTGGACGACGACGTCTACCGCCGAGACAACGCGCGCCTTCGGGACGCGGGCCAGGCCCTCGCCGGCTCGCGGGACGCCGAAGCCAAGGTGGGAACGGTCGAGGCGCTCGAGGAGCGGTTCGGCGACGAGCTGCCCGCGGGGATGAGCTCGTTGAAGGGCCATCTCGAATCGGAACGGGACGCGCCGGCAACCGCAAACGCCGATCCGGACGCCCCGATTCGCGGCGCCGCGCGCCAGGTGAGCGAAAAGATCGAGGCCGTCCGGAAATCGGTCGAGTCGTGGTCGTTTGAGAAGTCCGGATGGAAGCTCCTCGAACCGGGCGTCGAGAGAAGCTACGCACGCGGGCGCAACCGCTTCGGCGACGTCCGCAGCGAGCCGAGCCCGGAGAACATCCACGAGTGGCGAAAGCGGGTCAAGGATCTCTGGTACGACCTGCGGCTCCTGCGCTCGAGCTGGCCGAAGGTGATGGGCGAGATGGCGGACGGAGCGCACGAGCTGTCCGACCTGCTCGGCGATCACCACGATCTGACTCTGCTGGCCGAGGACATCCGCGCCCGTGACCGGCTCTCGGAGGACGGCGACGAGCTGGCCGCGGTGATGAGCGTCATCGAGGGGCGCCAGGAGGAGCTCCTCGAGGCGGCGGTCCCGATTGGCGAGCGCCTCTACGCCGAGGCCCCCGAGGACTTCACGAAGCGCATCCGCGCCTACTGGCGCGCCTGGCGCTGACTGCTAGGAGGAGCCGGAGGTCGCCAGGTCGACGCCCGGCGACGATTGGGGATCCTGGAGCTGGTGTGAGAGCGCCAGCGCGACGGCGGCGAGCGCGATAAGGGCGATCCCGTAGATGTCGGCGGTCTCCTGGAGCCCGAGCTGAGTGACGGCCACCCCCGCAGCGACCGCGGGGAGGCTGAACGCCAGGTAGGCGACGATGAGAATCGACGACACGAACGCCGCCCTCTGGTCCAATGGCGCCAGCGTGGTCAGCGCGCGGAACGCCCCCGCGAACGCGGGGCCGAACCCGAGCCCGGCGACCGCGGCCCCGGCGAGGAAGAGCGCCGTGGACCCGGCCTGCAGGGCGGCGAGGGCGAGCGCGATGCCGGCGATCAGGGCGACCAGCCCGCCCCGTGCCGTCGCTCTCGCGTGTGAGTCGCGAAGCCATATCGACGCCAGGGCGCTGATGCCGGCCATGACGAAGATCGGCAGGCCGCCGGCCACGTGGCTGGTGTCGCCGAGAACCCCCGCGGTCAGGGACGGCCCGAGTGAGAGGACCAGGCCGCCGAGCGCCCAGGTCGCGATCAGGCAGGGAATCGCCGCCAGGAAGGCTGCCCGCAACGAGCCCGGGACCGCGACCTTCGGTCGCACCGCGGCCGTCCACGAGCCGTCCCCGCGCACGGTCTCGGGAACGGCCACGGCAAGGAGGGTGGCGAGGGCGAAGCCACCCAGGAGCAGCCAGTAGACGAGGCGGGTGGGCTCGGGCGCGAACTGCACGAGCATTCCGGAGACGATCGCCCCAGTCGCCAGCCCGGAGAGGGGCGCGGCCACACCAACCAGGGCGCCGAGCCGCGGGCGGTCGCCGGGCTGCAGGTCCAGGAGCGCGGCGCTGATCGCGCCCATCGCGATTCCGGTGGCGATCCCCTGGAGGATGCGAGCCGCGAACAGCCATGCGACATCACCGGCCTCGGCGAACAGCAGCATCCCGACCATCTCGATGCCGAGGGCGAGGAAGAGCGCCGGCCGCCTGCCCACGTGGTCCGACACCGATCCCGCCGTGACCAGCGTCGCCAGAAGCGCGATCGCGTAGACGGCGAAGATGCTCGTCAGCGTGATCGCCGAGAACCCCCAGCTCTCCTGGTAGACGACGTAGAGCGGGGAGGGCGCGCTCGACGCGAACAACAGCAGTCCGAGCGTGGACGCGAGCAGCCAGAAGGCGGTCTCGCGGCGGAAGGTGATCCGCGAGCGGGTTCGGATCGGATTTCGAGCGGCTTCGAGCAAGGGTCCCGTCCTCTGGATCGCTACCGATACAACGGTTCAGCCGTCGGGACCGTGATATCAGTAGTACGACGTTCATCGTACGAGCACAGGGCCCCAGTTGTGTGACGGGCGCACGGTGCGGCGGGACCACGGGGCGGCCTCGAAACGAGTCATACGTTAGGGTCTGTCGCAAATGGGCTCTGAGGGCAGGTTGCCAGGGTTGGCACTTGCGGCGCTCGCCGGCGCCGTGGTCGTGCTCGGGACCGCCACGGCCGCATCGGCGAGGCCCCACGTGGAGTGGATGCCGGGAGCCGACGCGCCCGGAACGCCGAGCAGCCTGGACATGGTGGGTGTCCTCAAGATCGGGCCGAAGCACGCGCCCAACATCCTGGTCCTGAACCCGGGTACCTCGGCCGGCTCCGCGTACTTCACGGCGCTCGGGCGGACGATCGCGCGGCAGGCGGACGGCTGGCAGGTGTGGTCGGTCGAGCGCCGCGAGAACCTGCTCGAGGACCAGTCGGTGTTCAACCGGGCCAAGCGGGGGAAGGCGTCGCCGTGGGAGGTCTTCGACTACTACCTGCGCTGGCTCACCGATCGCAGCATCACGAACCACGTGCAGCCGGTTCCGAACTCCGAGGTCCAGTTCGCGAAGAGGTGGGGGATGCGGGTCGAGATCCGTGACCTGCGCAAGGTCGTGAGGGCGGCCGAGCACCGCGGCCGGCACGTGGTCGTCGGGGGCCATTCGCTCGGCGGATCCATCACGACCGCCTACGCGACCTGGGACTTCGACGGCAAGGCGGGCGCCAAGGGTTTGTCAGGCCTCGTCTTCATCGACGGGGGCTCGAGCCCGGACCCGGTCACCGAGGCCGAGGCCAGGAAGTCCCTCAACGACCTGCGCCAGGCGCCATCGCCGTGGCGCGAGTTCGGCGGGATCCCGGCGCCGTTCGCCGGCCTCTTCGGGGATGGCGGAGCGCTCTCGACCAAGATGGCCCCCGACGCCCGCTCGCTGGCGCAGGACTGGTCGGGCCTGCCCAGCGACCTGAAGCCCCCGGTCCCGGTGACCAACGAGGCACAGTTCGGCTACGCGGCGGACGTCGGGACATCGCCCGAGTCACTGAGAGCGTTCCAGGTGCACGCCGGGCACCTGCAGGGCGGGAGCTGCGACCCGTGCGGCTGGGTCAGGGACGGCGCGATCACGCCGATCCAGCGCTACGCGAGGATGATCGGGGGCTGGAGGCTCCAGGACGTCGACGGCACCGCGTGGTACCACCCGATGCGGCTGACGATCGACTCGGACGCCGTCGGCGACGGCAACCCAAACCCCGCGCAGAAGGTGCTGGGCGTCAAGGCGATCCACGGAGACGACGTCCACGTTCCGATCTACGCCTTCGCGACCGCGCTGGGCGACGACCGCGTGGTCGACGCCGCTCGAACGCTCGCCAGGCAGTCGAACCTGCCACCGAGCAGGGTGACGATCGTGGATCGCCGCCACACCTACGCGCACAACGACCCGAACGCCGCGTCACCCAAGAACGCGTTCGTCAAGCGCCTGATCCCGTTCCTGGGGAGCATCGGCCACGATTGACGCCTTATTGCCGGTATGCAGCGATAGGGCGTCAACTCCGGCCGAGCGTCCTCCCTGGGTGCGCCGTTTATTGAAGATCCGGATCAGCCGATGACGGGCGCGGTCCGCTCGGACGAGAGCGAGCTCAGGGCCTCCTGCATCTCCGCCGTGACCTCGTCGTACACCACATCGGGGTCGGGGTGGGCGCCGAAGCGCTCCCGGAGCTCGATCGGCTCGAGCACCTCGATCTCGATCTTCGCCGGCAGCGGCAGGCGCGGCGGGAGGTCGAGAACGCTGAGCCCGAACGGCGGACCGAGGGAAACCGGAAGGACCTTGATCCGCGCGGCGCGATCCAGGCCCATGAGTCTCGCCGCGCGGCGTCCGCGGGTCAGGAACAGCGCGGTCTCCTGGCCCCCGATCGAGACCACGGGAACGATGGGGACGTTCTGGTCGCACGCGAGGTGGATGAACCCCTTGCGGTCGGCGAACTCGATCCGGTCGGTGTGCCAGCTCGGCCGGAAGGTCTCCCAGCCGCCGCCGGGATAGACCAGCACGGGCGCGCCCTTCGCGAAGGCCTTCCTCGCGTTCTCGTGTGATGCCCGCAGGGTGCCCCACGGGCGGATGCCCAGGCCGGAAGGCGGAGCCGCCAGGTCGTGGGCGAGCTGGTGGAAGCGCCGCTCGGGGCCGAAGCGCTCGTAGAAGCATGTGGCGAACACGAACGTGTCGGCGATCATGGTGCCGCCGGAGTGATTGCCGACGAGCAGCGCGGGCCCGTCGGGGATGCGCTCGAGCCCGTGCACCTCGCCGCGGAAGTAGGAGCGAAATACCCTGCCGAGGATGGGCAGGGTGCGGCGGATGTACTCGGGGTCCCAGTCGTCGAGGTCGTCGCCGGGCAGGCCGTCGAGCAGGTCCGCCCATTCGTGGGTCACGTTGGCGCCGATCTCGGCGACGCCGTCGAGCGGCCGCGGCAGGGACCGGGCGAGCCGTCGCAGTGGGTTGAGATCGGGCACGTAGGACGCCTGCCCGCCCGGGACCCCCGGGAAACGAAAACCGCGGCGTCAGCCTTGCTTGACCAGCGTGAAGGACGTCGTCCTCACCTCGCGGCCGCCGCCCTCCGGCTGGTAGACGACGCGCGCCCGCACCCGAACCCTGCCGTCGGCCCGAAGCCGCTTGCGCGCGCCGCGTCGCGCCCGTATACGCAACTTGCGCTTCGCCGGCCCGGCCACCTCGCGGCCGGCGTGCCTGACCTCCCGGCCCGAGAGCTTCAGCCGTCCGTCCTGGGGCACCCGCACCACGAGCGCGGCCGTCCCGCTTCGCCGGTGCCGTATGACCCTGCCGAGGTCGAAGATCTCCGTCGCGGGCGACTCGGCGTCCACTGCCACCCCGACGGGCCGGCTCGCGCCCGTGACGAAGCTCTGATCCGGATTGGAGCCGTCGAGGTCGGCGCGTCCGATCGTGCCGTCTCCTCGCATCCCTGAGTTGATGCTCCCCCAGTAGACATGCTGGCTGTCGACGGCCACGCCGCAGGGCCGGTTCGCGCCGCCGATGAAGCTCTGGTCGACCCCGGTGCCGTCGAGGTTCGCGCGCCCGATCGTGGTGCCGGGGGCGTTGGGAGCGGTGGGATCCGGAACCAGCTGGTTGTCCCAGTACAGATGGGCATCGTCCACCGCGACGCCGCAGGGCGACCCCGCGGTCGATACGAAGGTGCCCTGGGCCTGCGTGCCGTCCAGGTTCGCGCGCCCGATCGCGTTGGCCTCGGTATCGGTCCAGTAGACGTGCGCGTGGTCGACCGCCAGCCCGCATGGCGAGCCGACCCCGGTGATGAAGGACTGCCGGACCTTGGTTCCGTCGAGCCGGGCGCGCCCGATCGTCGGCGGGTTGCGGCTCGCATTGGTCCAGTACAGGTGCTGGTCGTCCACCGCGACCCCGCATGGATCGGTCGTGCCCATGATGAAGGTCGGATCCGCGTCCCCGCCGTCGAGGTCAGCGCGTCCGATCGAGCCGCCGCTCAGCGAGTACTCGGCCCAGTAGACATGCGAGCCGTCGACCGCCACACCGCGGGGCCGGGTGGCATCGATGAAGCCCATGTCGACGTCCCCGCCTTCGAGGTTCGCCCGCCCGATCGAGTCGCCGAACGCGTTCGTCCAATACACGTAGGCATCCGCTCTGGGAGCGAAGCCCATGAGCCCAGCGGCCAGCGCCCCCGCGAGGGCGAGCCACAGCCACGGAAGCCGCTTGTGGGTCCCTGCCGGCACGGATCGCCATTATCGCCCGCGGCGCGACTGCGACGGGCGCCGATTCGGCCTAGACGGGGTGCGCGAGTTCCAGCACCGTGGTCGAGGAGGCGACGGGTCGCGAGGTGATCGCCTACATGAGCCAGATCCACGAGGACCCCGATCTGGCGGTGGAGATCTTCGTGCTCGAGCCCACGGACTCGGATGTCGATCTGACCGAGGTCGCCCAGGAGCTCCCGGAAGTCGGCTAGGTTCTACCTCTTCAGTCCACTACCGAAACGACACCTGCATCTGCGGCGACGAAGTCGCCGCCCAACAACACCGAAGGGAGCACTCGTGCTTGCGATCAGCGAGGACGCGGCCACAGCCATCAGGGGAATCGTCGGCGCGCCCGGCGTGCCGGAGGGCGCCGGGCTCCGGATCACGCGGGAGGTGAACACGGAGGCCGGCGGTGAGCCCCGCACCGACCTGCGGCTCTCGGTGGTGGCAGAGCCCGAGGAGGGCGACGAGGTGCTGGAGGAGGAGCGCGTGTTCGTCGATCCCGACGCGGCCGAGCTGCTGGACGACAAGCTGCTGGACGCCGACTACGTGGGCGACGACGTGCGCTTCAGCCTCGACGTCCAGGCCGAGGCCCGCTAGCGCTCGCTCGCGGTAGCGTCACCTCAACTCATCGGTTAGGTTCCAAGCCGGAAACGATCGGAGGGAGCTGTGGACGTAAGCCTGCTGAAGACCATTCCGCTGTTCGCCGATGTCCCGGACGACAAGCTTCGCAAGATCGCACCGTTCGCGGAGACCGACGAGTTCGCCGAGGGCCAGGTGGTCGTCAAGGAGGGCGGGTACTCCAACCACTTCTTCGCGATCGAGGACGGCACTGCCAAGGTGGAGCGCGCCGGCGAGCACATCGCCGATCTCGGTCCCGGAGACGTGTTCGGGGAGCAGGGACTGCTGGAGAAGCAGGAGCGCTCCGCAACGGTCGCCGCGACCTCCCGACTGCGGGTGATCAAGATCGAGCACTGGGAGCTCTCGCGAATGCGCAAGACGATGCCCGAGGTGGTCGAGGAGCTCCAGCGCAAGGTCGCCGAGCGCCAGGGGTAGACCTCCGCGTCCGGGGGGCATAGACTCACGGCCACATAAGGGCCGGTGGTCAAGGGAAGTCCGGTGCAAAGCCGGCGCGGTCCCGCCACTGTGACCGGGTAGCACGGCTCCGCTGGGCCCATGCGGCCAGCCACTGGGGGCGCCTCAGCGTCCCCGGGAAGGCGCGGCGTCGAGATCCCGGAAGCCAGGAGACCTGTCCACCAGGCCAGCCCAATCGACCCTCGAGGAAGGGGTGGCTCAATGCTCAGATCCAGCTCCCGGCACGGCGCCGCGATCGCCGCTGCCATCGTCGTCGTCCTCGCGTTTGCCGGCTCGGCTGCCGCGAAGACGAAGTGGGCGCACCTGCGCGTGGTGACTCACACCGGTCGCACGCTCGCCGAGTTTCGTCAGTACACGGGCTCGACTCATGTGAAGTCGAGCACGGAGGCCGACTGCTTCGGCAGTCCCAGCACGGACAAGCGCTACCGGCTGGGCGGACCGAACGCGCTCGGGATCGTCAAGGACGCGCTCGCGTCGGACCCAGCGCTGCGCCCGCTGGTGCTCAGCAACGCGTTCGTCGACGACGGGTTCGGCCTCGGCGTGTGCACAATCGGCGGCTTCACCACCGTCGGCTTCAGCTACTGGGATCTCGTCGTCGACCACGTGACCTCGTCCACGGGCGCCAGCATCACGCCCGTCCACAACCGAGATCGCGTGCTGTGGTACTTCACGTCCGGCAACGAGCCGGCGTCCGGCCCGAGGGAGCTGGTGCTGAAGGCGCCGGCGTCCGCGACGCCCGGCGCCGCGTTCACGGCCAGGGTCCTGCGGTTCACCGGCAGTGGCAAGTCGAGCCCGGCCGCTGGGGTCGCCATCACGGCGGACGACAGGCGGGTTGGCACGACCGGCCCGAACGGCGAGGCCCGGGTGCGCCTTGGCCGCTCGGCGACGCTCGAGGCCAGGGGGACCGCGAACGACATCCCGTCCAATCATGTGTCCATCTGCGTTGACGCCGCCGAGGCCAAGTGCCCGGACGCCCACGGCGAGCTGATGTACGGCTCCAAGCACGCCGATCGCATCAAGGGGACGCGGGGTTGGGATCGCATCAAGTCCCGGGGCGGCCCCGACGTCGTGAACCTCCGCAGGGGCGGGCACGATCGCGTCAGCTGCGGAGGCGGCCGCGATCGGGTGATCCTCGACCGGGGAGACCAGAACGACGACGTCGCATCGAGCTGCGAGCGGGTGAGCAGGCGCTGATGGGATGAGGACGGTAACTCGCAGCCTGGCCGGGGGGGCGGGGGGGCGCGTGGGCCCCGGCGGCGGGGGGGGGGGGGGGGGGGCGGGGGGCCCGCCGGGCGGGACCGGGCCCCCGGCCCGGACCCCCC
>JBKPHA010000006.1:0-8007 GCA_046729615.1 Actinomycetota bacterium
GGCGAACATCTCGGGCGATACGCATCCGGCGAACTACCAAGCTGTTCCGCGAGTCACCTACACCGATCCGCAGGCCGCGGCCGTTGGAGCGATCGAAGCGCAGTACAGCGCCACCACACCCGTGTCAGAGGTGCCGAAGACCGCCACCTACACGCGCGCCTACGCCGAATCGAACGGATTCATGACCCTGCTCAGCGACGGCGAGCGACTGATCGGCGCCTATGCGCTCGGGCCCGAGGCCGGTGAGTGGCTCCAGCAGGCGACCCTCGCCATCCGCGCGCACGTCCCGCTCGAGGTGCTGAGCGACACGATCCAGCCCTTCCCGAGCTTCTCGGGGATCTACGAGCCGGCCCTGATGGCGCTCCGCATGGAGATCGCCGACATGCCGCCGCCGGTCAAACCCATGGCCGCGCAGATGGCGAGCCCATCGGGATGACTCCGGCGGAGCGCGAGCCCGAGCTGCTGGGCCAAACCGTCGTCCTGATCGGCGGCAGCGCCGGCATCGGGTTCGAAACCGCCCGGCGAGCGCGCGCCGAGGGCGCTGACGTCGTGCTGACCGGCCGCAATCCCGAGCGGCTCGAGGGCGCGGCGCAGGAAGTCGGCGCGCGAGGCACCGCAGCCTTTGACGCGAACGATGCTGCAGCGCTGAAGCGATTCTTCGAGGACCTGCCGGACCCGATCGACCACGTGATGGTCACCGGATCAGCTCCGTGCCACGCTGCCCATCGGGCGCGTCGTCCAGCCTGAGGACGTCGCGGCGCTCGCGGTACACCTCATGACCAATACCGCGGTCACCAGTGCGACCTACGACATTGACGGCGGGCAACAGCTCGTCTCTGGCTAGCGAATACCCGACGGCGTGAAAGGAGTCCGACCATGCGCTCTGACATCCAACCCGGCGCCACGTTCCCCGACTACGAGCTGCCCGACCATGAAACGTCACCCGAAAGCTCAGCGAGCTGCAGGGCGACGATCCCCTGATCCTCACGCTCGCGCGCGGCCACTACTGTCCGAAGGAGCACCAGCAGCACCTCGAGCTCGCCGCGTGCTATCCGAAGATCGCCGTGGCCTACACCCAGATCGCCACGCTCCGTTCTCAGGAGCCCGACATCCTCAATCGAGGCGTCGCACTCCTCCAGCCATCCTATGCGGCGAACGCCCGCTCGCCTTTGACGCGCCCACGGACCGGATAGTGAACCTCAGGTTCGCCGGCGAAGGACTGACTGAGGGCGTCGGTCTCGCCGGTCAGGAAACCGGCGAAGTAGGGCACGGTGTCAAGCTCCTCCCGCCGGATTCTGTCTTCAAGCTGCGCCAGCGCCGGCGCAGAGAACAGCTCAGGTATCCAAGGCACGCCGCTACTCGTCTCTGGGAGTGATGCGGAAGATCGGGACCACCTCTCCCTGGTTAGTCCCTGGGTTCACGACGTGGGCGCGCGGGACGCCGCCCAGCCAACTCGCGCTCTCGGTCTGGCCGAGGAAGATCGCGGGATGCATCTGCCCCTCGCTGTCTTCGACCCAAACCGCCTGCCCTTCCTTGAATCCGTGGGCGGGCTCGCTCATCGGGTCAGCCTAAGGCAGAGAGCCACTTTCTGGCCGAATCCCCGGTAATCGGGCGTAACTCGAGCGGGTCAAAGATCTCGTAAAAGCTCTCTAAGCTGCCAGGCTGCGGAGTGGAGCGCCACTTCTGCTTTGCGCGAGAAGCAGGAGCAACGCTGATCACATCAGTGGCGCGAGGCGGTGATCAGATCCCTGGCGCGGACCATCAGCCCCCGCCACTCACGCCGAGACGCTCTCCTCCAGTGTTCGCTTGAGGGCGGCGAAGTTCGCGTCGACGCCTCGCCGGACTGCTCGGGCGGCGAGCGGACCGAGCATGCCCGCCACTCCGGACAACTCGACGCGGGCCTCGAGGCGAACGACCGCGCCGCCACCATCTGAGGCGAATCGGTAGCGGTAGAGAAACGGCGTCGGCCCCGATGTCGTCCGGATGGCGACTCGCTCGGCCGCTCGCTAACCAAGACCTCGAGTTCGTTCTCGACTTGGCCGCTCGGGAGCTCGCGCCGCATCGAGTACGTGGAGCCCACCGCGCTCGCCGTTCCCGAGGTGCAGTTCACCGCCTCGACCGCAGAGTTCCAGCGCGGCAACAGCAGCGGGTTCGAAACGAAGGCGAAGACCTCCTCGACAGGACGCTCGACGCGCACGCTGGTCTCGAAGGTGATCACGCGACCACCCTCTCCCGCGAAGCTCCGACTAACCGGCGCTCCGCGAGGCGAGCTCCGGTCTCGGGATCATGTGTGGGCAGGTAGACGGTGGGCGTCTCGGCTGCGTAGGCGCGAATGCGCTCATGGGTGACCCGCTCGGCGGCCTCGTCGGGGCCAACGCCATCCACAACTCCGCGAAGCAGCGCGTCCTCGGTGTAGGAGCTGTCGGCTGCGAGAAAGACCGTGTGGTCGTTGTCTTCTACCACGACGGCGAGCTGGCCGGGGCTGTGTCCGGGGACCGGTACGAGGGTCACGTCGCCCGCCTCCGTCAACGCCATGCACGCGGGGAACGGGCCGAACGGATCGGCCGGCAGGTCGCACGGATCGGCCGGCAGGTCGACCAGGGTCGGGCGAAGCCAGGAGGGCCAGCGCTTGTTTGGGTAGCCGCGAAGGCGCCCACGCAGTCCCGCCGCGTAGGCGAGCTCGGCCGTTGAGACGAGGATCTCGTTGTCGGGGAAGTGGTGCAGGCCGCCGGCGTGGTCGGTGTGGAGATGAGTCATCACGACCCAGCGGACATCGGACGGCACGATCCCGAGCTGCTCGAGCTGAGGGCCGATCTCCTGCTCGGGCTCCACGCGCTCTCGAACCGCCAAACGGAAGACAGGCTGCCACCGAGGGAAGTAGCCGGGCTCGGACACGCGGGCCGTCTCGCCGGTGTCGACGACGATCACCCCCTCGGGGTGCTCGATGGCGAAGGCGTAGATCGGGAGCGGGTCGGTCCACTCGCTGTCGAGGAGCGCATTTACGAGGCGGCGCCGGCCATGTCCCACGCCTTCCCTCCACTTCCTCGTGAGGGCGACGGTGCCGGTCTGGATTGCGTGGATCTTCATGTCGGTTCCTTCTTCCGTTTGGAGGATTTGTTCGGTGGTGCGAAGCCGCGAAGGATCAGCTCGACGACGCCCTGAGCGAGCTCTTCATCGATTGGCCCGCCGGTGATCAGCAGGCGGTAGAAGAGCGGTCCGCCGAGCACGTCCAGTGCGAGGTCGATGTCCAGGTCGCGTCGCAGGTCGCCGCGCTCGATCCCGCGTTCGAGCACTTCCTGAAGCGCCGCACGCCGGCGTACGAGGAACTCCTCGCGCACCAAGCGAGCGAGCTCGGCGTCCCGGCTCATGGCTTCGACCAGGCTGGGCATGACCGCCGCCTCCAGCGACCCGCGGTAGACTTCGACGGCACCTCGCATGAGCGCGAGGAGGTCGGCGCGGGTCCGGCCCGTGTCCGGAACTGAGATCTCGCTCACCAGTCCCGCGATGGCGGCCGTGATCAGCTCGTCCTTCGAGCGGTAACGGCGATAGATCGTGGCCTTGCCCACCCCCGCGCGCCGGGCGACATCATTGAGACGGAGCTCGTGGGCGCCGCTCTCGGCCATCAGCTCGAGCGTGCCCGCGAGGATCGCGCGATCGGCGCGCTCGTCGCGGGGCCTACCCATCGTGCGCGGTGCGCTTGCTGTGTTCTTGTCGCTCATTGATTTACAGAACTCTTCGGTTTCGTAAGTACTACGGTAGCACACTTTCGAAACCGGCGGGTCTCGTTAAGGAAGCGACCCACCCCGGGGGCGCTCGCCGCACTTCTGCTTTGCGCGAAAACCAGAATTGCCGCATCCAGGCGAGAAGAAGCTCGCGTCGAGCCGCGGGGTGTGGGCTTCCGGCGCCTGCATCCGTTGCTCCTATGTCAAGGCCAGACCTTCGGCTGGCCGCAATTTGGGAACTTCATCGATGAGGGAGAGGGAGTTGATCGACTCTCTGCTTCGGGCGGCGCGCAGAGCCTGCCAGACCGCCCGGGCGAGGTGGCGCTTAAGACACCGCAGCGCCTCCATCCGCGACTTGCCCTCGGCCTGCTTGCGGGCCAGGAACTCGCGAGCCGGCGGGTGGACGCGACCCTGGGTGACCGCGATCCGGTGAAGGGCGCAGTTGAGCTGGCGATTGCCCCCGCGGTCGAGGCGGTGGCGGTCGCGCTTGCCCGAGGAGGCGGGGATCGGGGCGACCCCTGCCAGGCGGGCGAGCTTGGCGTCGGATCCGAACCACTCGACGCCGGCGGTCTCGGCCACCAGCTTGGTGGCGCTCAGCGGACCGCAGCCGGGCACGGCGAGGAGCTCGGGGGCCTGGGCCGCGACGAGGGCGGTGATCTCGCGTTCGAGCTCTGCGGCGCGCCGGGTGCGGTCGCGGATCGCCCGCACCAACTCGCGAGCGATGCGCACGCACGCCGAGCGCTCGGCCCGGGCGAGCTTGCGGGCCACCCGGTCGAGCCAGACGATGCGATCGAGCGCCCCGGCGGGGATCTCGAACTCCGGCCAGAGCGCGTGCAGGTGCCAGCGAAGCCGCTGCTGGTCCTCGGAGCGGCTCCTGACCAGGTCCTCGCGGCGGTCCAGGAGCAGCTTCAGCTCCAGGGCGCGCTCGACGGGGGTTGCCCGGTCCGCTCCGCTGGTCGGCCCGCTTAGCGACGATCTAGGCCTGTGGCGCCTCGCCTCCGGCTCGCCCCCGATGACTCCCTTGTCTTCCCCAACCGCGACGGCAAACCCTGGTCGCGCTCGCAGGCGAACAACTGGCGCGCCCGTGTTTGGAAGCCTGTCCTCACGGGCCTCGCGACCGAGCCGGCGCTGGAGCGGCTCGCGACGGCCATCCCCTACGACTGCCGCGGATCCTTCGTGTCGCTCCACCTTCGAGCGGGGGGCCAGCCCTGTGGAGGTCACGGCATGGGCGGGCCACTCACCGCAGGTGATGTTCCAGCACTACGCCAACGTCATCGAGGAGCTGGTTGGCGAGCCGCGTCTATCGGCAGAGGAGCAGATCGATCGGGCCCGAGAGGCTGCTGAGGACAGGCCGGCGCCCGAGCTGGACGAGCTGATGGCCGACCTCTTCCTGCGTCCTACCCTCGCCGCGGCGGGTGGCGAGGGTGCAGCCAAGGTCTTCTTCGAGCCCGGCGAGGGATCGTAACGAGCCGACCGCTGGGAAAGCGCCGCCCAGAATACCCATGGCGCGCCTTGACCGGTCCCAGCAGGCAGGGATTGCATCCCGCTGGCACCTCATGTCAGCGATTTTGTCACCAAGGAAGCGAGCCGTCCAGCCCAGCGGCACGGGCTGAGCGTTTGAGGCGGACGAGCCCAAGGTTCGCGGAGCTGAGGTGCCGTGCGAGCAGCCTTGGTCGAGCAGACAAACTGTCTGCATCTCCCCGGGACGACCGGCGGTAGCAGGCGCGAGAAGGAGTAGCGGCTCGGCTTGCCGACGCATTATTTGTTTGGCGCGATTCGGTTGGGCGGTAACGGTTGGCTCAGCCGATCGGTGTCGCTCTGTGCGACCGGTTACCGCGGAAGAGAAGTCGCGAAACCAGCCGCAGCCGCGCCCATCGGGTTTCGGCGTTGTGCCCGGACGGAATTCTCCGCATCGGTTGCAGCCGATCGCGGTCTGCGAGATGATCGCTCGCGCGGCGAACACGGAGCAAATGCGGACGGCGTCGGAACGACCATGACCAGGAGGGATCCGGCGGAAGTGCCTGGGCGCGATGCTCGCGAGCGCGGCCGCGCGCTGGCAGAGAGACTGGCGCGGGTAAGCGATCACCTGGCCGGACAGCCAGCGGCTCCCGTAGAGACGCGCTATGCGCGCAGCGGGAACCTCGACATCGCCTACCAGGTGGTCGGGAGCGGCCGCGATCTCGTATTCGTTCCCGGGTCGTTATCGCACATCGAGCTTGGTTGGGAGACCCCGGCGTACTCGACGATGTACCCCCGGCTGTCGGAATTTGCGCGGATGATCACCTTCGATAAGCGCGGCACCGGTCTGTCTGACCGAACGCCGGAGCTCCCGACGCTCGAGGAGCGGATGGATGACGTGCGGGCGGTGATGGACGCTGCCGGGTGCGAGAGAGCCGACCTGGTGGGCATCTCGGAGGGAGGGCCGATGGCGCTGCTGTTCGCGGCAACGTATCCGGAGCGGGTGAGGGCGCTCGTGCTCTGGGGGACATTCGCTCGTCTCGCCTGGGCTCCCGATTATCCGAGCGGAGTCGATCCGCAAGCGGGCGAGCGATTCTGCGATCAGATCGAGCAGACCTGGGGCCACGGCCGGATCTGGCCGCTGATCTCGATCCACGACGCGCCCGACGACGAGGCAATGCGGCGCAAGCTGGCCCGCTTCGAGCGCAACTCGGCGACACCGGCGATGGCTGCGGCGGCCAATCGCTTCGGACTGCGGATCGACGCCCGACACGTTCTCGGCGCCATCTCGGCGCCGACCCTGGTCGTTCACCGCAGGGGTGATCCCCTGGTGGACGTGGCCCACGGGCGCTATCTCGCCGAGCACATCCGTGGCGCCCGACTCGCCGAGTTTGCCGGCGAGTTTCATTACAGCGCAGCTGGCCGTGATGACGAGATCCTCGACAAGATCGAGGAGTTCCTGACCGGAACCCGGCGGGAGCGGGACGTCGACCGGGTGCTGAAGACGTTTCTGTTTACCGACATCGTCGGTTCGACCGAACGGGCAGTGCGCCTCGGGGATCGACGCTGGCAGGAGCTGCTCGATGCCCATCGCTCCATCGTGCGCCGCGAGATCGACCGCTTCCGCGGTCGCGAGGTGCAGACAGTCGGCGACGGTTTCCTGGCCACCTTCGATGGACCGGCCCGGGCGATCCGCTGCGCGCAGGCGGTCACGGGCGCGCTCAGCTCAATCGGGCTCGAGGTCCGAGCCGGCCTTCACAGCGGCGAATGCGAGTTGCGAGGGGAGGACCTCGCGGGCGTGGCCGTACACATAGGAGCGCGGGTCGGCGCCCTGGCCGGCGCTGGCGAGGTGCTCGTCACCAGCACGGTGCGCGATCTCGTGACGGGATCCGGCATCGAGTTCGAAGATCGGGGCCGTCACACGCTGAAGGGCGTTCCAGATGAATGGCAGCTTCTCGCGGTCAAGGGATGATTCTCCTCTCCCTGGCAGCGACCCGCGAGCGGCCCGCGATTTGACTCGGTTCCTGGCTCGGAGTACTCGAACCGTGCTACGTGCTCGCATCTCAGGGCTTTGCGGCTGGTTTTACGCACTGCCGACAAGTACTACCCGAGACCAACGCGATAGAGCCGCCTCGAGCTAGCCCTTGCGACATGCACGCGCACCGTAGCGGACCCAGCGGTGCGTTGGGTACTGCGCGAAGAGGAGCACCATGCCGCCTTGCCGACGCATTATTTGTTTGGCGCGATTCCGCTGAGCAGCAGTGGCTAGCTCCGCCGAACCCTGTCGCTTCCACGCGCAAAGCGAACAGTCCTGCTTCTGCGACGAAGCGGCACAAGACAAATAGTTCGGCAAGCGAATTGCCGTCGGGCCGTCGTGAAACCGGCACGATCGCTAAGGCGCCACCGCCTACACGCGGGAGGAGGGCCTTAACGCCGGAGGTGGTGGCCAGTTCGGCACGCGCCACACTTCTGCCATCGGCGTTTGCGCAAGCGACTGCGTCTCCTGACCCTCGTGCGCGGTCCAGTCAGGTGATTAGTGTTAAGCGCGGTGCCGGGGACGAGTGGAGTGCAACCGAGGCCGGGACGAGTTGACGGCGCCGGGCCGCTTGCAATCGCCATCGCGCCTCGGGCGGCTGGGACTTTCTGACCAACCACGCCCACGTCCTTACCTGCGTGGCCCATCACCGGGAATCCGACTGCGGGACATCGCCGCCGCGGTCGGGATCACCGAACGCGCCGCCCACCGGATCCTCTCCGACCTCGTCGACGAGGGCTACGTGCTGCGCGAGCGAGAGGGTCGACGAAATCGGTATCAGGTCGTACCGGA
>JBKPHA010000007.1:0-10391 GCA_046729615.1 Actinomycetota bacterium
GCAGACCTCTCGTCCGTGGCGGATCAGGTTGATGTGCAGCTCATAGGCATCCTCGGGGTCGACTATCCCCAGCATCTCGTCGTGCGCCTCTTCGAACGAGGCGCCTGGGCGGAACAGGCCGAGCCGCCCGCCCACGCGGTAGACGTGCGTGTCGACGGGTATCTCGGGTCGCCCGAAGGCGAAGATCAGCACGCACGCGGCGGTCTTTCGGCCGACGCCGGGGAGCGAGGTGAGGTAGTCGATCGCCTCGTCGCGCGGAGCGTCCTCGATCCAGTCGAGGTCCGGGTGATCGCCCAGCTCGCGCAGGATCTGCTGGATCCGCGGCGCCTTCGTGACGGCGAGTCCGCCGGGACGGATCGCCTCGATCACCTCCTCGGTCGGCGCGTCGCGTACCTCCTCCCAGGTCGGAAAGCGCTCGCGCAGGCGCTCGTAGGCCACGTCGCGGTTTGTGTCACTCGTGTTCTGGGAGAGGACCGTGCGCACGAGCTCGGCGATGGGGTGGCCGTGCGGGTTGTTGACCGGGCGCCCGTAGAGCTCGCGCAGGCGGTCGCGGATCGCCCGCACCCGGCGCTTCGAGGGCCGCCTCCAACCGTTCTCGCTCATGGACCGAGGATATGCGGGAGCGTGCAGGGTCGTGAGCGATGCGGTCGAAGGACCACGGCTAGAATCCCGGCACACCTGCCCGTGCCCCAACTCGTCCACAGCGTTAGCAGACGGTTGCCGCATGGCTGGCGCGACCTGTTCCGCCAAGTCATCCTCTTCCTCGGTGCCTACGAGGGCTACCAGATCGTCCGCGGGATCGCGGACTCCCACCCCGCGGCGGCGATGGCGAACGGAATGCACGTCATCCATCTGGAGCAGTCGGTCGGGGCGTTCTTCGAGCCGGCGTTCCAGCAGGCCTTCTTGAACCACCGATGGATCATCGACCTCGCGAACTGGATGTACTTCAACAGCCACTTCGTGATCACGACGTCGTTCCTGGTATGGCTCTACCTGTACCGGAACGACCACTTCAACTTCGTGAGGAACATGTTCCTGGTGGCCATGGGGCTCGCCCTGGCCGGCTACCTGCTCTACCCGACGGCGCCGCCGCGGATGTTTCCCGGGGCCGGGTTCACCGACACGATCCAGGCGTTCACGAGCGCGAACCAGGAAGCCTCGTTCACCGGCCTCCTGGTGAACCCGTACGCGGCCGTTCCGAGCATGCACATCGCGTTCTCGCTGATGGTCGCGGTCCCGGCCATCAACCTGGTCCGAAGCTCCTGGACCCGTCTCCTGTGGTCGGTCTATCCGCTCAGCGTCTTCTTCGTGATCGTCGTGACCGCGAACCACTTCTGGTTCGATGCGGCCCTCGGCGCGATGGTCGCGTGCCTCGCGGCCGTCAGCGCGCACCAGCTCGCCCGGCTGCGCCCGGACGCCTGGTCTTGGCGCGAGGGCATCGACGAGGCTCCGGCCTGATCGCGCTCACTCGCCCGGAATAAGTTCAGCCGCTAGCGTCTGCTCCGTGGCGTCGGAGGTTCCTGGTGGCGGTCAGCTTCGCGACGTGCGCACGGGCCACGAGCTCAGGGCCTACGCGCGCGATCGCCTCATCGAATCTCGGCTGACGCCGAACGCGATCTCGATCACCGGCCTCGTCCTGAACGTGGCGGCAGCGGCGTTGGTGACGCAACGCCTATTCTTCCTCGCGGGCATCGCGTTCATCATCGGGTCGGTCATGGACACGCTCGACGGGCGCTACTCACGGATGTCCGGAAAGGGGACGCTCTTCGGCGCGTTCCTCGATTCGACGCTCGACCGGATCGAGGAGGGCGTCGTGCTCACCGCCGTCGCGTGGTACTTCGCCGACACTGGTCACGCCATTCCGGCCGCTGCGTGCGTCGTGACGGTGCTCGGCTCGTTGATGGTCTCCTACACCCGCGCGCGGGCGGAGGCCCTTGGGGTGGAGTGCAAGGTGGGGATTGCGACGCGACCGGTGCGGGTAGTTTTGCTTTCGATCGGTCTGGTGTTCGGGAAGGGGGCCGGGCTTTTCGATATTGAGCTGCTTGCGCCCGCCATCTACGCTATGGCCGCGCTCACGGCGGTCACCGTGGTGCAGAGGGTGTGGCACGTGCGGGTCAAGCTGAGAGCGCTGGACGTTTCCTAGGTGTAACCAGCACACGAGCGCGGCATAGAGGGAGGGTCTCCCACAGCCGCGAGGAGGACTTCGAAACCGAATGACGACCGAGAACGGATCTCGTGATGGCGTCCACGCCAACGGCCACGTGATCGACGACGGCAAGGTTCGCGTCGCAATCGTCGGTGTCGGCAACTGCGCCAACTCCCTCATCCAGGGCGTCACCTATTACGCGGACGCCGACCCCGCCGAGCAGGTCCCCGGCCTCATGCACGTGGACCTCGGCGGCTACCACGTGCGCGACGTCGAGTTCGTCGCCGCGTTCGACATCGATGCCGACAAGGTCGGCAAGGACCTCAGCGAGGCCATCTGGGCCGGGCAGAACGACACGATCAAGTTCGCCGACGTACCCGAGCTCGGCGTGAAGGTCCACCGGGGCATGACTCACGACGGCCTCGGCAAGTACCTCAAGGAGAAGATCGAGAAGGCCCCAGGCCCGACCGACGACGTCGTCGGCATCCTTCAGGACACCAACGCCGACGTGATGGTGTGCTACCTCCCGGTCGGGTCCGAGCAGGCGACCAAGTGGTACGTCGAGATGGCGATCAAGGCCGGGGTCGGGTTCGTCAACTGTCTACCCGTGTTCATCGCCCGGGAGGACTACTGGAGTGAGCGCTTTCAGCGCAATGGCCTCCCGATCATCGGTGACGACATCAAGTCGCAGGTGGGTGCCACCATCGTCCACCGCCAGCTCGCGCGTCTCTTCCACGACCGGGGCGTCCGCCTGGAACGCACGTCCCAGCTCAACGTCGGCGGCAACATGGACTTCTACAACATGCTCGAGCGCGAGCGGCTCGCCTCGAAGAAGGAGTCGAAGACGAACGCCGTCACCTCGATCCTCGGCCACGAGCTGCCGCCCGAGAACGTGTACATCGGGCCGTCGGACTACGTCGCCTGGCTCACCGACCGCAAGTGGGCGCACATCAGGCTCGAGGGCCGCGCCTTCGGCGACGTGCCCCTCAACATCGACATGAAGCTCGAGGTCTGGGACTCGCCGAACTCGGCGGGCATCGTCATCGACGCGGTCAGGATCGCGAAGCTCGCCCTGAACGACGGCGTGGCCGGCCAGCTCGACGGCCCCTCCAGCTACCTGATGAAGTCCCCGCACACGCAGCGCCCCGATGACGAGGCACGGGAGCTGACCGAGGCCTTCATCCGCGAGCACGCCCGCAAGGCGCCGGGCGAGCGCGCCAAGGAGCTTGCGGCGGACTCGCCTGCGGCCAGCGAGTAGCGCGCAACAGAATCGAACGGAGGAGGCCCGCCACTTGGCGGGCCGCTTCGTGTGCGCGGCTCCCTGAGCCGGCAGCGGTCCGAATCCGAGCCGCTTCTATGCTCCGCGCGTGGCCCGGGAGCAGCTACAGGTCGTCCAGGTGAGCCCGCAGCTCTGGGGCGCCACGCACGAGGTCAACGAGTTCGTCGAGCGGGTCTCCGCGGGCCTGGCGGCTCGCGGACACCGCGTCGTCGTCGCCGCGCCCTCTGCGTCGCGCGCAGCTGTTCGCGAGTCGCGCCGGGCGATCGCAGCCGCGCGTAACCGCCCGGCGTCGGTCTTCGGCGGCTGGAGGGGCGAGCGGGCCGGCGGTGAGGGCGGGCCAGCGGTGCTCGCGGTGGGCTCGAGCCTGCCCGTGCCGCGGGGCCCCGGTCCGCGGTCGGCGCCGGTGCCGATCGACCTCAGCCGCACGCTGGAGGATCTTCTCGGGGGCGTCGAGTTCGACCTCGTGCACGTCCACGACCCGTTCGCGCCGAGTGCGGGAGCGGTCGCGCTGCGACATTCGCGGTCGCTGAACGTCGGCACGTTTCACGAGCCGACGGAGCGCATCCTCTCGACGCAGGTCGCGCGGCCGCTCGTCGAGATCTTCTTCGGGCGCCTTGATGCCCGCACGGTCAGCTCGCGGGCCACCTCCGAGCTGATCCACCGGTTCTTCCCCGGGACCTACGAGCTGCTCGAGCCCGGAGCCGACCGCGGAGTCGACCCGTTCTGGCCAGGCGACGGAACGGGGCGGGAGGGCGATCCGGTTCGGATCGCATTCTGCCTCGAGGAGGAGCGCGGGGCGCTGCGCCTGTTCCTGCGGGCGCTGCGGCGTCTGCCGCTCGAGCGCGAATGGGAGGCGGCGGTGTGGACCCCGAGCGCCACAGAGGTGAGGCTCGCGCGCCGGCTTCGCGAGCGCGTCCAAGTGCTGGGGCCGCGGCAGGCCGCGCCCGAGGAGCTGATCGCCGGGGCGGACATCGCCTGTGCGGCCTCGGGCGGGCCGCGCGCGGCACCCGGGCTCCTGCGCAAGGCGCTCGCCTCGGGGACGGTCCCGGTCGCATCGGATCTGGCGCTCTACCGGGAGCTGATCGGCGACGGAGAGCGGGGTCTCTTGTTCCCGCGTGGCGACGCTGTCACGCTGGCGGGCCAGCTCGAGCGATTGGTTGCCGAGCCGCGGCTTCGGTCCCTGCTGGCGTCCGGCGCGCGCGCGTTCGTTCGCGACTGGGAGGCGGCGGTCGACCAGGTCGAGGAGATCTACCGGCGTCTCGCGACGCGGCGGCACGATCCCGACGGCAAGGCGGATGTGCGGCGGCGGCTCGCGAGCAGGCGACCGATCCATGTCGACCTGCACATGCACACGGATCATTCGCCCGACTGCGCCACGCCGGTGGAGGTCCTGCTGCAGACCGCGAAGGAGCGGGGGCTGGGGGCGATCGCGATCACCGACCACAACGAGATCTCCGGCGCGCTGGCTGCGCGCGAGCTCGCCGAGCGCGACGGCGACCCGAAGGTCATCGTCGCCGAGGAGGTGAAGACCGCAGAGCAGGGAGAGGTGATCGGGCTCTTCATCGAGGAGAAGATCCCGCGGGGGATGACGATGGCGGAGACAATCGCTGAGATCCGTCGTCAGGGCGGCCTGGTCTACGTGCCGCATCCGTTCGACCGATTGCACTCGGTGCCGGACTACGAGCACCTCCTCGACATAGTCGAGGACATCGACATCCTCGAGGTGTTCAACCCGCGCGTGGCGCTCACGGCCTTCAACGAGGAGGCCGAGCGCTTCGCCGCCAAGTACCGGATCGTCCCTGGAGCCGGATCGGACAGCCACGTCGCGCAGGGCCTCGGCAGCGTGATGATCCGGCTTCACGATTTCAACGGCCCGGAGGAGTTCCTGGAGGCGATGCGCGATGCGGACATCGTGCGCAAGCACAAGAACCTCATCTATGTCCAGGCCTTGAAGTTCCTTCAGACCTCGGCGCGGCCGGGAGCGGCCGCCGCGCGGCGGCGGGAAAGGCGCACGCGCTGATGCAGCCGGAAGGAGCGGCAGCCGGGCCGTCAAAGAAAGGGCGCACCGCAGCCAGAGCTGGAGCGAACTTGCCAACCACGGACGACGAGATCCAGGAGAAGTACCTCGAGCGGGCGATCCGCGAGCTCAACCAGCTCACCCATCGTCTTCAGGAGTGTTCGCACTGCCCGCGCGGCAACCTGATGCCCGTCCTGGGATCGGGGCATCCGCAGGCCGACATCCTTCTCCTGAAGTTCGCGCCGACGGCGGCGGAGATCGAGGAGGGCGTCGCCTTCTACGGCCGCGCCGGCAATGCCTTGCGCAAGAGCTTCCGGCGGCTGAACATCGATCCGCTGGTGGTCTACGGAACCCTCTGCGTGAAGTGCCCGGTCTCGGATCCGTCGCTCGCCGGCGGCGAGTGCATCGAGCGCATCGTCGAGGAGATCGCGATCGTGCAGCCGCGGATCGTGGTCGTCATGGGAGAGCGGGCGCTCGAGGTCCTGAACGATGTGGGCGTGTCGCTCTCGCGCAAGGTCGAGCCGAAGCCGGGGGAGATCCAGGACCTCACGCCCACGATCGATGCCCTGTACGTGCCGGACATCGACGAGTCGCTCGACTCCGAGGAGTCCAAGCGCGAGTTCTGGACCGCGTTCCGCACCCTCGGAGACTGGTACGCCGACCTGCCGCCTTATTGACGACTAAGCCCTCGTCGTACACTGCGATCGATGGAGCTCGAGGAGCGGACGATCGAAGAGCTGCCGGACCGTTGCGAGAACTGCGGCGCGACGCTGACGGCGGTCGAGAAGCAGCGGATCCTGGACGACGGCGCGAGCGCGGCGCTCTGCACCACCTGCGCCGTTGAGCTGACGCCGCTCGCCGAGCAGGAAGACGACGCCGAGGCGGGCTTCTAGCTCGGCGGGCCGATCCTCACTCGGGCGCCGCCGCGGCCGCGAGGGCGCCCATCGCCGCGAGCGTGGCGCTTGCGAGTGCTCGAACCACGATCACGTCGAGCGCGTCGTATTCGTCGAGCGCGCGACGGGCCTCGTCCGCGTCTGCGGCCGCCACCCCGACGGTGCCCTTCGGCCGGCCCAGGCGCGCGAACTGCCGGCGGTACCCGTCGTGCAGGTCGCGATAGAAGGACTCCTCCTTAGCGAGCCGCTCCCTCGCATCCTCCCCAACGGCGGTGCGCACGTAGCCGAATACGGGAGGTGGCTCGCGGCCCGCCTCCGCGGCGCCGGAGTGGACGCTCTCACGCGCGCCGGCGGCGAACTCCGGTGAGATCCAGTTGAGGAACGTTCCGTCGTAGGCGCTTCCCGCCAGGGCGGACATCTTCGGTCCCATCGCCGCGAGCACCAGGCGAGTGCCGGGGAGCGCCTCGCGCAGGACCGGAAGCCGCTCGCGCATCGTCGTGAGCGGACGCGCAGAGAATCCCGCGCCCACCCCGACCCAGAGGCGATCGCGGTCGAGTCCCAGGCTCTGGATGCGCCGGTTGATCTCCGCCGGATCATGGCGGTCGAGCGCCATCACGGCGATGCCGAGCTCGAGCTCATCCGTTCCCTCGGCGAACGCGGCGAGCGTATCCAGGCCGTTCGCGCCCGGGTGGTCATTCGACCACAGCGATGAGTAGTCCAGCTCCTGGCAGCGGGCGGCGAGTGGTGCCGCGACGTCGGGATCCAAGCCCGCAGCCACTCCGAATCCGCGAGAGCTCATGAGCTAGGCAGGGAGCATGGAGCAGGGAGAACGTGCCCCATCTCTACCTGCTACCTGCTCCCTGCTCGAATACCGCGACACACTCGACGTGCGGCGTGTGCGGAAACATGTCCGCGGGCCTCACGCGGCGGAGCCTATATCCGGCTTCGACCAGCTGGGCGGCGTTCGGGGCGAGCGTCGTGGGGTTGCAGGAGACGTAGACGATGTGCCGCGCCGCGCATTCGATTACCCGGCGGACGACCTTGTTCGACAATCCGGCGCGGGGCGGATCGACCACAACGAGGTCGGGCGACCCCGCCCGCTCCAGCAGGGGGCGGATGCCCAGGCGGACGTCTTGGACGATGAATCGTGCGTTGTCGATCTCGTTGCGGCGCGCGTTGTGCTCGGCGTCGGAGATCGCCTCGGGGATGCTCTCGATGCCCCACACCTCGCCGGCGCTCCGCGCCAGCGTGAGCCCGATCGCCCCGATGCCGCAGTAGAGGTCGAACACGCGCTCGCGCCCGCGCAGATCGGCGGCCTCGGCCACGAGTCTGCAAAGCCGCTCCGCCATCTCGGTGTTCGTCTGAAAGAAGGCGCTGGGCGAGATGCGAAAACGAAGGCCCGCGAGCTCCTCGTCCAGGAACTCATTGCCCAGGACCCCGGTTGGGCCCGCGGTGCCGCCGCCAGGCCCCTCCACGACCGTATGGAGGTCCACTGGCGGCCGGGCGAAGCTCGCCGGCGAGGTGACGAGGCGGGTCTGGACCCGGCCCGTGCGGCGCCCCTCGCGAACCACGAGGTTCCGCAGGACGCCGGCCTGCGCGTCGGGGTCGTAGCGCGGAATCCCCTGATCCCGCGCCCACTCGCGAACTTCGTTGCGGGCGTGGTTGTTCGCCTCGGTCGCGAGCTTGCAGTCGTCGGCGGCGACCACCTGCGACCAGCTTCCCCGGCGGTGGAAGCCGACGACGAGGCGCCCACAGCGCTCGCCGAACGAATACTCGAGCTTGTTGCGGTACCGCCACTGATCCTGTGCGGGAAGGATCGGCTCGAGCTCGAAGCCGTCCAGGCCGCCCAGACGCCGCAGGGCCTCCTCGACCTGGCGGGTCTTCTCGGCGAGCTGACCGTCGTACGGGAGCCCCTGCCAGGGCGCGCCCGGACAAGGCTCGCCGTCGTGCACGCAGCGGTCGGGGATGCGATTCGGGCTCGGGTCGAGGATCTCGACCGCGCTCGCTTCGCCGTACCCGCGCTTGGCCTTGGCGAGGCGCGCTCGCACCTTGTCGCCCGGCAGGGCACCCGAGACGAAGACGACATAGCCGTCGGCGCGCGCGACGCCGCGCCCGCCCTGGGCTAGCGAGTCGATCTCGAGGATGAGCTCGGTGCCCGGTTTCGGGCGCGGCGCCTGCTTGGTCGGAGCGCTCGCCATCGTCCCTATCGTTGCAGCAGCTTGCCGTTCGACCTCGACAGCTACCGCGAGCGGGCCGAGAGCTTCGGCACCGAGCTGTCCCGTGAGTACTACCGCCACCTCGCCGGACACAAGCGCGAGTTCGAGATCGAGCCGATCTACGAGAGCTACGCGGATCTGTTCGCGCGCGATTCGGCCCTGGCGCTGCGGGGGCTGGCGGCGGACACGGCCGATGGCGATGAGGCGCGCAGGCTGCGCTACCTCCTCCACTTCGGCTTCGACGGCCTGGTGGGCATGGAGACCAGGACGGAGGCGGCGCGGCTTGCAGAGCTGGAGGCGTCGCTTGAGGTGGAGGCTGGGGATGGCGCGGTCCCCTACCGGGCGGTGGTCATCGAGCAGGCCAACGAGGTCGATGTGGAGCGGCGCGTGGCGCTCGAGGAGGCGCGAAACGCGGTGCTCGAGGAGCGCCTCAATCCGATCTACCGGGCTGTGCTCGAGAGGGCGCATGCGCTCTGCCAGGAGTTCGGATGGCCGAGCTACACGGCGGCGTACGCGGAGCTTCGCGGCATCGATCTGGAGGGGCTGCGCGAGCAGACGGCGCGGTTCCTCGTGGCGACCGACGGCGCCTACGGGCCGCTCACGGACGAACAGCTCGAGCGTGCCGGTCTGCCGAAGCTCGGTGCGCTTCAGCGCTCGGACATGCCGCGGCTCTTCCGCGCCCCGGAGCTCGACGAATTCTTCCCGGCCGAGCGGCTCGTTGAATCATTCGAGGCCACGCTCGCGGGGCTTGGGATTGACCTGCGCGGCCAGCCGAACGTCCATCTGGACACGGAGTCGCGGCCGACCAAGTCTCCGCGCGCGTTTTGCAGCACGCCGCGCGTTCCCGATGAGATCTATCTCGTGATCGCGCCTCACGGGGGGCGCGATGACTATGCGCCGCTGTTTCACGAGGGCGGCCATACCGAGCACTACGCGAACACGGCGCCTGACCTCTACTACGAGTTTCGCCAGCTGGGCGACAACTCGGTGACCGAATCGTTCGCGTTCCTGCTCGAGCACCTCGTATCGGATCGGAACTGGCTTCACGAGCGGCTGGGCGTTGCGCATCCGGGGCCCGCGGTCGAGCACGCACGCGCCCTTCGCCTGGTGATGCTGCGGCGCTATTCGGCGAAGCTGGCGTACGAGCTAGATCTCCACTCAGAATCGGCGGTCCTCGCCGAGATGCCTGGCCGCTACGCGGAGCACCTGGGCGAGGCCATTCGGGTTCCGTGGCCGCGGGCGAGCTGGCTCGCGGACGTCGACGACGGGTTCTATGCGGCCTGCTACCTGCGGGCGTGGGCGCTCGAGACGCACTGGCGCGGCGAGCTCGAGGAGCGATTCGGGGAGCGGTGGTTCGCCAGCCCCGAGGCGGGGAAGTGGCTGCGGGGCCTCTGGCGGCACGGGCAGCGCCTCGATGCGGATGAGCTGCTCGGGGAGACGCTCGGGGAGGAGCTGGACTTCACGCGGCTCGCAGCGGACCTCGATGGTTAAACCGGCTGGAGGCGTCGCGTACGCTGCTGACGGTCCGAGCCCCGCTCCTCGGGTCAGGCTGTCACGGCGACCGGCGTGGAGCAGGTAGAAGCACAGGATTTCTCCCTGCTCCCTGCTAGCTGCCCGAGGAACGTCTCTCCATCCGGCGGTCGATGTCGCTCAGGATCCCCTTGCGGGCCTTGCCACGCTGCTCGCGTGCGCGTACTTGGCGCAGCTCGGCTGGCGACAGTCCGCCCAGGCGCGACTTGATCTGGCGGGCGGTGAGCTGGTCGTAGGCGGTGATCGGGCCGCCGGCGCCTACGCCGGAGCGCCGGCGCAGCCGGTCCGCCTGTGCGAGCGGAGCGTCGGC
>JBKPHA010000008.1:0-10094 GCA_046729615.1 Actinomycetota bacterium
GCTCCGGTACGTTGGCGGCGCTGAGTCCGTCCTCGCCGTAGTGCTCGACGACGAATGCCTTCATGACCGTAGGAACTCGAGAGCCCGCTTGACGAAGTCCTCGTGGAACTGGAACACGCCGCCGTGGCCGGCGTCGGGATACACAACGAGCTGGCTGTTGGGGAGTCGTCGGTCGAGGTCGACGGTGTTCTTGGTGGGCACCATCCTGTCGCTCTCACCGTTCATGACGAGCACCGGCTGGTGGATGCCAGAGAGGTCCGCGGGTTGCTGCCGGCCCCATCGGTGGATGGCCTTGAGCTGGGCGCGGAACGAGCGCACGGAGACGGCCTTGTCGCGGTCGTTCGTCCGTTCCTTCAGCCGTGCGAGGAACTCCTTGCCGGCGCGGCGCCCATTCGGGGTCCTGGTGAAGAAGAGAAACTCCTTCGGGTCCCGGCGGGTGAGCAGTCCTCGCGCGATGTCGAGGTAGGTGATGCGGGTCACCTTGTCGATACCTTCGCCCCCCGCAGGGCCGGTTCCGGCGAGGATCATCTTGCGCACGAGCCGCGGCTGCTCGTGCGCGATCACCTGGGCGATCATGCCGCCCATCGAGAACCCGAACAGGTCGACCCGATCGAAGCCGAGGGCACCGATGAAGGTCACGGCGTCCCTGGCCATCTCCTCGATGGTCGTCGGCGTCGCCCCGCTGGAGGCACCGACACCTCGATTGTCGAAAGTGATGACCCGATGGTTGGCGGCGATGCCGTCCACGACTCGGGGATCCCAGTTGTCCAGGACCGCCGCCAGGTGGGTGAGGAAGACCACCGGCACCCCGGTGGTCGGGCCGAGCTGGCGGTAGGCGAACTCCAGGCCGCCGGCCTTGATGGTGTGCGTCGGCGCGGTCTTCCACGTCGTGTTCAAAGCCTCACCCGTGGGGTTCGTCGATCGTCGTCATCGCTGTCGCTCCCTGTGCGTGCTGCTTTCCGGCTTTGCATTACGACAATAATACTATAGTACGGCCATAATGCAATAGCGGGACGCGAACACGGCCCCACGAGACGATCGAGAGCAGTACGGCGAGAGAGGTCGCTAAATGCGCTACAGCAAGGACCACAAGCAGGCCACCAGACAACGCATCCTCGAAGCAGCGGGACGGCGCTTCAAAGGAGACGGCATCGACGGCGCCGGCGTGGCCGCCGTGATGTCCGACGCCGGCCTGACCAACGGCGCCTTCTACGCCCACTTCGCGTCCAAGGAGGATCTCGTCGCGAACGTCCTCGCCGACCAGCTGCACGCCCAACGCCACGGCTTCGACGCCCATCCCTCGGATCGGCCCGGGCTCGAAGCGTTCATCCGCTCTTACCTGTCCCTGCAGCACCGCGACCAGCGCGCCGACGGCTGCCCGTCGGCTGCGCTGCTCGACGAGATCGCCCGACGCCCCGCCGCCACCAGACAGGTCTTCACCGACGAATTGATGGGCGTCATCGACGACATCGCGTCGCGACTCGACCCGACAGACGCCGAGGCGGCTCGGACCGACGCGCTCACGCTCTTCGGACTGATGCTCGGCACCCTGCAGCTCGCCCGGGCGCTGACAAACCGCGACCTGTCCGATCAGCTCCTCGCAGGCAGCGTGGATACGGCCTTGAAGCTGCTCGTCGACCCGGCATGACCACGGCGCAACGACGAGCCCTGGCTGGCCGCGGGGCTCGCTCACGAGGGGCGCGCAGCGATCGGCCAGCGTCCGGCGTCGCCGCGGTGACCACCGCAATCCCGCGTGAACGAGCGTCTCCATGGTCGATACCCAGGCTGTCGAGATGGACGAGAAGCAGAAGCTAGTGCGCGCGCTGACCGCGTGACCGGTTGCCCGTGAATGGGGCAGTGCAGTCGCCCGAAGCTAGTCGCTCCCGCTGAGCGGAATCGCGCCAAACAAATAATGCGTGGGCAAGCCGAGCTAGTGCTCCCTGTCGCGCGAAGCGACAGTGCCTCGCGGCAGGCGTCAACCTTCCAGCGGTCGCTTCAGGCTCTCCCGGATGCCCGCCCGGCAGCGGGCGGGCATCCGGGCATTCCGGAGCCGGCGTCATCCGACGCCCGCTAGGCCTCCGGGACGAACTCGTAGGTGAGGTAGACGAGGCCGTCGCCGATGGTCTTGGTATCGACGAGCCGCATCGGCTTCTTTTCGCCGGTCTCGGCGAAGAAGCGCTCGCCGGCCCCGAGCACGACCGGGAAGACGACCAGCCGTAGCTCGTCGACCAGGTCGTGCTCGATCAGCGTGCGGCCGAGCTGATAGCTGGCGGGGACGACGATTTCTCCGTCCAGCTCCTGCTTCAGCTTCGAGACCTCCTCCACCACATCGCCCCGGAGGACCGTCGAGTTGTTCCAGTCCGGATCTACGAGCGTCGATGACACGACGTATTTGGGGATGCTGTTCAACCGCTCCGCGAGCTCGCCGCTCCGGGGCTGCCACCGCGCCCCGAAGAACTCGTAGCTTCGCCGACCCAGCAGCCATGCCTCGGCCCCTACGGCGTCCGCGAGCGCGACCTTGTTCCACTCTTCGAGGTCATTGCCCCCGAACTGGACGAACCAGCCGCCGAGCCTGAAGCCCTCCTCGCCATCCGGGTCCTGAACGACTCCATCGAGCGTTGCGTTCTGCGGTCCACTGATCACGATCTTTCCCATTTCGGTTCTCCTGTTCGTCTCGGTGGTGTCCCTTTGCTTGACGAAACACCCGAGGCGACGGGAACTCAGCGATGAATTTGCGACGCGGATGGTGTTGCGGTCCACGGTTGCCGACCGCGAGGCGACGAAGACGGCGTGCGAGGATCCTGCGGTGACCGAGAGCGCGCTCCAACTCGCTCGTAAGGGGGACGACCACGCATTCCGCACGCTGACCGACCCCTATCGCCGCGCGCTGCACGTTCACTGCTACCGGATCCTGGGCTCGGTTCAGGACGCGGAGGACATGGTCCAGGAGACCCTGCTGGCAGCGTGGCGCGGACTTGGGCAATACGAGGAGCGCCACTCGCTGCGCGCCTGGCTATACCGCATCGCGACCAACCGCTGCCTGAACGCGCTCCGCGACCGCGGGCGGCGCCCACGCGAGGCCCCAGGCCTCCCGTTCGAGCTCCCCGAGCCCACCCGCCGAGGGGAGCCGCTGTGGCTCGAGCCATACCCCGAGACGCTGCTCGAGGGGCTCGCGGAGACCGCGCCCGGGCCGGAGGCGCGCTACGAGACGAAGGAAGCCGTGACCCTTGCGTTCGTCGCCGCGCTGCAGCACCTCCCACCCCGGCAACGGGCGGTCCTTGTGCTGCGCGATGTGCTCGGCTTCCACGCGGCGGAGGTGGCCGAGATGCTGGAAAGCAGCGAGGTCTCGGTCAGCAGCGCCCTGCAACGCGCGCGGGCGACGCTCGAGATCCGTCTTCCAGCGGACCGCGCCCGCCCGCCGCTACCGGGCTCGCCACGCGAGCGCGAACTCGCCGCTCGCTTCGCCGGCGCGGTCGAGAGCGGCGATGTCGACGGGATGGTCTCGCTGCTCACCGACGATGCCCTGCTCACGATGCCGCCCCTGCCGCTCGAGTACCAGGGACTAGAGGCGATCGCCGGCTTCCTCAGCTACCGTGAGGAAGCGCGCGGCACGCCGCTGCGTGCCGTGCCGACCCGGGCGAACACCCAGCCGGCCCTCGCCTGCTATCTGCCGGATGCGGATGCCGGGATCGCCCGCCCTCGCGGGCTGTTCGTGCTGACGCTCGATGCAGATGCGGTTGCGGCGATCACCTGGTTTGCCGACACCGCCCTCTTCGAGCACTTCGGGCTTCCACGGACGGTGCGCCCGTAGGCAGCGCTCAGACGCGCCGGCGGGGGCGGCAAGGCTTCCCCTACTGCTCGAACCTCACCGGACCGGCACAAGAGCCTGGACTACCGGTCGTCGCCCAGTGGAATCGCGCCAAACAAATAATGCGTCGGCAAGGCGGCGCAGTGCTCCGTTTCGCGCGGAGCGGAAGCGAGCTCGACCGCTCAAATCGTTCCGTCTTGCATTGATGCGAGCAGTCCGCTTGGGGGATACTGCGAACGTGTCGCAGCAGAACGTCGAGTTCGTCAAGGGGCTCTATAGCGCCGCCGAGACGATGGATAAGGAACAGCTCCTAGCGGCATTGCCCGCATTGATCGAGCAGGCGTGCGATCCGGAGATCGAGTGGTTCGAGGACCCTCAGCGCGCCGACTCCCAGGTATATCGCGGGTACGCGGGAGTCCTTCGCTCTTTCGAGCAGTGGCTTGAGGGATTCGAGGAGTACGGGTTCGTCGTCGAAGACGTAATCGACTGCAACGATGACGTGTTCGTTGCCGGGCGCGAGGAGGGTCGTGGAGCTGCGAGTGGCGCAACGGTGAGTTCCGCGATCTATCAAGTACTCACGTTTCGCGACGGCAAGGTTCTGCGTTTCCGCGAGTTCTACGATCGTGAGGCGGCCCGGGCTGCGGCAGGGCTGACCGACTAAAGCCGCTTCCACGCTCTCGCAACAGCGTGAATGCGGAAGCGCGTAGCTGAATCTAGGCGTTGACGCCCACGGGGATCGCGCCAAACAAAATAAATGCGTCGGCAAGGCGGCGCAGTGCTCCCTATCGTGCGGAGGAGCCGCGGGTCGGCGGAGCTGCCGGCAACGGCTCCTCGTCCGAAGCGCTATCCGGTCGTCCCGCTCGCCGCTTCTAGCGCCTCCATCTTCGTCGCGAAGCCTTGGAGCTTCACGATGTCGCCGTCACGAAACCAGAAGACATCGGTTTCGTCCGCCTCGATCGGAACGTCACTCCCGCGTCCCAGTGCGACGATTCTCGTTTCGACAACGACGCCATGGCCCAGATCGGTGAACCCGCGCGGTTCCCAGCGCAGCTCCGCCCACACCTCCTGCAGCATGCGCCAGAAGTCCTTCGTCGCTTCGCGGCCGCGGTACACCTGTGCGTCGGGCCGTCGGGCCGGCCATGCATCTCGAGGTCCGGCGCGAGGCGCGCCCACAGATCCGGCGCCAGCTCCTCCGGGTCGACGAACTCCTCGCCGGTCCGCCCGATCGCGTTGATGACCTCGTATCCGCAATCCGACCTGGACGCCGTCTCGTCGCGCAAAACAGAAGCAGCCCCCGACCTACTGATTCCCGCCGACCGGAATCGCGCCAAACAAATAATGCGTCCGCAAGCCGTCCCAGTGCTCCTGCTCGCGCAGAGGAGGCGTCGGATCCGTCGCGCTCAGACGCGCGCGAGCCATGATCGGACCCTCCCGGCCTCGTGCCTTACGGCGCGATCACAAGACGGCTGATGCGGTCGCTCGTGACGGCGAATTCGCATCTCAGGTCCACCGTTTCGCCGGGGAAATCACCGGTCAACCGAGCCGTCACCAGATGACGACCGCCGCTCTGGTCCTCATGGTCGAGGACCTCGGTCGTGTACGTGTATTTGATCGCCGGTCCAGTCCGCCAGGCGCGAACCTGGCCGAGTCCGTGGTAGGTCTTACCCTCATCAACGACGGTCGCGTCGTCGCTGAACAACGAGACGAACGCGTCGACGTCGTGCGGATCGAGCTCGAAATAGCGGCGCACCACGTCGGGAAGTCCTTCGAGCATTCCGCGCGCGAAGTCTAGTAGTCCCCCTGGCTTGGAAGGGGAAGAGACTGGCGGGGAGGGGACCTGCCGCACCTCGCGCGAAGGAGGAGCGACGCGCGGCTAAGAATGCTTTGAGCATCCTGTCGTCTCAAAGCCAACCTCATCTCCAAGGAGCAACGACATGCTGAAGGTATTCGCCTATCTCACCAAGCGGGGAGACCTTGAGACGCAAGCGTTCATCGACCATTACGAGAACAACCACGTGCCGTTGGTCCTGAGTCTCGCGTCCGCTCCGACGGTGTACAAGCGCAACTATCTCGTCCGAGGCGACGAATTCAACCGAGAAGACGACGGAATCGACTTCGACGTCATAACGGAGCTGGTCTTTCCCGACCGGGCTGCCTTCGTCAACTGGATCGAAGACCTCTCCGTTGAGGAGATCGTCACGGACGAGGAGAGGTTTCTCGATCGGTCACGGACGAGGGCCTACGTCATCGATGAGCACGCCACATCCGGGTGACAGCGAACTCGGTATCGATCCGGGTGGGTGGTTCGGTTTCTATTTTCGGCCGAGAAGCGGTTCTTCTGCATCGCGCTGAAGAGCGCAAGCGCCCTGAACTACCCGTTGCGGGCCACCGGGATCTCGCCAAACAAATAATGCGTCGGCAAGGCGGCGCAGTGCTCCTGCTTGCGCTTTGCGAGACCCGGCGGCCTCGCTCGCGCGCCGCCGCGGTCCATCGCTTTACATGGGGGGATCCGGGTGCAGTGGACGAGGTCATCTCGCGCTTCCGCAACACAACCGAGGCGGGCGATATCGATGGTTTTATGGCGCTCATCCACCCGGAGGCAGAACTCGTTTCGCCGATCTTCGGACGATTGGTGATCCGGGGTGAGCGCGATCTCCGAACTCTGTTTACCGCTGTGTACGGGAGCTTGAAGGGGCTGACCTGGATCGACCAGGTCACGGGCGACCGGTTAGCTCTGTTGCGAGGCGAGGCGAGGATCGGCCCGGCGAGGCTGGATGACGCGATGGTGTTGGAACTGGGTCCCGACGGTCGGATCCGAAGGATCAGGCCGCACTTTCGCCCCTTGCTCGGAATCACGATGTTCGCTCGTCGGGGCAAAGCTTGTCCGCCACCCCGGTCTGTTCGTGCGGTCCGCGCGTCAGCCGTAGTCCGGCCGGGTCGTCTCTGCCAGGGCAGTGCCACACGCCAGCCCGGCCGGAGGCGTCGCCGATGAATCCTCAGCTACGAGTGGGCCAATCAGACGAGGTTGCGAGTTCCGGGGTCTCGCGCATCGCCGGGGCGCCCGCCAGAGAAGACGTGGCTCCTCTCGTCCGGTGCGGTGGCGCGAATCTTCATTGTGGATTCCCCCGCTATGCGCCAAGATCTGGGTATGCACATGCGGTGGAGCAAGGCGGTCTTTGCAATCGGCGGAGTCCTGCTCGTCGCGGGCGCCATCGGTCCCTGGTTCGCCGGTCCAAGCAACGGCGTCGATCGCGGTGGGGGTTACCTCCTCGTCTTCTGGAGCAACGACGTCCACGGATGGGTACTCGCCATGGGCGCGGCAAGCGCTCTAACCGGGTTGCTGGTGCATCCCCGTTTCCCCCGGCCCGGCCAGATCGCGATTGCCGTAGCCGCCCTCGTAGCAACGGGGTTCATCGTCAACGGTTTCTTGGACGCCACGCGACCGCTTGAGACACCGGGTCTGCCGATCACCGACACCTCGAATCCCGTGCAGCCGGACTGGGGGCTTTACCTGTCCGCTGTTGCCGCCGGAACGCTCCTCATCGCTCCCGCGGCCTCCGCCAGGCTCGATCGGCTACTCACCGGCTAGGTGCGACCACTCTGAGTGAAGCGCACTGTCCGAGCCCGCCGTCTCCAACGTGTCGGGCGGTTCGGGTCGGGGGGGACGACGGATCGGCTGGCCCGAGGTGCTGGGCCGCTTAGCTGACCTCATGGACGTCCTGCAGCGCGCGGCGACTGCGGACATCGCTTCCTTGCCGAGGAGCAGCGACCCATTGGGCGGCGGACATCCCCTCCCGGGTGGATCCGAGCGGGCTGCGGGGTTTCGCGCCAAGGGGCAGCGCTAACGCGGTTCCTCCAGCGCCGGGATCAAAGCCGGTTGCCCCTGAGCGATACTGCCGACGCGGTGGAGGACTTCACCCGAGAGATCACGACGGCGAAGCCACCCAGCGCCGTATTTCCGGAGCTGCTTTCTGAGCTCACCGAGCCGCTCGGACGATGGGGGTACGAGCTTGAGACACAGAGCGAGGCTGCGATTACGTATGCCTGGACCTACCGGCGTTGGTGGATTTGGGTGCTCACGGTGCTGCTCTTTCCGATCGGACTGTTGTTCCTCCTCGTGAAGGACACGGCACCCGTCGTTGTGACGCTGGAACCGAGCAACTCCGGCGGCACGCTCGTGCGGGTGCGCGGCAAGGGGCCTGCGAAAGTCAAAGCGGCGTTCGAAACGATGCAAATTTAGGTCTGTCGCTCGTGTCTCCTCCGGCTCCACTCAAGGGCTCGCGGTGGAAGCAGCCGGGTGGCAGGCGGCGCTGGTCCTCGCGGAAAGCGGGAGCGACACATCCCGACGGGTTGAGCCGACCTGTCTATGTGCGGCATGTCGAGCCCGATCCGGTCGGAGTCTCGCCGGCTCCGGCTACGCTCGCTCACGATGCCGTCCGGGATGGGTCAAGCAGCACGAGAGAAGTCGCTAAGGCGAAGGCGGGGTGAGCTCCTCGCGCAGATTGACGCCGTCTTCGACGCAGATCCGGCAGACCCCGTCGCGCTCTTTACGTCCAGGCGGAGATCGCGGATCAGATCATCGCCGCCGAGGACGCCGCATTCAACGACCGCTACGCGCCCGAGCGCGACCACTTACACCTGCTGCGCGTCTACGGCGATGCCCTCGCGTGGCGCTGCTTGCACCCCTACCCGATTCGGGCCCTCTCGAAGAACACCGGGAAGCCCCCTGCGATCTCCCACCAGGGAGACGCATTCCGGGAAACGCTGGACGTTGCCCGCTCTGAAGCGCACCGAGGCGTCCCGCCTCTCGTTGCCGATCTGACCCACTGCCTGCGCATCGGTGACGTCATCACCTGCGCCGATCCCGAGCGGCCCCAAATCAACGAATGCGGCGGGCACCCACGTTGGCTAACGAAGGGGCGCAAGGGACGTCAGATGAGGCGTGCGCTCGCCGCCCTTGACCTCCTGAATCGCGGTGCAGCGCGGTTCCCGGACGACGGAGGCGCGGCCCGGATGACCTTCGACTTCGCGACGCCATCCGAGGACGACTGGCCGATTGTCGAGCGCGTGTTACGCGAGGCGATGACGTCCGGAAGCGCTTACGAATTTGACGAGACCGGCAGCCTGATCCACGCCGCCGGCCCTGATCGCCGGCTAGACCTGCCCATGCCCGTCGCAAAGGGACCGTTCTGCGTGGGGGTGGCCTCGCGGCGGATTGACGAACCCGACCCGCGGGTGGTGCCGGTCCCGGCGTGGCCGATTGACCGGTCGCTCCGCCTCGCCCTCCTCGAGGGCGACTTGGAATTGACGCACCTGGTCACCATGCGTCGGCCGGGAGGCGCACGGCGCGCGGATTGTCGATCTTGCCTGGGAAGGCGAGTTCATCAGGGGCCTCGAGGTCGACGTCCGAGGCGAGCGGCTCAACCTGAACCCAACTCTCATCGAGGGCGTGGTGTACGGGTTCTGCACGGTGGCGTCCGCCGCCGGGCAAATGCTGGAGTTCGCCGCCAAGAGCGCCGCGTGGCAAGGCGGCGACATTCCCAACGAGCCGGACCACGTCGCCGTCGTGACGACACTTGACGAAGCCCACGCATTGTTGGACCTGGCACCGGGCGATCGGCCTAGCCACGTCGTTACGCGAGGCGACCTCTTCGAGAGGCTCGCCGCAGAAATGGGCGAGCCGCCCGACGCCGACGTCTCTGCCTCCCGAACTAGCTTCGGGATCGAGCGCGCCTTGGCGCGACACCCACCGGTGCGCAGCCGCAATCGCGTGAACGCAGAAGCGTCGACCTAACCATTTCCGCCGATGGGAATCGCGCGAAACAAATAATGCAACGGCAAGCCGGCTGAGTGCTCCTCATCGCGGAAGGGAGGAGCGCCGGGCCGGGCTCTTCCGGCCGCACATTCAGCTGAGCTGCTCGGACAGCCCGATGATGATCCCCTCGGGGCCACGCACGAAGCAAAGCCGGTAGATGTCCTCGTACTGCGCGATCTCGCCCACGAGCTCGGCACCGTGGCGGCGCAGGCGGGCAACTACGTCGTCGACGTCGTCGACCATGAACATGATGCGGCGCATGCCCAGCGCGTTCGCCGGTGCGCTTTCCGGCTCGGCCCTGACCGCCGGCGGCCTGTGGAACCTCGACAGCTCGACCCGGCCGTGGCCGTCCGGGGTTCGCATCATGGTGATGTCGGCACGGACGTCGTTGAGCCCGACGGTCTGGTCCACCCAAGGCCCCTCGACCGTCGTCTCGCCTTCCAGCTCCATACCGAGCTCGGCGAAGAACGC
>JBKPHA010000009.1:0-59920 GCA_046729615.1 Actinomycetota bacterium
CACCAAGGTCACGAGCACGGAGCGCGCACTGGACGACGCGATCGAGATGGCGCGCGGCTACGACCCGCGGGTGATCGTCGAGGCGAACGGCCGGGGCAAGGAGGTCGAGTGCTCGGTGATCGGAAACGACGACCCCATCACGTCACCGCCCGGCGAGATCGTCGCGCACGCCGACTGGTATGACTTCGAGGCCAAGTACTCCGAGGGGGGCATGGACCTCATCGTCCCCGCGCGGATCGGCGAGGACGCGATTGCGAGGGTCCGCGAGCTTGCGGCCAGGGTCTTCGCGGCGACCTGTGGGACGGGCCTCGCGCGCTGCGACTTCTTCGTGCGCGACGAGGACGAAGTGCTCGTCAACGAGCTGAACACGATCCCTGGCTTCACCGCGACCAGTGTCTTCGCGAAGCTGTTCGAGGCGGACGGCATCCCGTACCCGGAGCTGTGCGATCGCCTCGTCCGGTACGCGCTCGAGCGCTATGAGGCGCAACGCGCCTATCGCTTTTAGCTCTTCAGCCCGACCTCGTTGATCTGGACGCTGTAGCCCTCGCCGGTTGAAGCGAGGTTTGTGATCCAGATCAGGTAGTACTTCGCCGTCCTGGGGGTGAGCTCGACGGTCTGGTCGGTCGACATGTTCTGTGCAGAGCCGATCGGCTTCCCCCATTCCTGAAGCGTTTCGGGCGGTCCGGTCTCGGAGCCGTACACCTGCATGTCCCAACCGCCGACCTCGGAGCGGATCCGCATCGTTCGCGCTGCGACCGGCCCCGAGGCGACCACTACGAGCCCGACGCCCGGCTTGTTTACGGCCTCCTCGGTTGTGGATGCCTGATAGGTCTCGGTTGTCCAGCCGGTTCCGGGGTTGCCGTCGATCGCGAGGTTCAGCTCGTCGTCGTGCTCGGTGCCGTCACCGGGGGACGGATCGAAGGACTCGGCATCGACGATCTGAACAGGTGCCCCGCCGGGTGCAGCGGATGGCCCGGAACTCGAATGACTTCCGGTGAGCGCTGTGATCAGCAGCGCCGCCACCGTCGCTGCGAGCACCAGGAAGACCCCCGCGGCCGAGACGCGTCGCGTGGTGAGGATCTTGCGCTTCGGGACCGTCTCGAGGACGCTCGTCGTCGCCTGACCGTGTGCGCCGCCGGAGCGCGCCACCTCGACCTCGAGCGCCGCCTCCAGGTCGGCGAGGCAGCTCGCCATGTCTGGATAGCGCTGCTTCGGGTCCTTCGCCGTCGCGCGCTCGATCACGGCGGCGAGTGCCGACGACACCTCCGGGCGTCGCCTCTGTACGTCCGGCATGTCCTCGTTCACGTGCTTCATCGCCACGCCGACGACACTGTCGGCCGTGAAGGGGACCTCGCCGGTCAGCATCTCGTAGAGCAGCACGCCGAGCGAGTAGATGTCGGTTCGCGCGTCGACGCCCCGCCCCATCGCCTGCTCGGGCGAGACGTAGTCGGTCGTGCCAAGGACGCGCCCCGTCTGAGTGAGGCCGTCGGCCTCGAGCGAGCGGGCGATGCCGAAGTCCGTCACCTTCGCCCTGCCCTCCGAGTCGATGAGGACGTTCTGGGGCTTCACGTCGCGATGCACGAGCCGGCGGGCGTGCGCGGCCGCCAAACCGCGCCCGATCTCGATCGCGTACGCAGTCGCCTCGGCGACCGGGAGCGCCCCCACGCGCTCGATCCGCTGCTTCAGCGTCTCGCCGTCGACGTACTCGAAAACGATGTAGGGGTAGCCGCCGTCCTCGCCGGCATCGATCACGGATACGACGTTGGGATGGGACAGCTGCGCCACGGCGCGCGCCTCGCGGCGGAAGCGCTCGAGCTGGTCCGGTTGGTCGGAGATCTCGCGATGCATGACCTTCACCGCGACCCACCTCTCGAGCGTGACGTCGCGAGCGAGGTACACCGTCGACATCCCGCCGCTGCCGAGCTTGGATTCGAGGCGGTAGCGCCCCGATAGCACCGTGCCGATCAGGCCGCTGGCAAGGCCGGTTGTCGCTTCGTCCGCCATCGAATGGGTATTTTCGACACTCACCCTAAGCCCCCGCTCACTGGCGCACCTTCTGCACGCCTATGCCCGTAGAAGTGCACTACTACACCGATCCCGCCTGCTCCTGGTCGTGGGGCTCGGAGCCGAAGCTCCGGCGGCTGCTGTGGGAGTTCGGGGACGAGCTTCGGTTCACCTGGGTCATTGGCGGCCTCGCCCGCTCCTACGGACCGGATCGGTACTGGGAGCTCACAACCGAATGGCTCGAGGTGACCGCGGAATCCGGAATGCCAATCGACGCCCGGCTGTGGAGCCAGAACCCGATCGAGTCCACCTATCCGGCGTGCCAGGCGGTGAAGGCGGCCGCGGAGCAGGGAACCGAGGCCGCCTACCGATACCTCCGTCGGCTGCGGGAAGGCATCATGACCGAGCGCAAGAAGCTCGACCACACCGAGGCGCTCGTGGGCGAGGCGGGGCCCGCGGGCCTCGATATCGAGCGCTTTCGGATTGATCTGAACTCGAACGCGATCACCGAGGCCTTCGCGGCGGATCTGGACGCTGTGCGCAATCCCCCGGCCGAGGCGCGCGAGCGGCGAAAGGTGGGCGAGACGGTGGGGCAGGAGCGGGTTAGCTTCCCGTCGGCGCTGTTCCGCGGCGACGCCGGCACAGAGCGCGGCGTTTGGGGGTGGAATCCATATGACGCCTACCGCGAGGCCGCCCTCACGGCGGGAGCGCGACCGGCCCAGGCGCTCGCCGCAGATCCGGCCGCGCCGATCGAACGGTTTGGCCGCTGCACGACCCGCGAGCTGGAGGAGTTGACGGGTAAGCCGGCCCCGGTCCTGCGGGCCGAGCTGTGGTCGCTCGCGCGGGAGTGGCGATTGCGTGCCGTGACGGTGCTGGGCGGGACGTTCTGGGAGCTGGCCTAGCGACTTTCCTCGGCGCGGATCAAGTCCACCAGCTCGGCGGGCGCTTTCTCCGGCGAGCCGGAGTCGAACGGTGGATCCGGGTCGTACTCGATGCCGAGCTGGATCGCCTGGGCGACCTTCTCGCCGGCGGCGCGCCGCGCCAGCGTCAGCGCCATGTCGATCCCCGCGGAGACACCGGCCCCGGTGATGATCTTGCCGTCCTCCACCACCCGCTCGGCGACCGGCTCGGCTCCGAACTCGCGCAGGCGATCGCGGTAGGCCCAGTGCGTCGTGGCGCGCTTGCCCTCGAGGAGCCCCGCGGCGCCCAGCACGAGCGCTCCGGTGCACACCGAGGTCGTCCAGGCGGTCGATTCGTGGGCGACCCGCAGCCAGTCAAGCACCTCGGGGTCCTGCATAAGCGACCTGTTTCCCTCGCCGCCGGGCACGAGCACGACGTCCGGATCGGGAACGTCGGCGATGCCGAAGTCCGCGTTGAGGCCGAGTCTGCCGGTATCGGTTCGCTTGAGTCCCGGCTCCTTCGCAGCGAACCTGAGGTCCGCGTCGGGAAGGTGCGAGAGCACCTCGTAAGGCCCAATCGCGTCGAGCGCCGTCAGCCCATCGAAGATCAGGATCGCGATCCGGATGCTCAAATCGTCACTTGTCCCGTCCGCTCGTCGGCAAGGCCGATTCGCTTCGCTGCCGGGTAGTGAGTCCGCAGGAGCCCGAGCGCTCGGTCCTCGTCCTCAGCGGCGACGATGCAGCAGAAGCCGCATCCCATGTTGAACACCTCGCGCATCTCACGGTCCGATACCCGCCCCAGCTCCTGGATCAGATCGAAGATCGGCGGCACCGGCAGGGGATCGTCGATCTCATAGCCGACCTCGGCCTCGAGCCGGAGCAGGTTGTCAAATCCCTCACCGGTGATGTGGGCCAGGCCGTGGACGTCGACCTCGGATCCCAGGAGCTCGATGATCGGCCGGACGTAGATCTCGGTCGGCTCGAGAAGGATCTCGCCCAGCGGTCGGCCTAGACGCTCGTCGTCGAGCGGGATGTCGGCAACGGCCGAGCGCGCCAGCGCGTAGCCGTTCGAGTGGAGGCCCGATGAGGGCAGCCCGATGACCGGATCGCCAGGCCGCACATCGGCGCCGGTGACGATCGCATCGAGTTCCACCAGGCCCACGCACGACCCGCCCAGCTCCTGTCCCGAGACGATGTCCCCGATTTGCGCGATCTCGCCTCCTGGGATCTCGACCCCCGCCAGTTCGGCGCCCCGCGCAAGCCCGACCCCGATCCGGCCGCAGATCTCGGGATCCGCCCGCTCCGTGAGGATGAAGTCGAGCATGGCGATCGGCTCGGCACCCACGCAGATCACGTCGTTGACGTTCATCGCGACACAGTCGATCCCGATGGTGTCGTAGCGGCCGAGGCGCTCGGCGATCACCATCTTCGTGCCGACTGTGTCGACCGAGAGCGCGATCCCCATGCGATCGTCGAGTCGCAGCACGCTCGCGTAGTGACCCGCCAGGGACACGACGCGCGAGGGCTTTCCGATGTCGATGCCCTCGAGGCTCTTGAGGAGCGCTGCGACGGCGCCCCCGGCGGCCGCCTGGCTCACCCCCGAACGCGCGTAAGCGCCCGCGCGGGATCCGGCATCTGGCGCTGGCCTCATGCGCCGGATTCAACCACCCCGGGTAGCACCAAGCTTGACCGCGATCGCGCCGGCCAGCGCGACGCGGTACGCCGAGTAGGGCCAGACCGGGCCGTCGTGATCGGCGACGCGGATGAGTCCCTGCGAGGCCAGCGTGGAGGCGAACGCCGCGAGCGCCCCCACGGCCATTCCGCGCTGGATCTGCGGGTCCAGGGGGCGACGGCGCATCCGCGCGCCCCTGAGCACAGCAGCGCCGACGATGACCGGGAGCGCGACCGTCCGCGACAGCAGGTTCGCCTCGCGACGGCAGAAGCGGCGCCACCGGGCGGCGGCGATCGTCGCCCCGGCGCGCGAGACGCCGGGGAAGAGCGCGGCGGCCTGAGCCGCGCCGAGGGCGAGGCCGTCCGCAGCGCCGAATTCCTCCGCCTGGCGGTCCTGGAGCGTGCGGTCCGCCAGCAGCATTGCGGCGGCGCCGGCCGCAAGCCCGACCGCGATTGGCCCCTGCCCTCCGAGCCGCTCCTCGATCCGTCGCTCGAGGGCGAAGCCGACGAGCGCGGGAATGGCCGCGGCAAGCGCCACCGCGGCCACTCGCGGCGCATCCAGGCGGCGCACCTCTGCCGCGATCGCTCGCCGCTGGCCGACCAGCACGCCGGCTGCGGTACCGGCATGCAGCGCCACCTCGAAGTCCTTTCGGGTTGCGGCATCCAGCACCGTCCAGCGCCAGCCCGCGAACCACGGGACGAGCGAGAGGTGGGCGGAGCTCGAGATCGGCAGGAATTCCGCCGGGCCATGGATGCCTCCCAGGACGAGCGCGCGGGGGACCGTCAACCCGTCGCGGCGAGCGTTCAAGCCGGCGGGGTCGGCTCCGCCTGGGCGCCGGAGCGCCGGCGACGAACGATCAGGTAGGCGATCCCGACGACGATCGCGGCGACCACGGCGTAGTCGAGGTAGTGGAGGTTGTTGCGCCACTCGTCCCACCGATCGCCCACCTCGCGCCCGACGATGGCGAGCATCAGCACCCACGGAATGCATCCCGCGAGCGTGAACACGACGAAACGCCCGATCGGCATGCGCGCGATCCCCGCCGGCAGCGAGATGAAGGTGCGGATGATCGGAAGCATGCGGGTGAAGAAGACAGTCGCGGATCCATGGCGCTGAAACCACCGGTCAGCCTGCTCGAGGTGACGGCGGTTGACGTGGATAAGGCGGTTGCGCTCCAGCAGCTCGAGCCGCCCGTAGTAGCCGACGGCGTAGGCGATGAGCGACCCGGCCAGGTTCCCCAGCACGCCCGCTGCAACGATCCCGAACAGGGTCATGTTGCCCTGGGCAACGTTGAAGCCGGCGAACAGCATGATCGCCTCGCTCGGAATCGGTACGCAGGCGCTCTCCGCGGTCATCAGCAGGAAGACGCCCGGCAGCCCGAGCGAGTCGATCACGCTGGTCGCTGCGTCGACGACTGGGCTCAAGATGTCGGCCAGCACGGCAGGGCAGCATTACACTCGCTCCGGTGTCCCGCCTAAAGGACCCTGTCTACAGCCGTCGCGCCGGCCAATTCGTCGCGGACGCGGTGCTCTGTGCCGTTGCCTTCTCGCTGGCGTTCGTCTTGCGGTTCCTGGACGTGCCGATGGGGATTCCGCACCGCTACGTCACGATGCTCGCCGGCTCGGTGGCCCTCGTAGCGATCGGGAAGTCGATCGTCTTCGAGGTGCTGGGTCTCCACCGGAAGTGGTGGCGCTACTTCCAGCTTCCGGATCTGTGGCCGGTGGTCCGCGCCGCCGCTGTCGCGAGCGCGCTTCTGATCGCGGTCTTCACGCTCGCGAAGCCGTACGCGTACAACTTGCCGCGCTCGGTGGTGGTGTTCGACTTCCTGCTCACCGTGGCGCTGGTCGGCGGGGCACGGCTCGCCCGGCGGACTCTGGCGGAACGCCCGGACCGCACCGTCCGGCGTGTTCGCAGACGCGGCGTCTTGATCGTGGGCGCGGGATCGGGTGGCCAGATGGTCGCGCGCGAGCTGCGCCTGAACCCCGACCTCGGCGCGCGGGCCATCGGATTCGTCGATGACGACCCGGGCAAGCGCGGGATGACCGCGGCGGGCGCCAAGGTGCTGGGATCGACCGACGAGATCGGCGACATCCTGGATCGCACCTCTCCGGACGAGGTCGTGATCGCCATTCCGTCTGCGCCCGGGATCCTGCGCGCGAAGGTCGTCGCCGCGTGCCGCGAACGCGATATCCCGGTGCGAACGCTGCCCACCGTGTTCGAGCTCCTGCGCGGCGGCGTCCAGCTCACCCGACAGCTGCGCGAGGTCCGCGTGGAGGACGTGCTGGGTCGTGACCCGGTTGTGATGGAACTCGATCGGGTTGGGGCCTACCTCGAAGACAGGATCGTGCTCGTGACCGGCGCCGGCGGCTCGATCGGGGCCGAGCTCTGCCGCCAGATCGCCCGGGTGCGCCCGCGCCTGCTGGTGCTGCTCGACCACGCGGAGGACAACCTGTTCCGGATCGACCGCGAGCTGCTCGACGAGTGGCACTTCACGCGCACGGAGGCGGTGCTCGCCGACTGCAAGGAGCCCGACCGCATGCTCGAGGTGATGCAGCGCTTCAGGCCGGATGTCGTCTTCCACGCGGCGGCGTACAAGCACGTTGTCCTTATGGAGGAGAACCCGCTGGAGGCCGTGCGGAACAACGCGATCGCCACGCGGGTGACGGCCGAAACCGCCGCGGCGGCCGGAACCGAGCGGTTCGTCCTGGTTTCGACCGACAAGGCCGTGAACCCGCGCACTGTGATGGGGGCGTCCAAGGCGATGGCGGAGTGGATCACCGAAGCGGCGGGCCAGCGCCACGCGGCGACCCGCTTCATCATCGTTCGGTTCGGGAACGTTCTCGCGTCCTCCGGCAGCGCCGTTCCCATCTTCCGCAGCCAGATCGAGAGGGGCGGTCCCGTTACGGTCACGCACCCCGACATGGCCCGCTACTTCATGACCATTCACGAGGCCGTTCAGCTCATCATCCAAGCGGGCGATCTCGGAGCCGGTGCGGGGGACGTCTTCGTCCTCGAGATGGGCGAGCCCGTCAGGATCCTCGACCTGGCGCGCAACATGATCACGCTCGCGGGATATGAGCCCGACAGGGACATCGCGATCGAGTTCATCGGGCCACGAGCGGGCGAGAAGCTGCGCGAGGACCTCTTCAACAGCGACGAGCGCGCTCAGCGCACGTCGGCCGAGCGAATCGTACGCGCCGTGCGCACGCGTCCGCTCGACCCGGACTGGGTCGTTCGATCGGTCGAGCGCCTCGAGGCGATGGTGGGGTCGGGCGACGAGGCGGGGCTCGCCGAGCGGGTGGTCCAGCTGGTCGAGGAGCGACTCGCTGAGTCCGCGCTCGGGTCTGCCTGAGCCCGGCTCGCAAGCGAATTTTCCGCTTCGCGTTCGGGCTTCGCGCCCGGGCCCCGGAAGGGCCAGAGCCTAAGATGCCCCGGCACCGATGCACGCGATCGAGTCCATTGGGCCCGTTCTGGGCATCGTCGCCTTCGTTGGCCTCGCGATACTGGCCTTCCTCCTCTTCCAGCAGGCGCGGGACATCCGTCGCCTGCGAGAGTGGGCCGGGCGGGCGCCCGAGCGCGCGGCGGAGGCCGCGAATGCAGTCCAAGCCGCCGCGGATACCTCCCGTGACGGCGAGGCCGCCGAGGAGGAGGGCGCGATGGGCGTCTCGGCTCGCCTCCGCTCGGGGTGGGAACGCTTCACGGGGGCCGTTCGGGACCGCTGTGCCGCGATCGATCGCCGCCTGCCCGTGGACGGGCGCTTCCTCCTCGCGATCCTGGTGATCGCCGTGGTTGTTGTGGGCGTCGTCACGAGCGGCTTCGGCCTCGTCGGCGGGGGTGCCGGGGCCGGCGGGCGCGACGGCAAGCGCGGCAACAAGAAGCTTCCAAGCGTCGCAGTGATCAACGGAACGTCGGTCCCCGGCCTGGCGGCGGCCGTGGAGGACAAGGTGGTAAAGCGGGCGGGGTATGAGCCGGGACCGGTCGGCAACGCCGCCAGCAGCGTCGATTCCAGCGTCGTCGAGTATGCCGGCGGCTTGCGCTCGGAGGCCCAAGCTCTCGCGAAGGCGGTGGAGCCGAAGCTCGGGCACACCCCCCTCCAGCCGATGACATCGGACGTGGGCGACGTCTCCGGGAAGGCCAAGCTCGCGCTGCTTCTAGGGTTGGACGACGCCGGCTTCGGAGGAGCGGGTTAGGTGCTGCTCGCCTCGAGCCTCGTCCAGGTGCTCTATGACGTTGCGCACCGCATGCCCACGTACGTCTCGCTGGCGGCATGCGTCGGGTTCCTGTTCCTGCTCGCTCTATATCTGTCCCAGCACCGCGACCTCGTACGCCTGCGGGAGTTCATGGCCACCGCGTCCGACCATCCCGCCGAGGACCTCGCCCGCAGCGAGGCGCTCCTCGACCGCGCCGAGGCCGAGCTCCAGGAGATCCTGGGCGTCGAGGCGCCGGAAACGCATGAGCCGACCGCGGTCGCGCCGCCCGGCGAGACCGCGCAGACCACCACCAGTGAGCGGCCGGCGCTGGACCAGATAACGAGCGAGCGCGAGGCGCTCCTGCCCCACCCGCACTGGCATCGGTTCTGGGGCTGGGTGGGCCAGCCGCGGGTGCTGGCCCTGATCGCCGTGGGCGCGGTGATCCTCGGGCTGGCCGGCATCTTCGGGTCCGAGCGTCTCCTGAACGGAGGCGGCGAGACGACGACGGCACAGAAGCCCGGGGCGATCGTGCCCCAGAACGTCGAGGTTGCGGTCCTGAACGGCACGTCGGTCCCGGGACTCGCGGCCAAGGTCGCGTCCGACGTGCAGGTGAACGATTTCTCCCTCGGGAATGTTGGCAACACCCGCAGGGAGTACGACCAGACGGTCGTCATGTACGAGAGCGGCCAACGCAAGGCCGCGGACAAGGTGGCGCGGGTCCTCGGCGTGAAGCCGGTGCAGCCAATCGACCGCGAGACCCAGCGCGAAGCCGGCGGAGGGGACGTCGTGGTGATCGCCGGGAAGGATCGGGCGCTCTGAACCGCACCCGACCGAGCGCCGGAGGGCAAGCGGGGGAGAAACCAGCCCCGGCGCCGATCGGGAATCGACTCGGCCGGTTTCGACCGGTGCTGTTCTGCGCGCTGCTCATAGCGGCGGTGGTCGTGGCGGGCGTGGTCGTGCGTGCCAGGACGCCGAAGCTCGAGCTCGAGGTCCTGCACATCCCGCACAAACGGCTCTCGCCCAACGGCGACGGTCACCGCGACAGGGCCCGGATCAGCTTCTACGTGCGCGACAGCGATGCGGATGCCAACGTCCAGATCGTCGGCCCGGGCAATGAGGTGGTCCGCACGCTCTACCGTGGGCCACTCGTCGCCTACAGGCACGTAACGTTGACCTGGAACGGGCGCACGTCCCGGGGTCGCCTCGCCAACCCGCATTACGGGTACCGGCTCCGGGTGGATCTGCCGAGCCAGGACCGCGACATGGTGTACCCGACCCAGATCAGGCTAGCGAGCGGGAGCAGCCAGTGACGGCGTCGGCGCCTGAGTTCGCCGGAATCCTCATCGCCTGCGGGTCGGCGGCGACGTGCCTCTTGGCTCGTGACGCGCGGCTCCGCTACGCAGCGGCCATAGTGGCGCTGATCGCGGCGCCGGCACTCGTCCTCGGCGATGTCTGGGATACCTCCCGGATCGTCTCGCTACGCCACCCGCCTGAGAAGCTCGCCGTGCTCATCATGGGAGCCGTCATTGCTGCGGCGGTGGTTGCGGCAATCTTCCGCCGCTTCCAGTGGGCCTTCCCGATCGCGGCGTTCGCGGTGCTGCCGCTCCGCGTCCCGGTGACCGTGGGAGGACAGACGTCCCACCTTCTTGTCCCGCTCTATCTCGTCATCGCAGGCGCCGTGTTGTGTTTCGGCTACGCGGCGGTTCGCGGCCCGCGCCCCCGCGAGGACGCAGCCCGTCGTCGCGGCCAGCGCGCCCGCAACGCCGGGATTTCGGGCAATACCGCGAGCCTGCGCAGGCCCCCACTCATCCTCTGGCTCTACCGGGTGCTAGCGGCGACGCTCCTGCTCTATGCGATCCAGTCGGCGTACTCGGTGGACGTCTCCAACGCGATCGAAAACGCCTGCTTCTTCCTGGTCCCCTTCGCGCTCCTGTTCGCGACGCTCGGGGAGGTCCGCTGGAGCGACCACCTGTTGTCTTGGGTGCTCGCCACGGTCACGGCCGTTTCGCTCGTGTTCGCGGCGGTCGCCTTCTGGGAGTACGCCGCGCGCGACCTGCTCCTCAGCAGGGGTGATCTGCTGGCGTCGAACCAGCTTCATCTCTACTTCCGTGTGAATTCGCTCTTCTATGACCCGAACATCCTCGGCCGTGACCTCGCGCTCGTCATGACCGGGCTGGGCGCCTACCTCGCGTGGGCGCGCAGCGGGCGGCTCGCGATCGCGGCGGCGGCCGCGGCGGGGATCCTGCTCGCGGCGCTCGCGCTCAGCTACTCGATCACCGGATTCGTTGCGCTCGTGGCCGGCCTGCTCGTCGTGATGGCGCTGCGGTGGGGGCTCCGGTGGGCGATCGGGGCCGGACTGGCCATCGTGGTTGCAGCGGCCGTGTTCTTCGCGGCCAGCGGCGTCGGGCGGACGGACCTAAGCTCGACCGACAAGATCAACCGCGCCTCGGCCGGTCGCGTTAGCCTGGTCACGGGCGGTTACCACCTCGCCCGAGACCGCCCGGTCTGGGGATGGGGATCCGGCTCGTTCGGCGCGTCGTTCAAGGAGCACATCGACCCGCACGCCCGGACGACGGTATCCCATAGCGAGCCGCTGACCGTGGGCGCCGAGCAGGGGGCGATCGGGCTGGTTGTATACATCGCGCTCGTTGTCCTCGGCTTGATCGCCTTGTTGAGCGGCGCGCGTGGATCGCTGGCGGCGACGGGCGTGGCCGCGTGCTTCGTCGCCCTGTTCGTGCACAGCCTGGGCTATGCGGACTTCAGCGGAGACCCCGCGATGTGGGCTCTCTTGGGCGTCGGCGTGGCCTTACGCCTTCGGCGGCGCGCGAGTGCCGAGCTACGCACCTCGAGCACCCCGGGACGAGCGCCGGCGCGCGAGCCGCGACCGGCGACAGCCTGATCGGGTCAATGTTCGACTATCTGCGCCGCCTCGCGACGACGGGTGCCGCATACACGGCCTCGAGCGTGCTCTCGAAGCTGATCGCGGTCTTCCTGCTCCCGATCTACACGCACTACCTCACACCGAGCGACTACGGCGCGGCGGAGGTGATGCTTGCGTCGGTGATCGCGGCGAGCATCGTCGTTCGCCGCGGGATCATCGAGGCGATCCTGCGCTTCTACTACGTCGCCGGCGAGGAGCCACGGGCCGTGGTCGCGACCGGGTTCGCGTCAGTGTTCTGGGTCGCCACGCTCGCATCGGCGGTGGCGCTGCCCTTCGCAGGGCCGATCTCCGATGCCCTGCTCGGGCACGAGGACGCCGGCCTCGCCCGGCTCGCGATCCTGGGCCTATGGACCCTCACGATGTACGAGTACGCGCTCACGCTCCTGCGGCTCGAGGAGCGTGCCAGAGCTTACTTCGGGATCACCATCACCAACGTCTTGATCACCATCCCGTTTACGGTGTTCCTGATCGTCGCGGCGGGCGAACGGGCGAGCGGGATCCTGCTCGGCACCTACGGCACGGGCGCGCTCGTCGTGCTCTGGATGCTGTGGCGTGAGCGAGGGCGCCTTTCGCTCATCCCCGACCGCGAGCTCCTGCGGCGCATGTTCCGGTTCGGGCTGCCAACGATGCCCGCCGAGCTGTCGCTCTACTCGCTCAACTTCATCGACCGCATAATCCTCGCCCGCCTCGTCGGTCTCGGCGAGGTCGGACTCTACGCGCTTGCGGTCAAGGTCGCTCAGGCGATGCAGGTGCTCGCGCGTGGGCTCCAGCTCGCGTGGCCCCCGCTCGCATACTCCATTCGCGACGACGGCGAGGCGCGTCGGGTGTACTCGTCGATGTTCACCTGGTTCGCCGCCGTGCTGGCCTTCGCCGCCAGCGGGCTCTGGCTCGAGTCGCGCTGGATCGTGCGATTGTTGGCGGCGGCGGACTACTTCCCGTCCTACCAGGCGGTGGGCCTGCTGGCCACCGGGATCGCCCTGTACGCGCTGTACCTCGCGATGGTCGTCATCCTCGGGCGCACGGGGCGCACCGAGTTCAGCTTCCCGGCGACGATCGCGGCGGTCGCCTCCAACGTCGCGCTGAACCTGATCCTGGTCCCATCGAACGGCATCGTCGGCGCCGGGCTGGCGCTGGTCGCTTCGTACCTGATCGTCCTCGCGCTGATGTACGCGTTCACGCAGCGGCTGTTCCCGATCTCCTACGAGTGGGGACGCCTCGCGCTTGTGGTGCTGTCCGCCGGGGCCCTCGTCGCGGTGGGCGAGACGCTGCTTCCCACATCCGGCGCCGCCGGGCTCGTCTCGCGCGGTGCCCTCTGGCTCGCCTATCCGGCGCTCCTCTTCGTGACGGGGTTCCTTCACCCCGAGGAGCGGGCTGGGCTGGCCGAGCTCCTGCGACCGTCGGCGGTCGCGGCGCGCGCGCGCGGCCTGCGGACGGCGCCGACAGACGGCGAGCCGCGGGAGCGGGAGCGCCCGGACCTCGGTCCGGAGATCTACGAGGTCGCCGCGCGCGATGAGGACCGCTCGGGGACCTAGGCGCGCGGTCAACGCAATCCGCAGCCGACAGGGTGGATGCCGATTGCAGTGACCGGCCGCGCGGGGGCAGGGCTACGCCGGCGCCGCCGGAGCGGACGGCCGATTAGCCGCCGCCGAGGGCTCGACCTCCGCCCTCGCCAGCGCGAGGTTGTACGCCTCGGCCGCCTCCCGCATCCCCTCGCCACGCCTCGGCCACAGCGCCTGGCGGGCGTGGACCCAGTACGACCGCGCCTTGTGGCCCGGAAGGAACAGCGCGGCCACTGCCCTGGGAACGTACGACCACGCCCACAGAATCCCGGCCAGCTTGGCGGCCAATGCCGAATGGTGCTTTCGCATGTAGCGGTCGCGGCTGCGGTGAAACTGGACGAGGCGGCGCGGGTTGACCTGACCGCGGCTCGACGCCTGCTCGTCGTGCACGACGCGGGCGGCGGGAACGTGAAGGATCCTCCAGCCCCCGTCGCGGAGGCGTTTTTGGAAGTCGGCGTCCTCGCTGTAGAAGAAGTACCCCGTGTCGAATCCGTCCACCTCCTCGGCCGCGCGGTGTCGGATCATCAGAGCGGCGGAGCGGCACCAGCCCACCTCCCGGGTGCGGGGACCGCCGCTCTCATTCACCAGCCACCGGTGAAGAAACAGCGCGCTGGCGGCCGCCGGGCCGAGGCCGGGCAGGCGCCAGGCGCATGCAGTTTCGCGATGTTCCGGATCGAGGAGCATTGCGCCGGCGGCCGCGGCCCGTGCATCCGCCCGCAGTGCCTCCAGGAGGGCCCCAGGTGCCCCCTCGAGCAGCTCGACGTCCTCGTTCAGAAAGCAGAAGAAGCGTCCGCGCGCCTCGCGCAGTAGGAGGTTGAGGTTCGTCGTGATGCCCTCTCGCCGATCGTTGGCGACCAGCCGGACCTCCGGGAACCGCGAGCGGACCATCTCCGCCGAACCGTCGTCGGATGCGTTGTCGACCACGATTACCTCGTGCTCCACGCCCTCGGGGTGGGTCCGGCGCACGGACCCGAGACACTTCGCCAGGAATTCCCCGCCGTTGGTGTTGATCACGCAGTACGAGAGTTCCACCGCCACAATCCTGGCGGATGAACGTCCAGGTCGTCGATCCGCCGGCTTACACGCCTCCGTACGACCGCTCGCTCTGTGCGGCGCTGGCGCGCGCGGGCGCGGAGGTCGAGCTCATCACGAGCAGGTTCGTGCATGGGCCGGTGCCGGCGCCGCTTGGGTACGAGGTGCGCGAGCACTTCTACCGCCTCTCGGGCCGTCGCGAGGCCGACGCACCCGCCCGGCGCGCCCTCAAGCTCGCCGAGCACCTCGCGGACATGCTCCGCTACCGGCGAAATGGCGCGCCCGTCGACATTCGCCACTTCCAGTGGCTCCCGCTGCCGACGCTCGACAGCCGGCTGCTGCCCCCAGATCATCCCAGGGTCCTCACGGCACACGGTGTGCTGCGCAGCGAGGGCTGGGAGCGGAGGCTGCGCGGCTTGCGGCGCGTGCTGGATCGCATGGACGCGATCGTGGCCCTGTCGGGGTTCGGGCGCGATCGGCTGGTGGGCGCCGGGGTGGATCCGGGCCGGGTCCGGGTGATCCCCCATGGCGTGTTCGACTACCTGACGCGCCAGCCCGACGAGCTCCCGCTGCCGCCCGAGCTCGCCGCGGTGACGGACTCGGTGATCCTGTTCTTCGGACTGATCCGCCCCTACAAGGGCGTCGACGTCCTGATCGAGGCGTTTCGCTCCGTGCGCCGCGCCGAGCTCTGGATCGTGGGCAGGCCCCTGGGCGTCTCCCTCGACGATCTCCGGGAGATGGCCGGCCGTGCGGGGGGACGCGTGCGCTTCGTGCCCCGCTTCGTAAGCGACCGGGAGCTGCCGGCGTACTTCCGCCGCGCCGATGTCGTCGCCCTGCCGTACCGTGACGCAGAGCAGTCCGGCGTCCTGTTCGCCGCGCTCGCGTTCGCGAAGCCGATCGTGTTGAGCGATGTGGGCGGCTTCGGGGAGGCCGCGGCTACCGGTGCGGGCACCCTGGTGCCGCCGGGTGATGCGCGCGCCCTCGCGGCACGCCTGCAGGCGCTGATCGATGACCCGGCCGAGCGCGAGCGGCTGGCTGTGGCGGCGAGCGCGGCGGCCAGCGGCCACTACTCGTGGGAGCGCATCGCCAGGCAGACCCTTGACCTGTACCGGGAGCTCGGTGCGTGACCGCGCTCGCCGTCGTCTTCTGGGTCTCGGTGGCGCTCCTCGTCTACACCCATCTCGGCTATCCGCTGGTCCTGTGGGCGCTTTCGCGCGCCCGCCAGGAGCCGCTCCGCGACGGATTGCCGCCGGACGACGAGCTGCCGCGGGTCTCGCTGATCACCGCGGCGCACGACGAGGACGAAGCGATCGAGCGCAAGGTCCGCGACGCGCTCGCGCTCGACTATCCGCGCGACAGGCTGGAGGTCATCGTCGCCTCGGACGGCTCGACCGACCGGACCGTCGAGGTCGCGCGAGCGGCCGGGGCGGATCTCGTGCTGGACCTCCCGCGCGGCGGCAAGGTGGCGGCACTGAACGCGGCCGTCGAGCAGTCGAGCGGCGAGGTGCTCGCCTTCTCCGATGCCAACAGCTTCTGGCGCCCGAACGCCCTGCGCCTGCTGGTCGCTCGCTTCCGCGACCCCGACGTCGGGTACGTCTGCGGCCAGGTGCGCTTCGATGGGACCCGAGCGGCGAACGAAGAGGGGCTCTACTGGCGCTACGAGATGGCCGTGCGCGACCTCGAATCACGGCTCGCCGGCGTCACGGCGGGCAATGGCGCGATCAACGCCGTTCGCCGCGACGCCTACATCTTCCTCGAGCCGACCCGCGGCCAGGACATCTCCCTGCCCTACGAACTGGTCAAGCGCGGCTGGCGGCCCGTATACGCGCCGGAGGCGGTTGCGCGCGAGCGCCTGGCCGCGACCATCGGCGGCGAGTTCGCCCGCAAGCGGCGGATGATGGCTGGCGCCTGGAGCACGATGCTCCGGCACGGCCTGCTGTCGCCGCGCGGCTACGGGCCGCTCTACGCGTTCGAGATCGCCTCGCACCGGCTGCTGCGCTACGTGTCGCCCTTCCTGCACCTCGTCGCTTTCGGGACCAACATCGCGCTGGCCGGCGAAGGGACGATCTACGTCGTGACGCTCGCGGCCCAGGTCGCACTTCTCGTCGCGGCGGGCATCGGGGCGGTATGGCCGCTGCGGCCGTTCCGAATCGCGCACTACTACCTCGCGGTGACGGCGTCGAGCGCAGCCGGCCTGTGGGAGTACCTCCGGCACGGTGTGCCGACGACCTGGGAGAAGGCGGAGGGGACCAGGTAGAGGACATGGTCGCGACGCATGGCATGGGCATGGAGCAGGGAGCAGGAAGAGGCGGGCTCCCGCGGGCGGTCGATGTGCTACTCGCGACGCTCAGCCTCGTCCTGGCAGCGCCGTTCCTGCTGGTCGCGGCGATCGCGATCAAGCTCACATCGGCCGGTCCGATGATCTACCGCCAGAGGCGGATCGGCAAGGACGGGGCCCCGTTCGAGCTGTACAAGCTGCGGACCATGCGCCTGGGGGCGGATCCGGTCGGCGTGGGCACGCCGGTCCTCGAGGGCGATCCGCGCGTGACCCCGGTGGGACGCTTGCTTCGACGGTGGTCGCTGGATGAGATCCCGAATCTCGTCAACGTCGTCCGCGGCGACATGGCGATCGTCGGACCGCGGCCGACCCTGGAGGCGCAGGTGGACCTCTACACGCCGCGGCAGCGCAGGCGTCTCGAGGTAAAGCCGGGGCTAACGGGGTGGGCGCAGGTCAACGGGCGCGCCGGCATTCCCTGGGAGGAGCGGATCGAGCTGGACGTCTGGTACGTCGATCACCGCTCGCTGCCTCTGGATCTGCGCATCCTCGCGCGGACGCTGCGTCTCCTTGCCACGGGACACGGCCTTTACGGGTGAGCGTGCGGGCAGCTACTACCGTACGTGAGGTGCGGCCGGGCGACCGCGGGGCGATGCTCCGCCTGCTGGCCGAGCTCGGCTACCCGTCCGACGCCGAGATCATGGAGCGGCGGCTCGGCCGAATCGAGCACGAGCCGTCGGTCCAAGTGCTCGTCGCCGAGCGGGACGGTGCGGTCATCGCCCTCGTCTCGCTGCACGTCCTGCACTTGATCGAGCGCCCGCCCCTCGGCCGCCTGAGCGCGATCGTGGTCGGCGAGCCGTTGCGGCGAAGCGGAGTCGGCCGCGCGCTGATCGAGCGAGTCGAGCGCGAGGCCCGGGACGCCGGCTGCGATCGCCTGGAGGTGACCTCGGGAGAGTGGCGGGAGGACGCGCACGCGTTCTACCGCGCACTCGGATTCGAGGAGACCTCCAAGCGGTTCATCAAGCGACTGTAGGCCGCGACACTCATCTCGCTCCCCGGCGCGGCGCATAGAGGCGCCGCATCTTGGCGCGACCGCCGCAGGTTTGCATGGAACACCATCGCCGCCGACCGCATTGATCCAAGAACAACCAGCCGCAGGCGCGTCTGGGACACCGCTTGACCCTGCCCAGACGCTCCGCGCTTCCGAGAAGCCCGACCGCGTCGCGGGCGACGGCGAAGCGCAGACGGCGCGGGTCGGCGGCCAGCCACGAGAGCTGCCAGGTGCCGTCATGGGCCGCCAGCCGGCCGTCGGCGGCCGCGTCGGCGAAGCGCGCGTCGAGCAATGCGCGACTAGCTCGCGAGGTAGCTTTAGCTGCGATGGCCGCAGCGATCGAGCTCCGCGATTTTCGCCCGGAGGACGTGGCGGCTGTTCATCGCTGGTTCAATGAGCCACGCGTGACGGCGGATCTCGTGGGTAGCCGGGAGAGCTTCTCCGAGGATGACGCCCGGGGCTGGGTGGAGCGCGCGGTGGACACGAGCCGGGACCGCAAGTGGGCCATCCTCCTGGACGGCCGCGATGAGCCGGTGGGCTTCGTCGCGCTGTTCGGCCTCGACCGCGAGACGGGCCCCGAGCTCGCCGTGCTCGTTGGCGATCCCGATGCGTGGGGAAGGGGAGTCGCCCGCGAGGCGGAGCGCCAGGCCTGCGTTCGCGCCTTCAACGACTACTGCGTGCACCGCATCCACGCCGAGATCCCGGCGACCAACCGGGCGGCGCAGAAGGTCGTCACCTTCCTCGGTTTCCAGCGCGAGGGCGTCATGCGAAAGGCGATCCGCCGCGGCGACGAGGCAGTCGACAACGAGGTGTGGGGGCTCTTGCCCGAGGAGTTCAACGGTTGGACGAGCGAGCTGAGCTGATCACCGGCGATCACCGGGTCGCGAAGCTGATCGCCGACGAGGGCCGAGCGGCCGAGACGGACGACTTCTTTCGCTCGCGGCCCTTCTACGACGCCGAGGGCGTGAGCCACTCGCTGACCGTCGGCGGCGACGGAGACGACGAGCTCGCGCTCCCGCTGCTCGTCCACGAGATCGGCGACTCCGGTCACGTCGACGCGGTGACACCCTACGGCTACCCGGGGGCGGCGATCCTGGTCGATCGCTCCTCGGCGCCGGATCCCTCGGTCCTCGACTGGTCAGCGACTGGGCTCGTGAGCATCTTCGTCCGCGATCGAATCGGCACGAGGCCCTGCTTCGCCGGTGGCACCCGACGCTCGGCCGTCCAGATCCACGACCCGGGACGCAAGCGGCGGATTCGCTCGCGCTTCGCCGAGCAGATCCGTCAGAACGAGCGGCTCGGATACAACGTCGAGGTCCTCCGCGGACCCGACACCACCGTGGAGCACCGGCTGAGCTTCCACGCCGCCTACACCGAAACGATGCGCGGCGTCGAGGCGGCCGAGCGCTATTTCTTCGAGCCGGACTACTTCAAGGCGATCCTGGAGTTCGAGCGCTCGTGGCTGTTCCTGGCCCGCAGCCCTGAGCGTGCGACCGCGGCAGGGGCGATCGTCGTCCTCTCGGACGAGATGCTCCACTACTACCTCGGAGGGACGGCCGAGGTCCACCGTCCTCGCTCGCCGTTCAAGAACATCGTCGACGCAACGATTCGCCTCGCAGACGAGCTCGGTGTCCGGCTCAACCTGGGTGGCGGGGTAAAGCCGGGCGATGGGCTGGAGGACTTCAAGCGCGGCTTCTCGAACACCGAGCTGCCGTTCATAACCCACGAGATCGTCTGCGAACCGGACGCCTACGGCGCGCTGCGCGCCGGCCGCGAGGATTCCCGCTTCTTCCCCGCCTACCGCGCGCCGCAGGGCTAGCTCGCGGCGCGTGCCCGCCGCTTGCCCTCCGCCTGGCCCTCCGCATACACGTCGTCGAGGAAGGCGGCGAGCTCATTCGTCAGGCGCTTCGGCGTGATCCGCCACTCCAGGATCGAGTTCGCATCGACCAGGCGGGCGTTCGGCATCTCCTCGACCAGCATGCCGGCGTCCGAGAAGGGATGCAGCGGATCGTTGGGATGCCCGATCACGAGCGCCGGCTGGTGAAGTGAGTGCCGCTCCTCCTTCGTCGGGGCGGTGCGCCCGAAGAGGATTCCCTCCAACACCTCGCGCGAGGGCTCGGGGTCCTGGCGGATCCAGTCCAGCCCGATGTCCAGGAGGTAATGGCTCCGCGGGACTCGCCGGGCGAGTGCCGCCGCGCCCTTCAGCACCGGGCTTCCGAACCGCAACCCGAGGAGTATGGGCACGAAGATCAGGGCCGCGCCCAGGAGCGCGTCCTCGAGCACGGGCATCTCGATGAAGAGGCCACCCGCGCGGTTCGGGTGGTGGGCGGCGAACTCCAGGCCGACATTGGCGCCGAGCGACGTGCCGCCGACCACGGGCGCCTCGAGCTCCAAGTGGTCGAGCAGCGCACGGACCTGGTCGGCGAACGCCGTCATCGAGTAGATCTGCCGCTCCGCCAGCCGGTCCGAGCGCCCGTGGCCCAGCAGGTCAACGGTGACCACCCGGTTGCCCCGAGCCGCGATCTCCGGCGCGAGGCTGTCGTACATGCGGCGGTTCATCAGCAGCCCGTGCACGAGCACGAGGACCCGATCGCCGCTGCCATGGACGTCGTAGGTGATCCTGTGCCCGTGGTATCGGAACGACCCGCCCGCGACTTCCATGGCGGCACGAGTGTACGAAGTGACCCTGATGCCGCGCGCCAGCCTCAGTCGATCGCGAGCTCGGCCGACGCGGGTTCGCCTCCCGTTCGCTCCCAAGGCCGCGAAGCCTTGAGCGCGCTCAGGACGGCGCGCGTACCCGGCGCGCGATTCAGCGCGTAGAAGTGGATCCCGGGCGCCCCGGCGGCCAGGAGCTCGTCGCACTGGCGAGCCGCGTACGCGACGCCCAGGAGCGCCTCCGCCTCGACGTCGCCGCCGAGCGCGTGCATGGCGCTGGCGAGGTCGTCAGGAATCGAGGCGTCGCAGCGTTCGCAGAATCGGACGATCTGGCCGAAGCTCGCAATCGGGATCACGCCGGGGATGATTGGGACGTCGATGCCGGTGTTCCGCGCCGCGGCGACGAAGTCGAAGTAGAGCCGGTTGTCGAAGAAGAGCTGCGTGATCAGGAAGCTCGCTCCCGCCTCGACCTTCGTCTTCAGATAGGCGAGGTCGGCCTCCAGGCTCGGCGCCTCGGGATGGACCTCGGGGAAGCACGCGCCGCCGATCGTGAAGTCGTAGCGCTCGGAGATGAAGGCGGCGAGCTCCGTCGCACTCGAGAGCCCTCCCGGCGGGGCCTTGAACTCGACCTCGCCGCGCGGAGGATCGCCCCGCAGCGCGAGCACGTTCTCGATCCCGGCGCGCTCGAAGCGGTCGAGGATGTCGACGAGGCCCTCCCGCGTCTCGCCGACACAGCTCAGATGCGCCATCGCCTCCAGCCCATGCTCCTGCTTTATGCGAGTGGCGATCTCGACCGTCCCGTCGCGCGTCGCGCCGCCGGCGCCGTAGGTGACGGAGACGAAGTCGGGCCCCAGGGGCCTGAGAGCCTCCACGGTCTCGAACAGTTCCTCGACCTTCTCCTGCGTCTTCGGCGGGAAGAACTCGATCGAGAAGACCGGCTCTGGGCCGCTGAGGATGTCGTCGATGCGCATGGTCGGGCATGGTAGAGCGGCCTGCGCAGTGCTTGTGCACGGCGGCCGCCCGCCTGCGACCGCGCTTCATCACCGGCGAGCCGCTACAGGTATCCGAGCTCGCGCCCGCTGAGCTCGAGCTCGTCGCGGAAATTCGGGTGCGCGATCGCGATCAGTCGCTTCGTCCGCTCCAGCCGCCGGCCGGGGAGGTGGCGCATCAGGTTCGGGACGTCGCTGAAGCTGTTCGGGATGAGGTCGCAGCGTCCGGCGTTGAAAGGCGTCCTTGTCGTGCGGCGAGAGAAACCAGGACACGTGGTGCAGGCCGGGCACCTCGCCGGCGATGCAGCGGCGATCCCGCAGCGGGAGCATCCGGTGCAGGCGCACCCGGCGCAGCCGGTCCGCCGCGGCCTCGATCGCGTCGATCACGGTCACGGGCTCGGCGTTCGCAACGCCGACGATGAGCTCCGTGCCGGGCTCGATGTGGTCCATCACCGCCTCGGCGGCAACGCGGCGCTCCTGGAGCATCCTCTCGATCCCGGGAACGAAGATCACGCGATGGGTGCGTTCATCCAACCGCCTCGTTCCACCGGACGATGACGGGCAGGTCGTGCTCGTACCCGAGCACGCACAGAGCTCCCGTCCCCAACGTCAGAAGACCGCCATCCTCTGACGGCAGCCCCGCCCAGCGCGCGCCGACGACCCTGAGCATGTGCCCGTGGCCGAAGCAGATGACGTCGCCGTCTGCCGCCCGCGCTTCGGCGATCACCCTGTCGGCTCGGGCGCCTACATCAAGTGCCTGCTCGCCGTTCGGGCACCCATCGCGCCACAGCAACCACGCCGGATCGCGCTCGTGGATCTGGGGCGTGGTCAGTCCCTCGTAGTCGCCGTAGTCCCACTCGTGGAGGTCGTCGCGGACCTGCGCCTCCTCACCCAGCCCCGCGAGCCGGCAGGTCTCCACCGCGCGCTGAAGCGGGCTCGTCAAAACTAGCGCGAAGCTCCGCCCCTCCAGGCGCGAGGCGAGATTCCGCGCGCGCCTGCGTCCGTTCTCGGTCAGAGGAAGATCCGTAGTCCCCGTGTGGCGGCCGTTCAGGCTCCACTCGGTCTCCCCATGGCGCGCGAGAAGCAGCTCCGGCATCGCGGCAGGCTAACCACACTCGCCGGAAGATCGGCAGCGCGCCGCGCCACGTCGCCCGGCAGAATGACGCGCCGGATGTTTGAGCGCGAGCGCACCGAGATCGCGGCCGCCTGCCGCCGGCTCGCACTCGAGGGGCTCGTGATCGGCACCGCCGGGAACGTCAGCGCCACGGCCACCGATGGCGCAATCGCCGTCAGTCCCACGGGGGCGGTGCTCGCTGAGCTTACGCCCGAGCAGGTGAGCGTCGTCGACCCGGAGGGCAATCTGATCGAGGGCGACCTGGAGCCGACGTCAGAGCTCGGGCTCCACCTCGGCATCTACCAACGCTATGACGCCGGAGCCGTGGTCCACACCCACGCGCCGATGGCGACGGCGCTCTCGTGCGTGCTGGATGACGAGCTCCCCTGCGTGCACTACGGGATGCTGGTGCTCGGCGGGACGGTTCCCGTGGCCCGGTATGCGACCTTCGGGACGTCCGAGCTCGCGGCCGCCGTGCTCGACGCCCTCCAAGGAAAGAGCGCCGCGCTGATGGCCAATCACGGGGCGATCGTCCACGCCCCGGATACGGCGTCGGCCGTCGACCGCGCGCTGCTCCTCGAATGGGCGTGCATGGTCTACTGGCGGGCGGCCGTTCTCGGGGAGCCGAAGACGCTCGACGCAGCGCAGCAGCAGGCGGTCGTGGCCGCGGCGCTGGAGCGCGGCTACGGAAGCACGCGACCAGCACGCGGCGAGCGCGAGGAGCGGGAATGAGCGACGAGATGGCGGCGATCACGATGGGGGTGCACGTGCTGGACGTGCTGGTGCGCCCGGTGGAGGCGATCCCCGAGAACCAGGGCGGAAGCCTCGTCGAGGAGATCAAGATCACGGCTGGCGGCTCGGCGGGAGGCACGGCGATCACGCTCGCCAAGCTGGGCGCGAGGGTCTTTAGCGCGGGGTCAATCGGATCGGACGCCGTCGGCGAGATGCTCGCGTCCCTGCTGGAGCGCGGCGGCGTCGACACCCAGCACCTCGTGCGGCGCAAGGACGTGCAGACGTCGGCGAGCGTGCTCCCGATCCGCCCGAGCGGCGAGCGCCCGGCCCTTCACGTCATCGGCGCCAACGCGACGTACGGGCCCGACGACGCCCCTTGGGACGCGATCGGCGACGCCACTCACCTCCACCTCGGAGGCCCAGAGTTCATGGGCGGCGAGGCCGCCGCCCGAATCCTCGCTCACGCCCGCGAGCACGGCGCCACGGCGTCCGCGGACATCCTCGCGCCGGGCGAGCAGGCAAGCCAAATCGCGGACTGGATCGCCCCGGCGTTCGCGGAGCTCGACTACTTCCTGCCGAACGACGAGCAGGTGCTCGCCCTCACCGGCGAGGACGACCTGGCGGCGGGCTGCCGCTGGCTCATCGGGCAAGGGGTCGGCTGCGTGGTGGCGACCCGCGGCGCGGACGGGGCGCTGATCGTGGACACCGAGGGAAGCGAGCCGGTGCCGGCTTTCGAGGTGGACGTCGTCGACACAACCGGCTGCGGCGACGCCTTCTCTGCCGGCTTCCTTCGCGGGTTGTCCCTCAGCCGCTCGCGGCGCGACGCCGCCCGGCTGGGGTGCGCCGCCGCCGCGATGGTGGCGCAGGGGCTCGGCAGCGACTACGGTGACTTCGATCTCGCCGCCGTGGACGAGTTCGCCGCCTAGCGAGCTCCTCCTGACGCCGACTTGTTCGAGACTCGTCGTACTGATGCTACGGTACGACGGGTGTCATACAAGGTTACGAACGATCAGGAGCAAGCATGAGCGACGCAATTGCGCCGCCGGCGGTCCAGCCGGTGGATGAGAGGCAGATCCGGCGCTCCGAGCGCGGCGTCGTCGCGGGCTACATTCACGAGCTCTCAAGGCGCCACGAGGACCGTCACGCGCCGGAGCCGAACGCGCAACCATCTCCCGAGCGAAGCGAAGGAGGCTGATATGCGGATCGGGATCATCGGCGGCGGCAAGATCGGATCCACGGTCGCGCGACTGTCCGCGGGAGCCGGCCACGACGTCGCGATCGCGAACTCCCGCGGCCCCGACACGCTGACGGATCTCGTGGAGCAGATCGGTGGGAACGCCCGGGCCGCAACGGTGGAGGAGGCGGCGTCGTCCGGGGACGTCGTGCTCGTTGCGATCCCGTTCGGCGCCTACCGCGACCTCCCAGCGGACGCGCTCGAAGGCCGGGTCGTGATCGACGCGATGAACTACTACGCGAGCCGCGACGGCAACATCCCCGAGCTCGACGATGACAGCACCACGTCCAGCGAGCTCCTCGCGGCGTACGTTCCGGGAGCGAAGGTGGTGAAGGCGTTCAACACCATGCAGTGGGAGATGCTGCGCGATCGCGGCAAACCGGGAGGCGGCAACGACCGGCTCGCCCTGTTCCTTGCTGGCGACGACGCCGACGCGAAGCAGGTGGTGGCGGGGCTCATAGAGCAGATCGGGTTCTCGCCCGTCGACACCGGCAGCCTCGCGGAGGGTGGCCGCCGCCAGCAGCCCGGCTCGCCGATCTACGCCGAGCCGGTCACCGAGAGCGAAGGCCGCGGCGCGCTCGCCGGCATCGAGGAATAGTCCGCGTCCGGCCGGGCGCTTAACGTGCGGGTGCGGCGACTGCGCCGCCGGCCGTGGTGTGCCTGCCGCCGTGGCCGCGCGACCCGGGCGCACCGGGAGCAGGGCGCTGCGAGCGCCGACCCGGGAATCGGCTCGCAGCTAGCCCGCCCGCTCCCATCGCCACCGTCCACAAAAACGACCGGGGGCAGCGATCTTTGCCTGCTCGTGCGTAGCCTGCGCACGAAATAAGCTCCAATTCGCCGCCTGTCGAGAGTCGCTCCCCGCCTGGCTTCGGCGGTTTGCTTCTCTCTCCCGGTCGCTGCGCGACAGTACCTCAACCGCCGCCCGAACGGAAGCCGGAATCCCGCAATTTGCGGGATGAAGATGCTTCGGATCGACCCCGCAAGCCGAACTGGAGCCGCTCCGGTTACGGGTTCGCGTCCTGGTACTCCTCGAGCTCCTGCGGCGGGCCGATCGTTGCGGCCGCCGGGCCGAAGCCCTCGACGTAGGAGCCGTGAACCTCGCGCCAGCGCTCGACCGGAGTCCACGGCGGCTCCTGTTCGTTGAGGTGGTGCGCGAGCTGGTCAAGGCACACGTGCCAGCCGGCGCCGTCGCGCGCCGCCTTTCCCTGCTCGGCGAGCGTGTCGATCAGGGTCAGCTCGGTGCCGGATTCGTGCGGCTCCAGCTCGAATCGCAGCGTGTCCTCGCCCCAGGTGAACTCCAGCAGCGAAGCTGGCTCGCAGGCGCGCATCTCGCCGTCCATGGCCGGGAGATCCGCGTTGCGGTGCTCGAACCGGAGCTCGGCGCCCGGTCGCAGCTCTCCATCGATCGTCGTCGGAAACCACGCCTCCAGGTGCTCCGACTCGGTCAGCGCCCGCCACACCTTCTCGGGCGGGTGGGGCAGCACGCGTACGAATCGCAGCCGCCAGCTTCCGCCGGCCTCTTCGAGTTGGCCATCCCGCATCGCCTTACCTCCTTCGCTCGGGTTCGTCGGGCATTTCGTTGAGGCGCCGTTCGAGATCGTCGAGGCGCTCAGACCACAGCCTGCGGTACGGCTCGAGCCAGTCGTCGACGGCGCGCAGCGGCTCCGGCCGGACCCGGTAGAGACGCTGCTGCGCCTCCGGGCGCACGTCCACGAGGCCGGCCTCGCGAAGCACCCGAAGATGCTTCGAGACCGCCGGCTGGCTCACGTCGAGCTCGTGCACCAGATCGCCCACCGGGCGCTCCGCGACCCGCAACAGGTCGAGGATGCGGCGGCGGTTCGGCTCCGCGAGGACCTCGAACGGCGACATGCAGATAGCCTAACAGTTATATAGCCATGCGGTAATCAACACAGGGCCTCGTTCAGACCCGCCAGACGTCAGCGAAGCGATGCAGCTCGCGCCCGAACCGCCGCGCAATCGCGCGCGGCTCAGTCGACGGGACGTTGTCGGCGAGCAGCAGCTCCATGAGGGCCGGCGTGAGCGACGGCGTGACGTACGCGAGCCCACGTGCCACGACCGCCGGCAGGTGCAGGAGCCGCACGCCCTTGCGGTTCAGGCCGCGGACGAGGGCGTCCATGCTCATCTCGTCAGGCCCACCGAGCTCATAGGTCCCGGCGGGCGACGAGGAATCGAGCGCCGCGGACAGAAGCAAGTCGACCACGTCGCCGATGAACAGCGGGGCGATCCGCTGCCGGCCGGTTCCCGGAACCGGGACCGGCCCGGGCCCCTTGGTGATGAACGCGCCGGCGGTGGGGCCGGGGCGCTCCGGCGGCCCGTAGATGTGAACGCAGCGAAAGATCGTCGCCGGGATGCCGGTGCTGGTGAGGACCGCCTCCGCCATGCCCTTCGAGCGAAGGTAAGCATTCCGGCTTTCCGGGTGCGCCCCGACGTAGCTCAGGAAGACCAGCCGCTGGACTTTCGATCCCTCGACGGCAAGAGCCACCGTCCGCGTCGTCGCGACATTCGCGGACTCATAGGTGTTCCGCCCCCTCGGTTGCAGCGTGCCGGCGAGGTGAACTACGGCCTCAGCGGACGCGGCGGTGCCCCAATCGTCGTCCCTGTTCAGCGCGATCACGGCGTTCCCGCGCTCGCCGATCCGCTCGGCCAGCATGGTCCCGACCTGGCCCGAGGCGCCGGTTATCGCGACTTCCCCGGTTCGCCAGTCGCCGCTCATGACGACCGACCCTAAACGCTGGAGGGAGGGGGCGCGGCCAGCGGCGGTTTGCGCCAGCCGCTGTCGGGAATGCGATCACCGAAGCCGATCGGGAGGTGAGCCACATGGCGACCACGAAGCAACGGCAAGCGGCCAGGAGCAATGTGAAGAAGGCTCAGCGCACCGCGCGGAGCAAGCGCACCATCGCGAGGATGCCGAAGTCGACGCGGCGCGAGCTCGGAAAGCAGGCTGCGCGGGGACGCCAGCGCGGCGGCCACGCGGGGCGCCGGCTCGAGGACCGGAACCGCCAGCAGCTCTACGAGATCGCGCAGCGTGAGGGGATTCCCGGCCGCTCCAAGATGGGCAAGTGGGATCTCATCAAGGCGATCCGCGCTCGCCGGTAGGCAGCAGCGCGGTCGCGGGGACCGCGATGAGCGTCGACGCCCCGGCCATGGCGGTGGCGAAGCTGTAGCCGCTGGCCGGCAGCTTCGGCGTGCGGCAATCGTGTGGACAAGATCGGTCGCGTCGGCGATCGCGTGCGCCGCTCGAGACACGCTGATCCGGACGCCGTTCGTCTCGATCCGCTGATTCGAGAAGCCGCAGGGCATGGGAGCGGTCTGGCAACCCAGACTACATGTGACCAAATAGTCACCTATACTCCAGCGCAATGGACGCGGTGTTCAGGGCGCTCGCCGACCCGACGCGGCGCAGGCTGCTCGACGAGCTGTTCAAAGAGGACGGCCAGACGCTAACGCAGCTGGAGACGCGGCTGCCGATGACGCGCTTCGGCGTGATGAAGCACCTGCGAGTGCTGGAGGAAGCGAATCTCGTCACGACGAGACGGCGTGGCCGCGAGAAGCTCCACTTCCTGAATCCGGTCCCGATCCGGCTCGTCCACGACCGGTGGGTAAGCAAGTACGCGGAGCCCTGGGCGGCGACGCTCAGTGGGCTGAAGAAATCGATCGAGGAGGAAACGATGGAGAAGCACCCCGAGGCCGGGCTGACGCTCGCCGATGGCGACACGGTCGCCGTATTCGAGATCTACATCAAGACGACGCCGGAGCGTCTGTGGGAGGCGATCACCGAACCGAAGATGCGCGCCCGTTACAGCTTCGGCGTCGAGACGCACTCCGACTACACGCCGGGCTCTGGCTACAAGTCGTCGGTACCCGGAGTGATCGACATCGCCCAGGGCGAGAACCTGGAGGTCGATCAGCCGCGCCGCCTTGTGCAGACCTTCAACGCCCTCTGGAGCGACGAGGTGAAGGCCGAGGGCTCGTCCATGGTGACCTGGGAGATCGAGCCGGTGGGTGACGACTCATGCCGGCTCACGGTTACCCACGACCAGCTCCGCGTGGGCGCGAACGCCGAGCTCTACGGCGGCTGGCCGCAGATCCTCTCGGGCCTGAAGACGCTGCTCGAGACGGGCGAGGACCTGACGACGCCTGGCTCGCTCCGTTATTCGGGCGCAGCCGAAGCCGCATAGAGCGACTCGCGTTGACGGGGTAGCGGGGCCAGGGGTACTCCTAACCCCGTTAATCCCTAACCCCGTCAATCCGCGGAAGGTGGGTGGGTCAGCCCGTGGGGCCGAACCGCTCCGTGCGGATCCGCCCCGGCTCGGCGGCGGCGTCGAGCAGCAGCCGGGTCGCGGCTTCGACGAAGCCGTTCGAGCCGCAGACGAACGCCGTCGCGATCGGCATGAGCGCCGAGTCGATCAGCGAGGCGTCGATTCGGCCCGTGTGGCCCTTCCAGCCGTCCGGAGCGGAGCGCGTGAACGTGAGCGTGGTGTCCTCTGCCAGCTCATCGGCGTAGATCACGTCCTCGGAAGTCCTCACCGAGTAGACGAGCCGCATCAAAAGCTCGGGCATCGTGCGCCGGCGGTGACGCAGCATCGCCATCAGCGGCACGACGCCCGATCCCCCGCCGACGAGGAGGACGGGCTGCTCTCCGCGCCACACGAAGTAGGAGGTGTAGGGCCCGCGGACCTCGATCTGGTCGCCCTCCACGACCACGTCGTGGAAGTACGGCGAGACCTCGCCGTCGTCCAAGCGATCGATGGTCAACTCGATCTCGCCCTCGTCAAGCGGCGACGAGGCGACCGAATAGGAGCGTTGCGCCCGGTAGCCGTCGGGCGCCGTGAGGCGAACGTCGTAGTGCTGCCCCGGCAGGTGGGGCATCCAGATCGGCAGCTCGATCCGGAACGACTTGACCCGCGGTGTCTCGCGTTTGATCCGCCTGACGGTGCCGATCTGCCACCGACCGGGGGCGCGGAGCTCGACCGGACTCATCACCTCCGGCCTCAATCGGTCCAATAGCGCTCCTCTTTCCAGGGATCCCCACGGTTGTGGTAGCCGTTGTCCTCCCAGAACCCGGGCTCGTCGTGATCCGTGATCCGGATCCCAGCGATCCATTTGGCGCTCTTCCAGAAGTAGAGGTGGGGGACGAGCAGGCGCGCCGGTCCGCCGTGCTCGCGCGGCAGCGGCGCGTCCTCGTGCTCCGTCACCACCCACGCCTTGCCGTCGGTGAGGTCCTCGATCGCGAGGTTGGTCGTGTAGCCGCCGTACGAGTAGGCCATCGCATAAGCGTCGAGCGGCTCGACGGCGTCGAAGAGGGCGTCGACCGAGACGCCGCGAAAGGTGGTCCCGAGCTTGGACCACTTCGTGACGCAGTGGATGTCGCAGGGGACCTCCTCGAACGGCAACTCGTGGAAGTCCTCCCACGTCCACTCCCGCGGCTCGGCGACCATCCCGTCGATGCGAAGACGCCACTGAGATGTCGGGACGTGGGGCGTAGGGCCGGCGGTCAAGACCGGAAAGCCTTCCTCCGCGTACTGGCCCGGGGGAAGCCGGTCGGCGAACTCCTCCGGCGTTCGCCGCGTGCCGGTGAACCCGCGCGAGACGAAGCCGCTCATCCCCGTATCGTGCCGCGCCCGGGCTACTCGAACAACCCCGCAGCTCGGGCAGCGCCGGAGTGAGGCCGCCTCCGGCGGCCCGCACGGAGTTCCTAGGCGCGCCCGGACGCCTGACGCTGCTGGCGGGCGAGCGGTCGATGATCACCGCGACGAGCGGCGAGAATAACTCCAGATCCTGCGAAACCAGCCGTCCTATGTGCCACGGAAGACGGGCTCCCGCCTCTCGGCGAACGCCGCGACGCCTTCGAGAAAGTCTTGGGTGCGGCCGAGCGCGTGCTGCAGCTCCGCCTCCAAATCGAGCTGGGCGTGCAGGTCACCGTAGACGGCCTGGTTCAGGGCGCGCTTCGCGCTCGCGTAGGAGCCAGTGGGGCCGGCGGCGAGCCTCTCCACGAGCGCGTTCGCCTCGTCCATCAGCCGATCGTCCGGGTGCACCCAGTTGACGAGCCCCCACTCAAGCGCCTGCGGCGCCGATACGCGCTCGCCGAGGAACGCCATCTGGAATGCGCGTGCCTTGCCGACGGCGGGCGGCACGAACGCGGTGGAGCCGCCGTCGGGCATCAGACCGATGTTCACGAAGGCGAGCCCCAGGAAGGCCGACTCGGCGGCCATGACGAGGTCGCAGGCGAGCGCGAGCGAGCAGCCGATCCCGACCGCGGGACCGTTGACGGCCGCCACAACCGGCTTCGGCAGGCGGCGGATCCCGGCGATCGCGGGATGGTAGATCTCGTGAAGCTCCTTCCTGATGTCCGGCATGCCGTCGTCCGCCGGCTCGAATCCCGCCTTGAGGTCCGCCCCGGACGAAAAGGCGCGGCCGGCGCCGGTGATGAGGACTGCCCGCACGGACTCGTCGGCGGCCTCTCCCTCCACCACCTGCCGCAGCTCGCGCCCGAACTCGGCCGTCCAGGCGTTCAGCGTCCGCGGGCGGTTCAGGGTCAACCGGCCGAGGCCGCCCTTCTGCTCCCAAATGACGGTCTCGTACCCCAACTGCGCCTCCTTCACGGTTGCTCTCCCGGTGCCGCTCGCAGCTTGTCAGGAATCGACGGCCGGGTGGGTCGCACGTTGCGGTCTTTAGACCGGCGTCCCCCACACGGCGGTCACACGCCTTTACGGGGAGTTGAGACAACCCCGTTAACCAGTGAGCGCGTGACCGGCACAGAGCAAGGCACGATCTTGACTGGCGGCACCGGGTTTCTGGGCGGCGAGGTGCTCGCCCGGCTCCTCGAGCGCGATCAGCGACCCGTCTACGTCCTGATCCGCGCCGACGACGACGAGGGCGCAGATGAACGGCTGGGTGCGCTGCTCGAGTCGCTCTTTGGAGGCACGGAGCCGTGGGGCGACCGCGCGATCGCGGTCTGCGGCGACGTGACGAGCCCCTGGCTCGGGATGAGCTCGCGCCGCCGGGATTGGCTCGCTGAGCGGGCGGATCGGATCATCCACTGCGCTGCTTCGGTCTCATTCACGATGCCGCTGGTCGAGCAGCGATGGATCAACGCGAACGGGACGCGGCGCATGATCGACCTCGCCGAGCTCTGCGCCCGTCGCGGCGGCCTCGAGGCGTTCGTCCACACATCGACCGCATACGTCGCCGGAACGCACGCGGGGATCTTTCGCGAGAGCGACCTCGACGTCGGACAGGATTTCCGCAATCCGTACGAGCGCACGAAGTTTGAGGCCGAGCTCCTCGTCCGCGAGCGCAGACGGGGCCTGCCGATCCAGATCGTGCGCCCCAGCATCGTCGTCGGCGATTCCAGGACGGGCTGGACCCCCGCGTTCAACGTACTCTACGCGCCGATGAAGGCGTTCGCTCGCGGCGCCTACCCCGCGATCCCCGCCCGCCGCTCCGCGCCGGTCGACGTCGTCCCGGTCGACTTCGTCGCCGATGCGATCGTCGCCCCGGCCGGGAGCCCAGGAACGACGTATCACTTGACCGCGGGCAATCGGGCCAGCAGCGTCGGCGAGCTGATCGAGCTTGGAAGCGCCGCCGCATCGCGGCCCGCGCCACGTGTGCTGCCGCCCTGGCTCTATCGCCGGCTGATCCATCCGCTTCTCGTTCGCAGCGGAAGCGAGGCGCGGCGCAGGGCACTTCGCCGCAGCGAGGTCTACTTCCCGTACTTCGCGATGCGGACGCGCTACGACAACTCCGCCGCGCGCGAGGCCTTGGCGCCGGCGGGCATCCAGCCGCCGCCTCTCGCCTCCTACTTCGAGCGCCTCGTGGCCTTCGCCCAGGCAGCCGAGTGGGGCCGGCGGCCGGTGGCGAGGCATGAGGTGATCCGGCCGCGATTCGGTCCCAGAGCCCGGCCGGAGCCGGTGGCGGCCTGAGGTTCGGGCGGATATTCAGTCCGGTACGAGGCCTGAATCGTGCTCGTGCCGGCGGAAGAACTCCACCATTGGTCCCACGTAGTCGCGGAAGCGGGGCGGGCGCAGCCCCATCCGCGGCTCAACCAGCGCGACGAGCTCGAGATCAGCCTGCGCGGTGAGGAATTTCGCGACCAGGCGCGCTTGCCGTTGAAGCCGGGATAGCGCGTGAGCAGCGCGAGCGCCATCAGCGGATCGCCACGACGCGCGCCGCGTTAGGGGGTCCGTCGGCCCCTCAGCGCCCGAACCGCCCGCGGGCCGGCGGCGCCCGCGCGCCGCTCGAGCATGATCGCGAGGCTCAGGTCGCTGTCGCGCCGGCGCCTCCGGAGCTCCGCGAGGGCGACCGGGTCCGTGGTCGCGCCGATCTCGCGGTCGAGCCGGTAGACCTCGCGCCGCAGCTCGACCTCTGGCGGCGCGACTCCCGCGTTGCGGAGGATCTTGTAGCCCATGCGCAGGTGCGGGGGAACCCCGGACATGTCCTCCAGCCGAAGCGGCCTGCCCCGGCCCGGCAGTCCGTCGAAGTCGCCGCGCTCCATCGCCTCCTGGATCTTCGCCTCAGCGATTCGCGCGAAGATGCTCATCGCCGCTCACCCATGGACGAGAAGTTACCGAGGCGTCCACGCGCTTCGGGCTGGGCATCCGAGCGAAGGGTGGCGGTCGAGTAGGTCTTGCTCACTCACTCCGCACAGCGCGATCCCGTACCGGTCCAGCGGGTCCACGCGCTCGGGTCGGGAAACCCGTGGTAAGCTTCCGCTTACCGTAAGTGGCTACTAACCAACAGCGATCGGTAGGTGGGCTCGCCGCACTCGGTGATCCGACGCGCCGGCTGATCTTCGAGCGCCTCGCCGAACGTCCCCGGGCGGTGGGCGAGCTCGCGAGCGAGCTGCCGGTGAGTCGCCCGGCCGTCTCGCAGCACCTGAAGGTCCTGAAGGAGGCCGGCCTCGTCATCGACACGCGAGCGGGCACTCGCCGCGTGTATCGGGTGGACCCCGACGGGCTCGAGGAGCTGCGCGCCTATCTCGACCGGTTCTGGAACCGCGCTCTCGCCGCGTTTAAGGATGTGGCAGAGCGCCGAGCGAAGGAGGTCTGATGCAAACCGAGACAAGTGCCACGTCCGTCCGCGCCGACGTCGTCGTGGAGGTTCCGGTAGAGCGCGCGTTCGAGGCGTTCACGCAGGAGATGGAGAGCTGGTGGCATCCCGATCATCATCTGATCGAGGCGGAGCTCGCCGAGATGGTGCTCGAGCCGCGAGCGGGCGGGCACATCTACGACCGCGGCGTCGACGGCAGCGAATGCCGTTGGGCGCGGGTGCTCGCGTACGAGCCGCCCACCCGGTTCGCCTTCAGCTGGGACATCACTCCCCAGTGGACGGTCGAGAGCGACCCGGCGAAGGCGAGCGAGGTCGAGGTCCGGTTCGTGCCGGACGGCTCGCGGCGAACGCGGGTCGAGCTCGAGCACCGAAACCTCGACCGGCACGGCCCCGGGTGGGAGGGCATGCGCGACGCAGTCGGATCGCCGGATGGCTGGCCCGCCGGGCTCGTGCGGTACGCGGAATACGCGAACGGCTGAGTCCGGTCGCTACCCGGCGCCGGCCCTGTACTTGACGTGGGTCACGCCAGGCGCCTCGATCGCGCGGACCTGTTCGAGCGCGATCGCGGCGCTGTCCAGGTTGTCGAAGAGCCGCGCGCCCGCGCGCAGCAGTACCGGCACGATGGAGACCTCGATCTCGTCGAGCAGGCCAGCGGCCAGGTATTGCTGGGCGACACTCGCGCCGCCCCCCAGCGAGACGTCCTTGCCGCCGGCTGCATCCCTCGCCTGTCCGAGCGCCGACTCGATCCCGTCGGTGACGAAATGGAACGTGGTACCGCCCTGCATCTCCACCGGCTCGCGCGCGTGGTGGGTGATCACGAAGACGGGGTTGTGGAACGGAGGCTCGTCGCCCCACCAGCCCAGCCACGGGTCATCGGCCCACGGGCCGGGCCCGCCCCCGAACATGTTGCGACCCATGATCGTCGCGCCCACATTCTCGAACCAGCCCTCGATGACGGCGGTGCTCGCGTTCACCTCGCCGCCCTCCTCCCCGTGCATCTCACGGAAGACCCTCAGCGGGACGAGCCACTCGTGGAGCCGCTCACCGCCGATCCCCAGCGGGTGCTCCTCGCTCTGCTCGGGTCCGGCGACGAAGCCGTCGAGGGACATCGCGATGTTTAGTCTGAGCTTGCTCATTGCGCCTCCTAGGCTGGGGGAAACCAGTTTCTCCTTGGGACTCCGCGGAACATGAGGACTCATCGGCTACCGACGTGTCCCATACTCGCGGGTGAGGCGCGGGCTCGGGATGGCGGAGATCAGCGACCGCGCCTACGGTCGCCGTCCGCGATCCCGGCGCTGACGGCCTCGAGGGTCGCGACTCCTCGGCACCGGCGCGCCGCCCGCGCCGCGCCTGATTCGCGACGCGAGCGCGCGCAGGTGATCCACGAGCTCAGGTGGCTCACTGACCTCGAAGTCGACCCCGAGCATGGCGATCCGCAGCGCGAGCCAGCCGAGCTCGTCGTCTCCGGTTCTGTATCTGCAGGTCCGCTCGTCGATCGGCTCGACCGCCCCCCAGTACGGCGGGGCCCGATTGGCAATCTCCTCGGCGGGGGCGTGAAGGGTCACGACCGCCTCGTATCGCGTCGGCGCGGCGGCGATGCTGCGCTCGACGTATGCGGCGGCGTCCTTCGCGGGCAGGCTCCGCGGGCTGAACGGCACCCCGGTCGACATCGGCCTCGTGAGGCGGTCGAGGCGGAACGTGCGCCAGTCGCCGCGCCCGCGGTCCCAGGCGACGAGGTACCAGCGGCGCCCGTGGTTGACGAGCGAGTGCGGCTCGACTTCGCGCCTGGTGTCGGCGCCATCGCGGCTTCGGTAGGCGAAGCGAAGGCACTCGGAGTCGCGGCAGGCCCCGGCGATCACGGTCAGGTGCTGGGGGTCGATCCTCGGTCCGGCGACCGGAAGCGTCAGCGTCGCCGAGCCGAGTGCCCGCACGCGCCTCCGCAGGTGCCCAGGCAGGACCTGCTCGAGCTTCACCAGTGCCCGCACCGCGGTGTCCTCGATGCCGCTCACCGAGGCCCCCGCCGCCGTGCGAAGTCCGACGGCAATCGCGATCGCCTCCTCGTCGTCGAGGAGGAGCGGCGGCATCGCGCTTCCGGCTCGCAGGCGGTAGCCACCGGCCGGGCCGGTGAGGGACTCGACGGGATAGCCGAGCCGGCGCAGACGCTCGACGTCCCGCCGGACCGTCCGGCCGGAGACCTCGAGCCGATTGGCGAGCTCGGAGCCCGGCCAGTCGCGGCGGGCCTGGAGCAGCGAGAGCAGTTCGAGCAGCCGGCTGGCCGTCTCCGTCATCGGATGTCAATGGTCGCCGAAGTTGCGGACGGATTCTGACCTAAACAGCCCGTAGGGTGCAGCGCGACCGATCAACGAGCGAGGAAGGAGCAGCGATGCCAGAACGCGACGGATACATCCCCGGCGTCCCGTGCTGGGCCGATACGAGCCAGCCCGATCCCGAGGCCGCGGTCGGTTTCTACAGGGGGCTCTTCGGCTGGGAGTTCGCCGACGTCATGCCGCCCGACTCGCCGGGCAAGTACTTCATCGCCCGCGTCCGCGGGCGCGACGTGGCGGCCGTGGGGTCGATCCCCGAGGGCGCGCCGCCGCAGGCGATGTGGAACTCCTACATCTGGGTCGCGAGCGCCGACGAGACGGCGTCGAAGGTCCGCGAGGCCGGCGGGCAGGTCCTGATGGAGCCGTTCGACGTCATGGCCGCCGGGCGGATGGCGGTGTTCACCGACCCGGAGGGGGCGGCGTTCTGCGTCTGGGAGGCGAAGGAGCAAAAGGGGGCCGGCGTCGTGAACGAACCCGGGTCGGTGGTCTTCAACGGGCTCAACACGCGCGATCCAGAGGCCGCCAAGTCGTTCTACCGGGCAGTCTTCGGGTGGCGAACGCTCGACCTCGGGCCGGGCGGCGAGCTGTGGACATTGCCGGGCTACGGCGACCACCTCGAGCAGAGCAACCCGGATCTGCGCAAGCAGATGGCGGAGGGCGGCGCGCCTCCGGGCTTCGAGGACGTCGTCGCGGCGATCAATCCGATCGCTGACAACCAGACCGACACGCCGGCGCACTGGAGCGTCACGCTCGCGGTCGGTGATGCCGACGCCACCGCCGAGAAGGCCGCGGAGCTGGGCGGCAAGGTCGTCAGCCCACCGATGGACGCTCCTTGGGTGAGGATGACGGTGCTCGCCGATCCGCAGGGCGCGACATTCATCGCCAGCAAGTTCGTTCCGGAGAACAGGGATCTCGGCACTCAGGCCGACTCCGCAGCCGCGACGGCGTAGGTCGGTTCAAGCGCGGCGTCCGATGACGCGGGGTGGAGCGCTGCTCCGCCCCGCGCCCTCGCCATGAGTTGCGCCCTCTATTTCTGGTGCGCCAGCGGCACCACGATCTCGTCGAACTGCCGCGTCTCGCCGTGCGCATGCAGCCGCGCCGTCAGCGCGGCGGCGATCGCGTCGCGATCGTCTTGACCCAAGCGTCGATCAGGTAGCCCCGCGAGCCTTGTCGCCTCGAGCGCCTGGCGCGTCCACCGCGCCCGGCTTCTGGTGCCCCTGGACTCGGCCCAAACCGTCCACGATGCCGTTGGAAAGACCTCGATGACCTCCCAGCCGCGGGCCGCTCGCTGCAGCGCGCGGTAGAGCTCGAGGCCGCAGACGATCCATTCGTAGTAGGGATTCCCCGCGAGCCTTGACTCCCCCGGGGTGAAGCGGATCCCGCAGATCTCCTTCGCGAGCGCCCGCTCGGCGGGGCGGGAGACCTCGCCCGGCGGCGCACAGCTCATCGGGCTGTCGACCGCGACGACGGCCGGCCCAACTTCCTCGAGCCAGGCCAGCACCGGCTCGACTACCGCGAGTCGCTGTGGGCCCGCGATCAGCCTGCGATCGCCGTCGACCGCGGCAACGTGGAATCCCTTGCGGCGGCCCCCGACATCGATCCCGGCGAAGCTCACGGCACTCCGCACGCGGCCCTTCTCAGGATGTTGCGCTCACCCGCTCCGGCGGATGACCCGTGGCGATGGCCTCGGGATGCCCCGGACTGGCCGGCGGCGCCGGGTCCAGCTTGCGCGACAGCCACGCCTGGGTCAATGAAGCGGCGCCCGCGATTGCGGCCATGGGAACCAACGTGGATTCGGGAATCTCGTCGCGGGCGAGGAGGCACGCGACGAGATCGACGCTATCGGCCAGCGCGCATGCCTCGACCCAGCCCCGCACCGGCGCGCCGCGGTCCAGCGCGATCACGACGCCGAGGCCGAGCGCCATGTCGCGGCCGCCGAGCATCCGTGCGAAGGCCGCCGTCCCGCGCCCTGATCGGCGGCCGAACATCGCCCGCGCGGCGAGCGCCGGAGCCGCAAGAGCGGCCGCGCCGAGCGCGATCCTTCCTCGTGCGATCGCTACGGCGATGTCCTTGGGCTCCATCGCCCGGATCCTAGCTCGGGCCCGAGCTTGGACTTCGTTCCGTCTGAGGGAACAAAGTCCAATCTCTAACGACGCGCCGGTGGTCTTGAGCCGGCTCTAGTTGAGACGGTGACTGAGGCCTTTTCGGCTGAGTGCCGAGCCGTTGCGCCGATCGCTGACCTGATAAAGCCGTCTCGCTACGGCTTATCCATCTTGTATACGTCCTTGACCTCCGGCTGCCCGGCGTCGATGCCGACCTCATCTAGCAGCGGCATGAGCTTGGAGCCGAATTGCTCGAAAGCCTCGCGCGACTCCCACACCTCGAACACGCCCTCGACCTGAGCCTCGCCGTACGCGGTGTGGAAGATGAGCCCCGGCGCGGGCCAATCGCCTCCCTGCTCGAGACGCGCACGAACCTCGTCGTATTTCTCACGCGTCGTGGGCTCCGCCGCGAATCTGACCGCGATTGCCATCTCCTGCCTCCTTTCGACGAACGCTCCCGTCAACCCTATCCCGAGGGTGAGGCTGGCAGTCAGGCCGGGACGAACGTGTGCGCGGTGTACATCTCGGGCTGCTCCGTGATGCCGACCTCCTGCAGATGCGGCCCAGGACTCGCCGAACGTGTTGCAGGCCTCCTCCGATTCCCAATATCCACGACGCGAAAGCCGTCCGGCCCCCTCCCGCGACTGCACGAGAAGGCCCTCGAGCGGCCAGTGGGAGGGGGACTGCATGCGGTCCTTCCGCGCCTCAGTCAACCGGCGGACGACTTCCTCGTACCTCTCCCGGGGTGATGGTCGGCCCCTGATGAACCAGCACGACTGCCATGTGCATCCTCCTCGCTCAGTGTGAGCCCAATGCATAGGCGACGGCGATCTCGAGCTCCGCCGCTTTCACGCCAAATTCATCCCGGTCCGGCATCACTACCCGACAAGGCCGATTCGAAGGGAAGGAGCGCTGCGATGGCCAAGAAAGCACTCAACATCAAGGTGGCCACGGCAACCGCTGTCATCTTGGTCGCCGCGCTGGCCTTGGGCCTCGGCGTGGCGGCGAATGGCGGCACCCTGCACCGAAGCTCGGGACTGCCGCAAGGTGATGACCCCGTCCACCTCCACCCGGCCGACTTCAGTGCGAACATCGACAATCCGCAATGGCCGATGACGGTTGGCAGCCGGTGGGTCTACCGAGTCGTGGACACCTCTGACGGGTCGGTGCAGCGGGACGTGATCAAGGTCACCAAACGGACGAAGATGATCGCCGATGGGATTCGGGCTCGGGTCGTGAGCGACATCGTCAGCGACCACGGTAAGCCGACCGAGGTGACCAGGGATTGGTACGCCCAGGACAAGCACGGGAACGTCTGGTATTTCGGCGAGCACACGGTCGAGTACGTGAACGGCCATCCGATCGACAACGGCTCGTGGGAGGCCGGCGTCAACGGAGCGCTGCCCGGAGTCGCCCTGCCGGCAAAGCCAGAGGTGGGCATGTCCTACCGCGAGGAGTACTCAAAGGGCGTCGCCGAGGATCAATCACGGGTCCTGGCTCTCGACGAACAGGCCCAGGTTCCCGCCGGCCATTTCAAGCGCGTGCTGATGACCGAGGACTTCTCCCCTATCGAGCCCAACGTCTCGGAGCTCAAGTTCTACGCGAAGGGGAGCGGGCAAGCCGTTCTCGCAGTGGACGTCTCCGGGGGATCGGACATCGAGCAGCTGGTGAAGTACACGCACTGACGCTCCGCGTCGGCCCGCAGTCACCGTCGCGCCGCGGTGGGCGGCGGGGGAAGCCGCGGCGGGGTGAGGTATTGGCGCGCGAGAAGACTTGGCAACCAGACGATCACCCAAATCCCTCATTCAGACTGAAGGTAGCCGAAGGCGCTGGGGCCCAAGCAATGGCCCGATCCATCGGCGCTCATCCTGGGCGGGCGCTTGCGGCCAAGCGACTCTCGACCACCGCTTCGGCCTCGGCGGCACTCGCGGTATACCCGCTCACCGTGGGCACGAAGTGGGTGCGATCGAGCGCGTAAAGCGTTAGCCGTGTGCGCGCACGGACACTCGTAGTGCGCGGGACGTCACGCAGCAGCGCGATCTCCCCGAAGCACTCGGTGTCCGCAAGAACAGCGACCAGGCGCCCATTTCGCCTTACCTCGGCCTCCCCGGTGACGATGACGTAGAAGTTCTTTCCCACCTCTCCCTGCTCGATAACGGTCTCGCCGGGGTCAACCGACTCCTCACGCGCGTGACGGGCAAGATGCTCGATGGTCGAGATCGGGAGGGGCCGGAGCATCGTCACCTCGCGAAGGCGCTGGATTATGTCCGCCTGCGCGCCAAGGCGCTCGTCCACCTTGACGAGCCGCGACCAGGCAAGCGCGACCACCGCCGGGGTCATCAGCCCGGTCGCCACGAGCGCTCCCCTGATGCCGAACAGCGCGATGAGAAGCGGGGTAATGATGGACCCGAGGCCAACGGCGAACGCCACGAGGCTCTCGAGCGCCCCGAACACCCGCGCCAGGACCTCATCGGGTAGGAGGCGAGGGAACAGGGTGAAGTAGCCGAGATCCACGAGAGCGTTTCCAGCGCCCACGATCGCGAGCATGATCAGGGCAAGGAACTCGGCTGGAAAGACGCCGATCAGGGTGAGTGGCATGCCCCACAGAGCGATGCCGACTCCGGTATAGGCTGCGAGGCGACGGCTCCCCACCAGGACCGAGGCTGTAAGCGATCCGACGATCGCGCCGACGCCGATCGCCGCCGTCAGGACGCCCACCCCCGGTGCCCCGGTCTCGAGTAGATCGATGGCCACGACGACGGTGAACACGTTGAGCGCTCCTCGGGTCAAGGCCTGCACCGCGCCAAGACCGAACAGCATCGTGACTTCACGTTGTGCCGCGATCGCGCGCAAACCCTCCGCCGTGTCCGCAGCAACGCGGATCGGGGCGGGCGGCGCGACACGCGGCGCCGGCTCGTAGTCGATCAGGCTCACCAAGACGGCTGACCAAAGCGATAACCCCGCGGTGAGCCCAAAGACCGACTCGGGACCGCTTACATCGAGCAGCAGCGCGGCGAGCAGGGGGCCGATAAGAGTGCTGGCGGAATCGAGCAGCCCTCGCGATGCGTTCGCGGCGGTCAGCTCTTTTGGTGTCACGCACAATGCCGGCAGAAGCGCCGAGTGCGCTGGACGGAAGGCGGTGAACGGGATCGTCGCGAGGACGGCGAGCACGTAGACGAACACGGTGGCCAGATCGAGGGCAAGCACCACCGCCGCTGCGCCCACGGCGGCGGCGCGTATCACTCCCACCCAGATCAACACCCGATCGCGGCGAACGCGGTCGGCTACGGCGGTTGCGAACGGCGCGATGAGCGCCGAGGGGAGCATTCGGATCAACGCAACAATTCCGACCGCGAACGCCCCCCCGTGGCGGAAGGCCACCACCCCCAGCGCGACCGTAAATGACCACTCAGCCGCATAGGCGGAGCCGAAGGCGAGCTGGGCGCGGCGGAGATTCGGGCGGCGAAGGTTCGAGGCGAGCGCCGCGGCGCCCTCCGCGACACGTCTTCCGACTCCTCCGATCATGATCCGAGCACCTCGGTGGCCTGCCACCGCAGGCTCCCCGGCCCACAGTCCTCTGCGGCCGCCGTCACCACATCGAGTACGCCAGGGCCGAGGCCTCGGTCGCGCTCCTACGCGGCCGGTCGGGAAGGCTGGACAACGGAACTGGACCACGGCAGACGTACGGCTCGCCATAGCGTGCGCCGATCATGGCTCCGAACCAGCGCGCCCTCACCTCCAAGAGCTCCAGGAAGTCGCCGCCGCTCAGCGCCGTCACTGGTCCATCGCCCTCCGGGGAGAACTGGCTTCGGTAACACATCACCGCTTCCTTCTTCTGGTCCCAGACCTCGGAGATGTCAATTACGAAGGAGGGATCGAAGGGCGAGTGGGACATGTAGGAGAACTGCCGCGCCGGACGATGCGGGGAACCGCTGCCGACCCTCGCCAGGCCCGCTTCGAAGCAGGCTTCCTTTACAAGCCTCGCCGCCGCCTCGTGGTCGGGATGCCGGTCGACGCCGTTTGGGGCGAGAACCGTATGCGGTCTGGTGTCGCGGATCACCTCGATCACGCTCGCCAGTGCCTCACGCGACCGGCCAATCTCACCGTCGGGCAGACCGAGCGTGATCCGCTCGCCAAGCCCGAGGCTGCGCGCGGCGGCCGCCCTCTCCGTGGCGCGCCGGGCTGGGGTACCGCGACTCGCCCGCTCTCCGTCCGTCAGATCGGCGACCCCAACTTGCAGTCCCCGGTGGACCGCAAGCGCCAGCGCCCCGCCGCAGCCGATCTCTGCATCGTCGGGATGGGCGGAGAAAGCGAGGACGTCCAGCGGATCCATCTCAGGTTCCGAGCAGATAGCTGACCATCAGGCTGTCCGCCACCAGCCGAGGACCATCCGCGTCACGAGAGGTCAGGCTCTCGGGCACGAAAATCGGAATCGGATCCTTGTCGAGGGCCTCGCGAAGGACTCTATTCAGGACCATCCCGTAGATCGCGCTGCTCTTGCCGGCTACCACGCCGCTCGCCAGATCATTGAGGAACGTGGGTAGCAGCACGTCCGGGCTCCAGCGGTGAGTCTGCGCGATTTGACTGAGCGACAGGTCTCCGCGACCGAGCAAGAACCTGTAACTGGCTCCGCACCGACAGGTCGCGAGGGCATACGCTCCGCCGACTCCGTCGCGGCGCCGGAGCGGCAAGCGGGTCGCGTCGGACGCGCAGGCGATGCGCAGCGGTAGGTAGTCGTCGCCGAGCGGACGGAGCAGCGGGTCTATCCCAAGCTCCCTCAGGTCTGAAACGGCGCGATTGAATACCTCGATGACCCGCGGCAGTCGATTGAGGCAGGCCTCGACCTGCTCCGTAAGGTCTCTCTCGTCCAGCAACCTGGAAAGGCGAAGCGGCGTCAATCTGATCCCGTACTCGGAGAGAACCTGATCGGTGATCTCCGCGCTCAGATCCGCGAGCGTGGACGGAGGGCTCTCGGCGAGGATCTCGCGAAGCTGCGCATAGCGGTCCAAGCCTCGGTACCCGACGCCGGCCTCGCCCAAGTACGTCCGGAGCCGATCAAGCGCCCTCAGGAGCTCTGGTTTCTCGATCGCGATGAACCGAGGCTCGCGGTTCTTGTTTCCGGGGGGGGCCAGGGAGACTCCGGCCCGCCCGCCCCGCCGCGGCCAAGAGATCACGGTCATCCGTTTGTCCGAGCCGGCGCGGTCCACATCGACCCAGAGCGCGCACCCGCGGAGATCATGGTCCGTCTGCAGCTCGCTCAGGACGGCGAGCTTGGCGAACACCGATGCGCCATAGTCGACGCACAGCTGCTGACCCGTGTAAACGATCGGACGGGCGCGGCTATCGCCGCCACCGGAGGGCCCGGATAGCCGCTGGAGCGCGCCCCTTGCCGGAATGCGGATCGCCTCCAGGAAGCAGTGCCGCTCGAGGAAGACACCCTCGTTACGCAGGAGGGCGGTGCCTCGCTCGGACCCGGTGAGTTCCGCGAGGACGCCCATCAGTGAGCCTCGCTCACGGCGCGCGACGGGCGAGCCTCCCGCTCGCCTCGATGATCGATGAGGTCCCGATAGAGCGTCTCGTAGAGCGGCACGATCCGCTCGCAGGCGAAGCGGGCGGCCTGCCGCCGGGCGGCGCTGCCGATCCTGCGGCGGAGCGAGGGGCGTGCGAGCAGCTCGGCGACGGCATCGGCGGTGGCGTCGTGGGCGCCAACCGGAAACAGATGGCCGGTCGCTCCATCGTCGACGACCTCGGCAAGTCCGCCAACCCTGGTAGCCACCACCGGGAGGCCACTCGCCATCGCTTCCGCTGCGACCAGGCAGAAGCTCTCGACCACGCTGGTCATCAGCAGTAGATCGGCCTGACGCAGGATCGCCGCGACGTCGGTTGTGGCGCCGAAGAATCGCACCCCGTCTGCTGTGTCGCCCTCGGAAAGCATCGTCCTCAGCGCCGGCAGCGCCGGCCCATCCCCAACCAGCCACAGCTCGGCGTCGATGCGTTCGCGGACGGCCAGGAAGACGCGGGCCAGGCTGCGAGGATCCTTCACGCCCCTGAAGTTGGAGACGTGAACGACGCGAGGCCGGCCGGGATGAGGAGACTGAGCCGGCTTGAATCGGGTGACGTCTACGAAGTTGGGGATGACCACGGGCCGCTCGGTCAGGACCAGCAGATGGCGAGCGGGGCGAGCGTGGTCGTTGGAAACGGTGGTGACCGCAGAGAGGGCCCGGAGGCTCTCTGTAAGCAACAGGCGCTCTGCCGGCTGGCGAGCGTGGACGCTGACGTCGGTGCCGTGCAGTGTTGCGATCGTCGCGGGAGCAGATGGCCCGAGCCGGCGGGCGACCGACGCGGCGAAGTGCGCGAACGGCACCGCGTAGTGCGCGTGCAGCACCTGAAGGTGCTGGGTTCGCACGACGCGCGCGACCAGAGAGCAGAATTCAGCTTGCTCATCGTTACTCCAGTCGACGTTCAACCCGACCGGAGGGCCCCGCTCCGCAGAGGGAAGGAGGGTGTGTACGGACAGTCCGCTGCCTTTCAGCCAATCCGCCACCGGCGGCCTGCGGGCCATCACGTGAACGTTGTGTCCGCGTCGCGCCAGCTCGCTCGCGAGCGCGCACGCGATTCGGACGCTACCTCCGATCCCGCTGTGGCAGAGGAGGCCAATCCTCATCTGAGCGGCCCAGCTTCCGCAGCCATCCTTTTCGCGAGAAGCATGAGAAGCGCGCGCGAGACCTCTGGCTCGGCCTCTAGGAGCCACTCGAGCTGCTCCTCCTCGAGCACGATTAGCCGCGCCGGTCCGCGAGCCACGACCGAAGCAGTCCGCGTCACCTTTCCGAGCGCCGCCACTTCACCGATGCACGTTCCCCTTCCGCACACTGCCAGCTCGGTCTCGACGCCGTCGCGGCGACGCAGGATTGATACTTCGCCTTCGCGGACCACATAGACCTCACGCGCCGGGTCTCCCTGGGAGGAGATCACGGTGCCCCCCTTCACGAGACGCTCCGATGTGATCCTGGCCAGCCTCGCGAGTTGAGGGTCGGGCAGGGAAGCGAAGAGCTCCGTCCCTCTCATGAACTCCATCCTCTCGGCGACGCGAACCGCTGGGATCGCGAGGAGGTTGGCGAAAAGCCGAAACGCCCCCGGCACCCCGGCTGGGAGCTGGCGGTAGAGCGAATACCCGCAGTAGACGTAGGTCCCGCGCCCATAGTCGGCGACGATCAGCCCGCCTGGCTTGGGATCCTCCCCCGGATCAGCGCAGGCCAACAAGGGAACGTAGCGCCGATCCCATTCGCTGAAGAAGTACCGACCGCGCTCCTGTACCCACCCGTCGAAGTCCCCATCGCCGATCTCGTTGGGCACATGGAAGAGGGAGTGCTCGGGCGCGAGGAAGCGGACGCGGGCCGTCTCGTCGGTGACGCGATCGTGGGGCTCCCTGTAGCGGAAGGGATAGGGGGTAAGGCCCGGCGCCTGATAGTCGTAGGGCTGGTACTGGACGATCAGCGTACCGCCGCCTTGCACGTACTCCAGCAGCCGAGAGGCGGCTGGCCGGAGCTCGCTACGGGTCGAGTAGGCACTGGGTCCAACCACGATCGCGTCGAAGCGAGACAGGTCGAGTCGCTTGAGCTCCTCGTCGACGATCATGTGGAATTGGACTCCGAAGGGCTCCAGCTGGCGTGGGACATCTTCATCGGCACCGGCGACGTAGGCGTAGCGCAGCGATCGGGCGATGCGAGCCTCAATGACGTGCAGATCGACCTTGGACGGGGTGAGCAGGAAGGTTTCGCGGATGCAGCTCGCAGGGTCGGGTTCGCCAGCCTGATTCGCGGGCCCCATGCGCACAGGCATGAGCCCGGTCGCGTACGTACGCTGCTCCACGTCCACGCGAAAGCGAAGCGTTTGCGTACCCGGCGGAGCGGTCGCGGCGGCGGTGAGGGTGAATGCGTACGGCTGGCTACCGCCCCCGCCGAGCGAGACGTCGAGCGCGGCCGGATCGACGGTGATCCAGTTAGGGGCCTCGAGCTCGAGCTTGCCAGTCAGGGTCTTGTCGGTGTGGTTGCGCACCAACACATCGAGCTCGACGTGTGCCTCGCCGGCGATCGACTCGGGCGTGAACGGCTCTGGTAGCGCTCCGTTCCTGTCGGGTGCAGGCTCACGTCCCCCCTGAATGCATACGACGCTGGGGTCAGAGCGGAGGGAGACCGGGGGAATGACGGCGGGATAGAGGTCGCGGAAGCCGCCCGGGAAGGCACTGCGGGCGATGGCGGGAGCCCGGATCAGGAGGCGATGTCCTTCCACTTGCAGCTCGCACTCGGCCTCGAACCGAGCAGGGCGGAAGGGACGCCCGCAGTACGGCTCCGCTGGCCAGCGGTAGGCGTACGGCCCCCGTGGCTCTACGAGCCAGTAGGGGCAGCTGAGGCCCGCCCTCGGCGACACGCTGACCATGAAGCCCCTCTCGGCGACTGCGCCGTCCGCTGCAGCTGAGCCAGGTTCCTGCTCGCTAGCTGCTCGCGCCTGACAGTCAGGCGGAACGCGCAGCCGCGTGGCCTCGATATCGGCTTCGAGGGGTCCGAAGTTCCACAGTCGAGCCCGGATTTCGAATGATTGTCCCGGGACGACGTGCATGGCGGTGCTGCGACACTCCAGTCTTAGACCGAGGCATCCCGCGGCTGCCTCCTCGAGATCACGGAGCTTGCGCTCGAGATACATCGACGTGGCGAGCCTTTGTGGCTCGTCCAAATGTGAGCCGAGCTGCGAGATCGTGGAACGCATGGCCGATACCGCCGATAGCAGATGGCCTCCCGCCGCGGTGGCGTCTGGGATCCGGTGGGCGGCGAGCGCTTCCTCGGCATGCCGCTTGACGCGTTCGAGCGCCCCCCGCATCCAGCCCGAGTTCTCTCCCGCATGATCGGCGAGTCCAGTGAGCGTGGGATCGAGTCCCTCAAAGAGGCCTCCATGACTGCTCACATCCCAGTCTTGATCGGGACTCGAGTCCTCGATCAGCCGGCAGTAGTAGACGAAGCGACCAGGGCGCGGCGACAACGCCATCCCCTGCGAACGATGCTTGTTGAGGGCCAACCAGCCCTGCTCCTGGAAGGTTCGGCCCGCGATCGGGTCCAGCTTGCCAGCGTCCAGGCGGACCAGACCCTCTCGCTCGAGGTCGTCCCGGAGAGTGCCCAACGACGCCAGATCCTGTTCCGGCGTCCAGTCGCCGCCTCCGACCGACTGGTAGAGCCGTCGCGGCTTCCAAGCCTCCAGGCCGAGCTGCCGGAGCTCCGGGAAAAAGCTGGGCTCACCGGCGGCCCGAAACGCCTCGGCGATGACCTCTCCGATGGCCTGATGATGGCCGTGCTGGTCGGCGGGCTGTCCGGTCCAGCGCGAGATGACGATCTCGGGCTGAACCAGACGTATTGCGCGAACGATCTCGCGAAGGACGGCATCTCTTCTCCACTTGGCGAGCGCCTCCGAGCCGCTCTTGCTGTAGCCGAAGTCGTAGAAGGGGCCGAACAGGGCCTCCGCCCCATCGATTGCGCGCGCGTCCTCACTCTCCCACGTGCGGAAGACCCCCAACGCCTCGCCCCGGTAGGAGTTGAGCCGATTTTGCCCGGCCTCTCCCCGCGTGGCAGACCAGTAGACGGTGCGCACGTTGAGTCCGTGCGCGAGATATGCCAGGAGACCGCTGTCCTCGTCGTCTGGGTGCGCGCCCACATGAAGCACCGCGCCTGCCATTGGCAGCGACAGAAGCCGATAACTCAAGTCGGTCGCGTCCGGGGATCCCCCGTCCCTGCTCTCCGGCCACCCCACCCTACGTTGCCCCAAGCAAGTTCACCGGTCTATCGTCCATGCACGGAGTCTCCGGCGGCGCTCCGCTGTTCCGGAAGGACGACGCTACACTCGCGGGCCGCTCGGCGCAAGTGCGGATAAGACCCTTATCCCCCGCGGCGGCACTGCCCCGCCGGACCAGCGGTCCCAGCGCGTAGGTCGCGTGTACGGTCAATCCCGATGAGCCGGGAAGGGATGAAACCTCCGTTTCATGTCGTCAGCGCCCGGCCGCGCCCCACTCAGTTCCGCTGGAGGGGTCGGGTTCGATTCTGGCTGGACACGCCCGCGCCCATGATCTAGGGTCGCCACGACCGATCCGAAATAGTGGAGGAGGTGCGATGCCGAGGTACGTGACCCTGATCAACTGGACCGAGCATGGCATAGCGGGCTTCAGGGAAAGCGTCGATCGCTCCGAAGCCTCCGAGCAGCAGTTCGAGGAGCTCGGTGTTCGGTTCATAGATGTCTATTGGACTCTCGGAGAGCACGACAGCGTTGTGATTGCCGAGGCCCCTGACGACGAGTCGGTCACCGCCGCTCTACTGATGCTCGGCTCGGCGGGAAACGTCCGCACGAAGACGATGCGGGCGTTCTCGCGCGACGAGATGCGCGGGATCATCGGCAAGACTTCCTGAGGTCGATCCCCGCATGGCCCCAGACCTAGGTGTGATCGCAGTAAAGGCGGGGGGAATCGTTCGTGGGAGGAATCGTTCGCGTTCGCTAGCCGAGATGGTGCTCTCGGAGCCGCCGAGCTGTATAAGTGCGTCGATGAAAGCCTCCGAACAGCCGAGATCCCGGCGCGGCCCGATCCTCCTCCAATCGTTGTCTTCCAAGTGAACGGACCTAGCCCGAACGAACTGGTAGAGCATCGGAGGCCAACATGAACAGCGGACCTACACTGCAACAGGGCGCGACGGGCCCCCAGGTCCGGCGACTTCAGCGCATCCTGGTGATGATGAAGTCGCTCGACTGGAGTGAAATCGACGGGATCTTCGGACCGCACACGAAGGCCGCGGTCAAGTCGTTTCAAGAGGGCGAGGGACTCGCCGTCGACGGCATCGTCGGGCCGGCGACGTGGGGGAAGCTGCCAGGCGATCCAAACACGCCGCAGGTCGCCCAGGGAGGGACGGGCCCCGTGGTCACGGCGCTTCAGAAGGCGCTCCACAGCTTCGCCGGCTCAGGCGCGTCGACCGACCCTGGTGCAATCGACGGCATCTTCGGCTCTCAGACGGAAGCGGCGGTGCGCGCTTACCAAGCCGACCGAGGCGTGGGCGTGGACGGGATCGTGGGCGACCGCACCTGGTGGGTCCCCGCCGGCGGGGCGGGCGCCACTCTCGCCTCCCTGGCCGGCCTGACCACGGTCTGAGGCGCCAACGCCATGGCGCGGCGGCCGGGACGCCCCGCTCGGTCTTCCCGCTGACGCCAGCCGAGCTGCTCGAGCGCAGCGGCGGTGAGGTCGCGGCGGTCAAGGCTGACCGAATCCTCTTGGGATCGAGCATCGCGGATCTCCCGCCGGCATCGCTCCTCGTGCTCCGGGGGCGACCCCGTGCCGGGTCGTGCCCTGCCCGACCGCGGTCAGGCGTAGCTGAGCTGCTCATCCCAGTCGGGCGGCCGTCCCTGCGGCGTCAGGTCGAACAGGTTCCACAGCGGCTCCAGGGTCCCGACGTGGCGGGGGTCCTGGCCGGGGTCCCATGGCGCGTAGAAGAGCTCCGAGCTCCAGAAGTGGCGGATCGCGTCGCGATCGCGGTGGAACACGGTCAACATCGGCCGTTGCGCACCCTCCGACGTCTCGGCGTGGTAGTCGCGGTTGTAGGAGTTGGCGGCCGAGGAGAGGAGCCGGAGCCGCCGCCAGCCACGCTCACGGGCGAACGCGAGGATCCGCGTCAGCGGAGCCCTCGCGACGACCGCGAGGTTGACGTGCTGGGTCGCGTGCTCGGCGGCGCCGTCGAGCTGGTCGAGGAAGGCGACGCACGAGGGGCATGGGCCCTCGGCGAGCGGCAGCAGTGCCGTCTGCCCCGTCGCCGGCCCCGGTCGTTCGTCACCGGGGTCGCGCGGGAACATGAAGCTGTAGATCGCGAGCGCGTCCTTGCCGGGCGCGAACAGCTCCGACAGCCTCACCTCGGTCGGGGCACCGTCCGCGCCCGCCCCCTGGAAGACGTAGTCCTCGGGCACCGCTCCGCCGCGGGGGAGTTCGCGCCTCGCGCGCGCGACCGCCTCCATCGCGCGGCGAAGCTCGATCTCCCGCTCGAGCAGCCGATCGCGCGCGGCTCGGTACTCCCGTGACTCCCCCGGAAACGTGACGCCCATCGTGCTCCTTCGGTCGAATTTCGTCCTGGGTGGCCGCCGCGGCCGGTAACCGCGCGGTCGATCAATCGACCGACGGAAGCCCCCGAACTCATCGGTCCCGAGCGAGATTGTCCTCGTTATGGCCGACCCAGGGGCTCCCCCTCGCCCCAAACTCGGGCGTCTTCTCCGGCGACCCGATCAGTCTCGCGACAGACGAGGCGCATCAGTCCGCCATGGTCCTGTCGCTCCTGCCTTGCGCGATGGGCAGGCGTCTTTGGTAGGACGCCACAGACGCGTGCTCAAAACGAAGAGCGGCAGCTACGACGTACGTCTGCGCAGGCGCTCGAGGAGCTCAGCCGCCCCAGGGCTTGGGTGCCCACTCACCCATCCCCGTAGGGGATCTCCCACTCCTCATCCACCCCGACGGCGGGAAGGCCCGGGGCCCCGAGCTCACCCGCCAGCCGCTCCAGGAACCAGAGGTCGTAGATCCAGCCGCCGAGGTAGTCATTCGCAGAGCCGCGACTCGCGACGATGCCCTCCGCGCCGCCGACCACGCCCAGGTCGTGCCAGACGTCTGGCGAGGGGTTGATCGCCTCGACCACGCCGCGGACCTCGCCGGGAGCGTCCGCGGGTGCGTCGATGCGGCCGTCGCGGGCGTCGAGCTCGAAACTGGGCGCTTGGACTCGGACCGCGGTGACGTGGCGTTCCTTCTGCAGGCGCAAGCCCGGGAGATTCGAGGTGCCCGCGAGTCCCCACCGGATCACGACCTCGTGGCCGTTTCGCTCGCCGTACATGACCGTCGGCTAGGTGGCGCCGCCGGAGAGGGGCCGCGTCCCGCCGCCCGCGAAGTACTTGAGCCCGAGCGCATCGGCGAACTCCTCGACGTCCAACCCCGCCAGGTCATCGCTGTCGCGAACACGCAACGCGCCGAGGAGCTCGTGCACGGGGACCTGGCCGGCGTCCGCGATCTCGACCGCCGAGCCCGGCGGGCGCTGGGCCGTGTCGCCTGCTGCGTAGAGCGTGGTCCTCATGACGCGGGCCATCCGTGCCCGGCGGCGGAGCCCCCACCACATCAGCAACGCGATCAGGATGACCACACCCCCGATGAGCACGACCTGCACGACGGTGGTGGCAGCATCGGCGAGAAGCACCGTGCCAGCCTGTGCCCATTCTCCGCGCACGGCGCTGGAGCTGCGCAGGGCGACCACGAGCCGCAGGCGGGTCACCTACGCGATCGCGGAGCACGCCGCTAGGCCGGCGACCGAGGGCGATCGACACCTCCAGCGACGGCAGGCGCAGCATCACTTCGGCGGGGCGGCGTGAGGAGCGCGGGACGGTTTACGAGCCCGAACGTCAGCCGCTACTAGGCGGCGGCGGCCGATCGCGGCGGGGGGAAGTCAGAGGGCAGGTCAGCCGCGTGCGCTTGGTAGAGCTCCACCGGCTCGGGTAGACCGCGGAATCGCCAGGCGCCGAGACTGCTCAGGCGGAGCCCGTCTGCGAGCGAGTCGAGGACCGCCGCGCGCACGGCTGCGGACACTACGATCTGGCCGCCGTGTCCCGCGAAGCAGATGCGCGCCGCCGCGTGGACCGACAGCCCGACGTAGCCCGTATCGGTGAGTGAGGGACGCCCCCGATGCAGGCCGATTCGCAGCCGCACGTCGGTCCCTGCGGGCCAAGGCCCGGCGTGCATGGCCCGCTGGATCGCCAGCGCAGCCTCGAGCGCCGCCGGGGCGTGTTCGAACACCGCAAAGACATCATCCCCGCGGGCGGACACCACGTGACCCCCGGCAGAGCGCACCGCGCGGCGCACGAGACGGCGAACATCTGCGAGCAAGGGAGCGTATTGATCGCCCAGGCGCCCAAGCAGCTCAGTTGAGCCCTCGAGATCGGTCAGCAGGAACGTGACCTGGCCTGTCGGCAATTTCAACTGCGGTTGCAGCTGCGCATTGACGAAGCCGATGGGCATGATCCCGTGCTTCTTCGCCGCCCTCAGGAGGCGGGTGCGCGCCCGGTCCCGCGCGGCCTCATCCTCGAACGCCACCTGGCTGAACCGCGCGAGGGCATTCCGGACGTGTGCCGCGTCGTGGATCGGCAGGCGACGTCGGCCGCGCGAGTCGATGTACGCAAAGGCGCGGTCGGGAAGCTGCGCCCGCTCCTTCGCGCTGAGCCGTGGCACCCGCGCATGATCGCAGCATCCGAGGCCCAGAAAGGGGTGACCGTCGCGCGGCACGTGCGCGTTGCGCTGCCTACCACGCAATGCCGCGAGACCGGAACATGAGCTGCCGGTCCCGGCACACTCGACGGCAGCGGGACCGGCACGTTTGGGATACGCGACGACGCGGTCGCCTCGCCCACGGGAGCGTGCTTACCGTCGGTTAGCGGGCCCGCGAGCACCCTGGCTACCGGCCGAGCGCGCTGGGTTCTAGTCGGTAATGCCCTTGTTGCGGAGCTCCTCGCGCGCGGCGGCGGTCTTCGGGAGCCGGTCGATGCCCATCGCACGTAATACGGACGGCGCCTTGATGAATTGGATATCGCGGTAGTCGACGACCTGTAGGTGGTTACCCCAGGGATCCAAGAAGTCGAGTGAGCCACTTGCCTGTACGTCGACGCCAGCCTCCTTGAGAGCCGCGCGAACGCCCTCCTTGTCATCGACGACGAGTCCGAAATGTCGTGCTCGGTCCGGTGGCTGGGTTCGGCCTGCCGCGAGCGCGATGAACTGATCGCCCATATCGACGAAGGCCATCGAAGTGCCCGCCCGGCCGCGCAGGTCGAACTCAAAGAAGTGTCCGTACCAGGCGAGCGCTTCCTCGATGTCGCCGACCTCGAGCGCAACGTGATTGATTCCGATGAGGCGCGTCATCGCACCGACCCTAGCGGTTCCTCCGTGTAGGCCGTGCGGAATGAGAGAACCCCGCCTGAGCGGGGATTCGTCGTCGAGCGGGACCGGCAGGTTCGACGGGCGCAGCGCGCCGAGGTCGCCCGCTGGTCATGTCCGACGCATCACGACTCGCACAGCTCGGCGAGAGAGTGGATCACGCGGCCGGGTGCGTGCCGGCGCTGCGACAGCTGCTCGGCAGTTGTGCTTCCCGTCAGGACGAGGACGCTCGCCAGGCCCAAGCGCTCGGCGCCGGCGATATCCGAGTCGAGGTTGTCGCCGACGACGGCGACGTGCCGAGCGGGCCCGAGCTCGGCAAGGGCCTCTCGAAAGAGCGGGGCATGCGGCTTGCCGATCACCCTTGCCCGCCTGTTCGCGGCCCACTCGATGGCGGCAACGATCGCCCCGGTGGCCGGCGCAACGCCATCGGCCACCGGATAAGTGCGGTCGCGACCGGTCGCATAGAAGCTCGCCCCGCGAGCGAGGGCCCGTGTCGCCGCCTGGAGTTCGCGATAGTGAAAGCCAGGGTGGCCGCCGACGACGACCACATCTGACGATTCCACCGGGCTCGGCTCGATGATCTCGACACCCACCGCCTCGAGCTCGCAGCGAAGCGCGGCGGTCCCAATGACCAGCGCACGGCAGGGCATGCCCTCGACCCGCCGCACCGTTCGCGCGGTGGCCCTGCCGACCGTGATCACCGTCCGCTCCTCGGCCTCGATTCCCATGCGGCGCAGGCGCTCGTGGTAATGGCGGGACGCTGAGAACGAGTTGTTAGTGACGAAGGCGAAACGCACGCCACGGCGCTGGAGCTCCGTGATCGCCGCGGCCGCCCCCGGTACCGGCCGATCCCCCGTCCAGATGACGCCGTCGAGGTCGCAGATCAGCGCGTCGAAAGTCACGGCGCGAGGGGCTCAGGCCGCCCGCGTTCGCTGCCCAGGATCGAGCGACCGGGCGATCACCGAGGCCAGATGCGGGATCTGACCCTCCTCCAGCGAGCTGATCGTAACCCGTATCGCGCCGTCTGCAGGGGCGATCGAAAACGGCGAGCCAGGCGCGACTGCAAAGCCTTGCTCGAGCAGATGCTGCGCCACTTCCCCCTCATCCGGGACCCGGATCCAGACGTTGAGCCCGGACGGGGCCTGGGCGGAAACGCCATGACGTTCGAGCGAGTCGACGAGCGCTTTGCGGCGGCGCGCGTAACTCGCAGCCGCATGCTTGAGCTGGACCGCCACGTCGAAATCTGACCAGAGGACGACCACGAGTCGCTGCAGGATGTGGCTCACCCACTGCGGGCCCAGGAGCAACCCGCTCTGCACCCGATTGATGGTCTGGCGATCGCCACTCACCACCGCTAAGCGGAGGTCCGGCCCCAGCGACTTCGAGACGGAGCGCACGGTCGCCCAGCGGCTTCGGGCGCGCACTGTGGTGAACCGATCGGTTCCGGCCACCGAGCCGAGATAGTCATCCTCGATCACCATCACCTCGGGACGGCTCGCCAGGATCGAGCTGAGCTCCGCCGCTCGCTTGCGGGAAAACGCGGCTCCCGTCGGGTTGTGTCCTCGGGGCGTGAGGATGACCGCTGAGACGTCATCCCGCAGTGCTCGCTCGAGCGACTCAGCAACGGCCCCCTCCTCGTCGACCGCGACAGGACGCAGCGCGAGGCCGCGTGCCCGGAGCAGGTCGAAGACCGCCGGATAGCTCGGATCCTCGACTGCCACCACATCCCCGGGCCGGAGGTGTGCGCTCACGATTCGCTCAATCGCGTCGAGAGCACCGCTTGTCACGACCAGGTGGTCGGACGGAATTCCGTTCTCGTCGAGCTCGGCGGCGGCGAGTTGCAGGAGCCGCTCGTCGGCAGGTTCTTGGCCGTAGAGGCGGTGGGTCGAATCGATCTGCGCAAGGGCCGGCGCCAGCGCCGGGAGCAGCCCGGGGTCGGGATTTCCCCGCGCTAGATCCCGCGTACCGGGAGGGACGATCGCAGGCCAGCGACGCCTAGCCGGCGCGCGCCAGCTGACCCGAGCGCCGCTTCGGGGACGCGTCAGCACGAGACCGCGACGCCGCAGGATCCCCAGGGCCGCTGCGGCGGTGGTCGGGCTTACGCCGCGATCGCCGGCGAGCCGACGGACCGAGGGGAGCCGGCTCCCAGGGGCCAACGCCCCGAGCTCGATTCCCTCCTCGATGCTGGCTGCGATCGCTTGCGCGGTCTTACCTCGTATGCGAAACTGTGGTATGGCATTCATCAATCTGTAACATAACAGATGCCCCAACGTACGAAGGTAACCCGGGTTCCAGAGCGAGCCGTCTACGAGCCACAGTGGATCGAGCGGATCCTGGATGAGGCCTACGTATGCCACCTCGCCTTCATCCACGCCGGCTATCCCGTCGTGACGCCGACCCTATTCGCCCGGGTTGATCGCCACCTCTACGTTCACGGCTCCGCAGCCAGCCGCAGCCTCAAGGCCCTCGGGTCGGGGATCGAGTGCTGCCTCAACGTCACCCATCTCGACGGACTTGTGCTTGCCCGTTCGGCCTTCCACCACTCGGCCAACTACCGCTCCGTCACCGTGTTTGCGCGCGGTGAGCTCGTCACCGACCCCGAAGAGAAGCTCAGGGCCCTACGGGCGCTCACCGAAAAGCTCCTCCCCGGTCGCTGGGATGAGGTCCGGCCACCCAGCCCCAAGGAACTGCGGGCCACGGCCGTGCTGCTGCTGCCGCTCCACGAGTCGTCAGCCAAGGTGCGCTCCGGTCCGCCTCAGGACGATGAGGCCGACCTGAAGCTGCCGGTCTGGGCTGGTGTCGTCCCGCTTCGGCTGTCGGCCGAAGCGCCGCTGCCCGATGTTCACGTCCCGGCCGGAATGCCTCCGCCCGCCAAAACCGGGCCTGCGACTGGACGCGAGGCCAGATGAGCTTCTTCGATCCCCGCGCCCGGCTCGATCTTGCTCGGCAACGACAGGAGGAGCTTCTACACGACGCTTGCCCTCGTGGCCGCGTCTTCGCCCCAGCTTGGCCGCCCCGGCTCGTGCGTCGCCGGGCCGCCGACTCGAGCGCTCTTCAGTCCCAAGACACGGTGATCGAACTTCGCCGCGGCCCCTACGTGCTCACCACCGATCCCTCGCGGCTCGATCTCGAGGAGGTCCACCGCTATCTGACGGAGGAGTCCTATTGGGCGCGCGGCCTCCATAGCGATCTCCTCGAGCGAGCGGTCCGGAACTCGCTCTGCATCGGCCTCTACCACGGCCGCCGGCAGGTCGGGTTTGGTCGCGCGATCACAGATCACGCGAGCTTTGGCTATCTCGCGGACGTGTTCATCCGGGAAGGTCACCGCGGCAGCGGGCTCGGGACCTGGCTGGTACACACCTTGCTCTCTCACCCTTCGGTCTCGGGGTCTCAGCGGTGGATGCTGCGCACCAAGGACGCTCACGGCTTCTACTTCCGGCTGGGCTTCCGTCCGGTGCGGCTCGATCGCCGGCTGATGATTCGGGAGGAACGAAGATGGAGCTAAGCGGTGACGCTTGAGGAAACAAGGAACTCCTTCAGCTTGGCGCGCCGTCTTAGGACCTATGGCGACGCGATGAGCCAGAGGAAGTAATGGCGCTCGAGCTCCGCTCCGAATGCGAGCGCTGCGGCGGATCGCTCTCGCCTGACGGCGAGGCGTACATCTGCTCCTACGAATGCACGTTCTGCAGCAAGTGCAGCGCCGAGCTCAAACATGTCTGCCCGAACTGCGGTGGCGAGCTCGTACGGCGGCCGCGGCGGCCGCGGCAGCGGTAACTGCAAATCGTCCGAAACGCCGACAACGGGCCGATAGCGCGTGCCTGAGGCCGCATTCGGCAGCGATCGCTGGGCCGTCCGCTCGTCAGGGAATCAGCTCGTACGGATACCGGGTGAGGGTCTCGGCGCCGTCCTCGGTCACGAGCAGGAGGTCCTCGAACTGCACCTCGCCGATGCCACGCTGCCACAGACCGGGCTCGATGGCGATCACGTCGCCGGCGATGAGCTGGTCATCGCCCATCTGACCAAGGGCCGGATCCTCATGGACCTCAAGCCCAACGCCATGGCCGAGCGAGAACTGAAAGCCCTCGTTCCGGTCCTCCCCCGGGCCGGTTCTTTGAGTTCGATGCCCGGCCAACTCGAACACCTCGCAAGCGAGGGCATGGAGCTCACGCCCGGTAACCCCAGGGCGCACCGCCTCCCGCGCTCGCTCGAGCGCCTCGCGCACGAGGATCGCACGCGCCCGCACGGCCCCGGCGATCTCACCGACGACGAACGTCCGGGTCATGTCCGCCCAGCATCCCGACCGCTCGTCGCGGGGCCAGAGGTCGATCGCGATCGGCAGGTTCGCGGGCAGCGGGCCCGAGCCGGGCTCGTGGCCGTCTCCCTGCCAGACCGACGAGACGATGACGTTGTCCGGGGATGCCGGCGCTCCGCGGAGCTGGCAGACATCGCGCACCGCGGCCCGAACCGACCCGGCGGTGAGGGCCTCGCCCTCGAGTATGAGCCGCTCGCGATCGGGCACCGCCTGACCGAGCACGGCTGCGGCAGCGCTCATCCCGGCCTCCGCCGCAGCTTGCGCCCTGCGAATCCCAGCGAGCTCCGCCACCGACTTCACCCGCCGCCTCGCCGCGACCGCCGCGTGGTCTGGACGCACCGCGATGCCGTCGGCTCGAAGACGATCGGCAACCGCGACCGGCATCTCCGGGTCGACGACCGCCTCGCCGATGCCCATCGCCGCAGCCGCCCGAGAGGCCAGCTCCAGCTCCAGCTCGTGGTCGCTCATGCCACTCTCGAGAAGCTCGTAAAACCCGAGATCGATGATGTCGTGGAGGACCGCGTTGGGCGCCGCTGCCGCAATTCGCGTGCGCTCGAGACTGTTTGCCATGACGTGCATCTGCCCCCCGACGATGCCGAGCAGAAAAGGGTCTCCGATGGAGATTGGGAGCTCGTGCCGCATGGCGGCCGAGCGCTCCGTATCCCCATAGAACAGTAAGTCGGTCACTGCCGGGCGAGGCTACCGGGCGGCTGCGCGGTCGCTCGTCGTGACATCGGAGTCGATGCGCCGATTCCAATGGGATGCCTCGACTTGCACCCGCGCATGGCTCCCGACCCCACGGGTTAGCGCCCTGACGGTAGCCGGGTCGCAATCCCTCCCACTCTGCGTGACATGCAGGCGGCTGATTCGGGCCACCAGATGCTCGCTCTGGACGGCGCGCGTCGGTGCGAGCTGCTTCAACGCCGGCAGAGGCGGGCGAGCGAGCCGACAGTCTGGGGCTCGGCGCGGTCGAGACGGCTCGCGAGGGCGAGGAAGAGCTGGGCGGTGGTGAGCGCGTCGCCCTCGGCGACGTGCGGACGGTGGACCGGGAGGCCGAGCCTGCGGGCGGCATCCGAGAGCGTCATCTCGCGGTTGCGGTCACGCCCGGGCCCGATCACGTGGCGGGCGAGGAGCGCTGTGTCCAGCACGGGTTCGGCGAGGCGAACCCCCGCGGAACGCAGCGCCTCCCCGAGAAATCCCCGCTCGACCCAGGCGACGTGGGCGATGATCGTCCGGCCGGCAAGCGCTTCGAGGATCACGTCCATCACCTCCGGCAGGGTCGGGGCCTCGGCCAGGTCCATCGGGCGGAGCCCGTGGATGCGGATCGTCTCGCCGCTGGGCATCGTCGCCGGCCGCACCGTCGCCGCGCGGATGCCGCTCACGGTCACGCGTCCGTCCTCGATCGGCACGGAGGCGAAGGAGACAATCTCGTCGTGGCGCGGGTCGAGCCCGGTCAGCTCGAGGTCGACGACGGCGTACCGCGCCCGACGCCACGGCGTCTCGGCCGCGGGCGGCTTGGCCGTCCGGTAGGCCCTCGCCGCGGCGGACCGCCGCCTTGGTCTGAGGGGCGGCAGCCTCACGGCGGCGGCAGGGCGAGCTCGTCTTCCAGGGAGCGCTGGACCATGCTCGTCGCATGGAAGACCCCGCGCACGTAGCTGCGGGTGACCGGGTTGAGGTCCTCGGCGTCGCCCTCGCCGTCCGACACGACGCCCGAATCGACGTCCGACGACGGAGCGGCCTCCCGGCGGCCGATGCTCCCCAGCGCCAGCCAGCTGAACGGGCAGGGGGGCGGGCCGAGCTCGGCGATGGTCAGCTCGTTGAGCCGCTTCGTGAGCGCGTCCCGCGAGGACGCCAACGATCGAGGCGATCCGAGTCGATGCGGTTCCGGCGTCGTGCAGCGCGACGACCGTCGGGCGCAGCTCGCTCGACGGCCGCCGGCGGCTTCGATGTCGCCGGCGTCCTCGATCGTGCGCCGCAGCGACAACGGCGCCCGGCTCTCCGCCAGCAGCAGGTCTCGGCCGGAGAGCATCCCGAGGACCTCTCCGTGGGGCCAGACGAGCGCTGCGCCGTTACGGTGGCAGCAGCGGTGCCGATTACTCCTAGACGAGCTCGCTCGACAGCGACTTCTGCACAGCGGCGACCTCGCGGAATGCATCGCGCAGATACCGCCGTGTGAGCTCTGTGAGCTCCTTCGGGTCGACATAGTCATTTGGCTCGTTACCTCGCTCGAGCTGCTGAATCTGGTGCTCGAGCCGGAGCGAAGTGAAGAGCTCGTAGGCCTCCTCGAGCGTTCGGGCATGTGCGGGCTCGATCGCCCCGAGCTCGGACGCCGCCCGCAGCCGCTCGATCGTCGTCGTGACCTTGGCGCCGGCCTTCAGTGCCGCGAAGCGGGCGATATCGACGACGGGAAGCAGTCCGCCGTGCTTGATGTCGAAGGTCCCGCGGTGCTCGCCGGAGCCCTCGACCACGATGTTGCCCCTGAACCCGGTCGGTAGCTTCAACGCGAGCGCAAGGCGGAGCATCGATGGCAGCAGCCTGGCGCGATTTGCGGGCTCGAGCAGGATCGGCCGCGGGTCCAGCTCCGCCGGCCCGTAAACCGTGCGGCCATCGAGCAGGATCGAGGTCGCGATCAGGACCTTTTCGTCGCCCGGGTTCTCAAGCCAATGCCCAATCGACCGGCGCCAAGTGCGCATCGAGCTGGCAGAGAACTCACCGGACGCCGTCACGCCGTGTGGATCGAGACGCCAGCCAACGACCCGGATGCAGTCCTCCACGTCGGCGGCGATCGTCCGCAT
>JBKPHA010000010.1:0-55004 GCA_046729615.1 Actinomycetota bacterium
CGGGGGCGGGCGCGGGGGTGAGCACCCCGCCCGGGCGCCCGCCGGGCGCGGGGGGGGGTGTTTTCTAAGGGGCGCGCGCCGGCGCCGACAGCGGCGGCGCGAAGGCCGTCACTCGGTAGCCTGAGCGCCAATGGCTAGCGCTCCCAGGGGCGACGCGAACGAGCTCCGTCGCTTCCGCCGCCTCCTCAATGCCACCATCCTCGCCACCTTTGCGCTGATCGTCATCGGGGGCGTCGTGCGCGTGAGCGACTCCGGGCTCGGCTGCGGCCCCGAGGGCAGCGGGACCCACGGCTGGCCGCTCTGCGGAGGCCGGCTGTTGCCGTTCCTGCAGGAGCATCAGGTCATCGAGTTCAGTCACCGGGTCGTCGCGACGATCGTGGTGCTCCTGATCGTCGCGCTTGCGATCGTCGCGTTTCGCCGGCTGCGGGACCGGCGCTGGCTTGTGCGCGGAGTCGTCGCCGCGGCGGTCCTGGTCATCGCCCAAGCGGGCCTCGGCGGGCTGACCGTCGAGCACGGCCTGGAGCCGGCGCTGGTGGCCGCGCACCTCGGCCTCGCGATGCTCCTGCTCGGGCTCCTCATCGCGCTGCGGCGGCTGGCGCAGGGCGATGACCGCGCCGCCCCGCGGGACGCGTCCCGGGCGCTGCGGTGGACTGCCGCCGTCGCGACGGTCCTGGTCTTCGCGACGATCGTCGCGGGCGGCGTCGTGGCGGGCACCGAGGAGGAGGGGACCACGTCGCAGCCCGTGATCGGCGCACATCTTGCCTGCGGCACCGAGTTCCCCACCTGCCTCGGCAAGTTCATGCCGTTCTCCTACGGGAAGATGGTCGACATCCAGCTGACGCACCGCCTGCTCATGTACCTCACCGCGGTCGCCATCCTCGCGATGACGGTAGTCGCGGTCCGGCGCCGCGTCGTGGTGCCGCCAGACGGCAATCGAGCGTTCCTTCTGATCCCCCTGCTCCTGGCGGGTCAGATCCTGCTCGGCGCGATCAACGTCTGGGAGGGCAAGCACCCGGGGCTGATCGTGGGCCACCTTACGCTCGCGACGATCCTCTGGGGAACGGTCGTCTACGCGGCGGCGTCCCTGATGCCGATTCCCGAGGCCGCCCGAGCGTCACGGCCGAAGGAGCCCGACAGCGCGCCTGAGACGCAGGCGGTGACGGCCTGACGATGGAGGGCACCACAAAGGCCACCGAACTAGTCGCGACGGCGCCGGTCGAGGGCGCCCAGGCAGCCGGCCTTCCGATCGCGGCGCCGGCGGGCCGCCGCCGGGCGCTCGACGTCATCCGCGACTACATCGCGCTGACGAAGCCGCGGATCATCGTCCTCCTCCTGATCACGACGGTCGCGGCTATGTTCGTCGCCGACCCGTCGGGGCCGAGCCTGGCGACGATCCTGTGGACGATGCTCGGTGGCTACCTCGCGGCCGGCGGAGCGGGCGCGATCAACCACTTCGTCGACCGCGACCGCGACGCGCGCATGGCGCGGACCTGCGACCGGCCGCTCGTCACCGGCCGGATCGATCCGGCGCGCGGCCTGGCCTTCGGCATCGCGCTCGGGATCGGCTCGATCGCGCTGATCGCGGCGACCGTGAACCTCCTGTCCGCCGCGCTCGCCCTCAGCGGCCTGCTCGGCTACGTGTTCGTCTACACGCTCTGGCTCAAGCCGCTCACGCCGCAGAACATCGTCATCGGCGGCGCCGCCGGGGCTGTCCCTCCCCTAGTCGGCTGGGCCGCCGCTACTGGCGGCCTAACGTGGGACGCCCTCTATCCCTTTGCGATCGTCTTCCTGTGGACGCCGCCGCACTTCTGGGCTCTGGCGCTTCTGGTCATGGACGACTACGAGCGGACGGGGGTCCCCATGCTCCCTGTCGCCCGCGGCGAGGCGGCGACGCGGCGCCAGATCGTGATCTACACCGTCGCCTTGGTCGGCTTCACTGTGCTCCCGTACGTGACCGGGCTCTTCGGATGGCTCTACCTCGCCTCCGCGCTCGCGTTTGGCGCGGGCTTCGCCGGACTCGCCGCCGACCTCGTGCGGCGTCCCTCGCGACCGGCGGCCGTGCGGCTTCACCTCGCGTCGCTCGCCTACCTGGCGCTGCTCTTCGGCGCGATGGCCGCGGACCGTGTCGTGCTGGGCTGAGGCTCTACCGACTAAGGCCATGACGGACAGCGGCTGTGATATGAAGCGCGCCGTATGGACCGCAGGCTCGCCCAGCGCAGTCTCGTAGCCGGCCTTCTGGCCGGCGCGATCGCGCTGCTCGCGTTCGGGCTCGCGTTCTTCCTCGCCGTTATCTACATCACGCAATGAGGGACGGCCGCCGGGCAGAGCAGCCGACTGAGCTTGTCTACGCCCCGGGCCCCAGCTGGGCGCCGGTGCTGGCGGCTGCAGGCCTCGCGGTGGTCGGAATCGGACTGTTCGCCGGCTGGGTGTATTCGATCGCAGGGGGCTTGATTGCCCTCGGCGCGCTGTGGTCGTGGATCGGCGGCGTCGGCCGGGACATCGGGCGGCTTCCCCGCCGCCAGCGCGTCAGCACGGCGGTCCTGCCGGCGGTCCCGCTGCGCCGGAGCGACAGCGCGCAGTAGAGCGCAACCGCTACGAAGCCGCCTTCATGGCCTCCGACTCGGGCGATGTCATCGCGGACGTCGCGCCCTCCGACGTCCAGACCCGCACGATGTCGCGCATCGACAGAACGCCCCGGACCTCACCGTTCTCCACCACCACCAGATGGCGGATATGACGGCGTGCCATCTCCATGGCGGCGCGCTCGAGGCTCCAGTCGGGCGCCGCTGCGATCAGCGTGTCGCTCATGTGATCCGCGACCCGCTCGGAATCCGGGTCCTCGCCGCGACCGACCGAGTTCAGGATGTCGCGCTCGCTGATGATGCGCGGTCCCGGATACTCCTCGTCGATCACGAGCGCGGCGCCGACCCCCTTCTCCGTCATCCGCCGAGCGGCGTCGCGCAGCGTATGGCCGGGACCGATCGTCAGCACCACCTTCGACATGCCTTCCCGAACTTCCATCTGCGCCTCCCCAAGCGACCGAATGTGCTTATTGCCTCAAGCCTATCCGAAAGCGGTCAGAGGCCTTGGCCCGGGTCCGGCCGGCATAGCCCGCAGATAGGATTCCGCCGCTCGTGTCGAGGCTCAAGACCATCCCGGCGGGAGGCGGCTTTGCGGCGCTCGCGGTCGCGATCGCGCTCGCGCCTGCGCTTTCGGGCTGCGGCGTGTCGTCCACGGGCGATTTCGATCGCGGGAAGCAGCTCTTCGCGGCCAGGTGCGCGCAGTGCCACACGCTGAGGGACGCCGGCACCACCTCGACTGTGGGGCCCAACCTCGACTTCGCCTTCGCGCAGGCGCGCGCCGAGGGGATGGACCCTGACACCATCGCCGGGGTCGTCAAGAACCAGGTCGAGAACCCAAGGCCATCCACGAGCAACCCGTCCGTCTCGATGCCCGCCGACATCGTCACCGGGCAGAGTCTCGACGACGTCGCGACCTACATCAGCACGGTCGCCGGCAACCCCGCGTTCAAGGGACCCCAGCTTCCCAAGGATCCCGGTGCCCAGGTGTTCGCGCAGAACGGCTGCGCGGGCTGCCACACGCTGGAGGCCACGGGGTCGACCGGAACGGTGGGGCCGGACCTCGATAAGGCCCTTCCGGGCCAAACCGCTGCGATGATCAAGCAGTCGATCGTCAATCCGGACGCGAAGCGAACGCCCGGCTATCCGACCGGGGTGATGCCGTCCACCTTCGGCCAGACGATCCCGCCGCAGCAGCTCGACCAGCTCGTCCAGTTCCTGCTGAAGTGCTCGGGCCACGCCGATGAGCCGGCCTGCCAGCCCGCCGGCGGCAAGTCCTCCGGCTCGTCCGCCTCCTCGAACGCGCCCGGCGGCGAGTCGCAATCCGGCGGCTCGACCAAGTCCGCCGGCTCGCAGAAATCGACCAAGTCCGGCGGGTCCGGCTCGGGCACGTCGAGCCGCTACGGCAAGTCTGGATAGCTGGCGGCCCGTCCGCTGCGGCGTTACGACGCCGCGCGAGTGGTCTCCGCCGGCTCGCCGGCCTCGGCCTCGAGGTCAACGACGACGTGCGTGATCGGCAGCGGCACCTCCTCACGCGCCCGCGCGACGACGCCCCGCTCGAGCCAGCGAGACTTCGCGGGCGGATGCGTGGAGATGATGACCTCGTCCGCGGGGAAGTCGCGCAGCGCGTCCGCGAGCGACTCGCTGGGCTCGTGGTGGTCGCCAACGAAGCCGCGGGCCTTCAGCCCGGCGCGCTCCATCGCCGCTAGCGAGGCGTCCGCGCGCTCTCGTGCCTCGTCGAGCGCCTTGTCGACGTCGGAAGCCCAGTACTCCAGGTGTGAGCTGGTCAGCGCCGGCACGACGACGAGGATCTCGGTGTTCCGGCCCTTGCAGCGGTTCTTGATTTCCTCCAGCAGCGCGCGGCCGCCGACCGTCTCGTTCGCCACCACGAGGATCCGGTAGGTGGAGTCGTGCCGCCTGGAGACCTCGGCCTGGTGTGGCAGCGTTCCCCGCCCTGCCCGCCATAGGAGCCCCACGCCCAGCCCGATCTCGGCTGCCAGCAGCGCGGCCCCGACCGCGGGCCGGGTCAGGGCGGTGAGGACGACGACGGCCCCGGCGGCGACGGCGACGATCAAGACCGCGCGAAAGACGTCTCGTTCGGACCGCAGCGGATTGTGCATCCTCGTCCCCCTTTAGTCGCCCAGTCTGATTATCGCGCCCACACCGAAAGTACGTACCCGGCCCAGTGTCAGGTTCGCCGACGATGGATCGATTTCGAGGCCCACGTTTGCGTTTCCATCCATGGTGGCCGGAGTGATCCCACAGGGGGCGCAGCGGTCCCGTCGTCTTGACAGAGGCCCGAATAGCGCGATCCGTGAGATCCTGTTCAGCCCCGCGCGAACCGGGCAGATGGCGCGAGTGGGAACAGCGCGGCCTCCCGGCGATGAATTCCGGCAGTCGGGCCCGCGGATGTGCCCGGCTCGACCGCGGTCCAGCGGCTGGCCCAGCGGCTCAACAACCGGGGCCTGGCGGGCACCGCGGCGGAAGGCCCTCGAACGCAATGGCTGGGCCTGCGCGATATGCGGCTCAACGGGATGGCCTGGAGGTCGACCATCTGACTCCCCGAGCTCACGGCAGCGTGGACACGCTGGTCAACACGATCGGCATCTGCCGCGCCCGCCACGACGGCGCTCACGACGCCTAGGTCGTTTTTGCCGCAGCCCGCTAACCCGGCGGTGCAACGGATCGCCGGACGCGATTAGACTGGCGTCGGAGCCACACCGGGAGGTTTTTATGGCGACATTCGCAATCATCGCCAAGCATCCGCCGGACCTCTGCCCGATTTCCAATTCTCAGACACGGCAGATACTGAAGGAGGGGGCGGGCCAGATCCCACAGCTCGCCGAGCAGCTTGGCGTCAAGATCACCACGCTGCGCATCTTCGGCCCGGACCACATCATCCTCGCTGTCGTCGAGGCAGACGACATTGACTCGGTCCGGAACTTCGCGCTTCAGAGCCGCCTCATGCAGTGGAACACCGTGAACACCTACGCCACCTACTCCATCGAGGAGGCGGTCGGGATGCTCGACGAGCTGGAGCCAATCTTCTAGCCACCGCCGACCTATTCAGGGGCCGTTCTGCGCAGCCCACACCGGAGCGCGTCCAGCCGACCCCCTCAAAATACGACCGGTCTATGGTGCCCGGAGTGGGTACGCCGCCCCATACGATTCCGGGCCGCGTTAGGCGCGCCGTCGTCGAGACGACCGACGAAGCGAAACGGAGCAGACAGGATTCGGGCCATCGAGTGCACCGGGTCAAAGCTATCTCGCCCGGGGAGGGTCGCGGCGGATGACGCAAAAGCGGGAAACCGCCGCCAGTCGCCCCGTTCACCGTCCAGACCGAGCGGCTGGTCCTATCGCCTGCAGGGCGGAACCCGGGGCGCGTGCGATGACTGCCGCGCAGCGATCGAGGCCGACAATCGCGAAGCCCTCCTCAGCCCCGCCCTCTTCATCCCGCTCCCTCGTACGCTGCCTGGCCGCTACGCGCCCATTCCGCGAGGCGGCCAAGCGGCTCCACCTCGAGTTTTGGGCAACGCAACGGGCCGGGAGGTCCACTCGAGGATCGACGAGACGACTTAAACGAGGTCCGTGGAAGACATGCCCTGCCCTTTCTCCCGAAGCTTTTCGGCCAGTGGTTCCCGATGCTGTTCACATAGATAGCGGTAGCGTCCGCCATCCCAGAGCGCCTCTTGTGTCTGCTGCTTGCAGCTGCCGGCTTCGCACGGTTGCGGCGTGCTGAATGTGTCCGTCACGCCGAGTTCCTGTCGCCGAGCCATCGGTCGACTAGTACCCGGAATGAGCGTGGTCAGCGCCGAGAAAAACGCAGAACGGTCGCGTGTTCCTGGTCTCGACTCACCGCTGCATGCGGATGTAGTGTCGCCGGGTCGTCTTTCCAAGGCCTCAGCCAGGAAGCGAATCGCCAGGACCGTGGACGAAACGGACTTCTAATCCTCGGGTTGGAGGGCAAGCGCGAGGTCACACAGTGGCGCACGAACACGAGAACTGGCTTGTATAGCCGCTTCTAGAGGATGTAGACCGTCGTGAAGACGATGATCCACATGATGTCCCCTAGGCACGGATCGACCATTCCGTGCCTGAGAGACCCCGCTGGGACCCGCGGGGGGACGCCTGGGGCTGGCGCTCCGTGGCGCATCTGTGGCGCATCCGTGTAGGCGGCCCAGAGACTTCAGGCGCGACAGCGCCGACCACAACAACCCGAATGAAGCGCGAGCAGCCCCCGTTGGTGGGTTTGGACACCCAAGCGGGCTTGACAGGAAGCGTTGTCGAGTAAAGACGAGCCGCTGCCTGGGACTACGCATCCGACTCAGACGCGCAAGCGCGAGGAAAACGGGATGCCCAGGTCGGGGACGGGAGAGCGCCGGCATTGTCCAGCCGGGTACGCGGTCGTTCGGGATGAGCTTCTCCGATAGGGAAGCCGAAGTGAGCCCGCGCGCGGGGCGACTAGTCCAGTCAACAACAAGGAAAGACGAGGCATGAGCTACAGAAGCCGTGAGAAGAAGCGCAGGCGCTATGCGGCCGAGCAGGCAATGCGCAACCACAGAGTCAAGGCGGACCCCAGCGACTACTACCTGACGTTCGCGAAGAAGCAGTCCCGATGCTTCGGCTGCGCCGGCACGGTTGACAAGCGAGACGAGATCGCGTTCCGCGCCCAACCGCTTGAGGTGTGGCACAAGCGATGCGCCGACCTCAATGGTTTGGCGTGTCGCGAGTCCAGGCGGTGGAGGAAGGCGGCGGCATGAGCGACGACATCAACCCGGACCTCAAGCAAGTCCTCGCCAGCTACTGCGACTGGATCGAGCAGGTGACCGAGCTCGCCGCCGACGACAACTGGCAGGCGGTGCACCGGGCGGTGAACGACCTAGAGGACGGGCAGCTGCGCGGGATGATCTACGTCCTGCTGCTCGCCCGCGGCGGAGACCTGCGCCAGATGCGACAGCTCGCCGCCAATTGGGATCCGGCACCGCTGAACTGATGGCCCTCGAGCCTGTCCCGAGATGGAGATGTCACCGCTGCTGGCGCCGCAATTCAGGGCCGTCACCTCTGCCGCAAGCACCTCAACGAGTTCATCGAGGAGATCGCCGCGATGAACGAGGCCGAGTAGCGCGAGCGCTACAACCCGACGATAGACCCTCCTCGTCGACCCGTTCATGCCCGACATCCGAGCCGGAACTAGCGGGCCGACTCCTCCCGAAAGATGGTGCCGAATCCGCCCTATCTTTGCTCGGGCCAGTCGCTAACGCGCTCTACTCGCTCGATGCTGTAGTCGCCCTCGGGCAGGACCTGCTCTACCCGGGCCCGCGCACGATCGGGGTCGCTCGCCGTCACTATCACCTGAATCTCATCGCCGAGTTGTCGCAGGTTCGAACCCTTGAGGTTGACAGCCTTCAGCGCCTGGTAGGCGGCCATATCTCCGCCTCTGAGAGTCACCCTGAACTCCGACACATTGCGAGCCTACCGGCGAAAGCGATCCCCTAGCGCTGGTTCTTGATCCGGGGGACCCGCCGTTGAACTGAGCAAGAGCCCCGGCCCTGCGTCCTACCACCGGGGCTCCTGCCCGTGTAACCGGCGTATCCCTGGAGAGGAGGATCCGCCAAGAGTTGCAACCCGGCTAGGGCGGAAAAGTCTCAGCCAGTTTGAGTCAGGAATCGGACTCGCGATACGCCCTGATGTGACTGCGCCAGTTCGGGTCGATGCGATCGAGCTCAGGGTCGAGGCTGTCGAGGTCCAGGTGCTCGCCCACAAGGTGGTAGCGCCGGGTTCCGGCAGGGGTCTCCTCGACCGACTGCATCTCGATGCGCTGAGGCAGTTCGTTCAGGATCTCCCATCCCCGTTCGTCCTCGGGACGAAGCGCGATGACGACCTCCTCCATGTTCCGCGAGTCTACGCCGGTTTTTTCACCGAGCGGCGGCGCGAGACCAGCGGGTAGCGCGTGGCGCGCGCGGAATTTCACGACGTCGTGGAAATCGCGCCAGCAAGCCGAATCCGGCACCTGACCCTACCCGAAATTGTCCATGTACACGCAAATCGAGGTGAGATGGTCGCAATCGCGCCCAACCGGGCCACGAAGCCCGTACACAACGGAATCCGAGGCTTCCTTGCGCTCGTGGAGCGGCTCGGGCTCGAGCTGCCCCCGTTTCAGCGCAAGATTGCCCGTGCCGCCTTCGGTGCCGAACGAGAACTGCTTGTGCTGCTCCCCCGCGGCAATGGCAAGTCCCGCCTCTTCGGTCTCCTCGCCGTTCACCATCTCCTCACTCATCGCGAGCCGCAGGTATTCATCGCCGCAAGCTCTCGCGAGCAGGCATCGGTTGTCTTCGGCTACGCGGCGGAAGCAATCCAGCGCCTGGACGTCGACGCGGAGGTCTTGCAGCGGGAGATTCGCACCGAGCGTGGCTTCCTTCGCGTCCTCGGCTCCGACGCCGCCCGTCTTCACGGAATCCATCCGACCCTGGCAATCGTGGATGAGATGCACACGTTCCGCGACGGCTCGGTGTATGAGGCGCTACGCACCGGCCTCCTTGCCGGCTCGAAGCTCATCGTCATCTCGACGGCCGGGCAGGGCACGCAGTCGGCGCTGGGTCAGCTTCGCGCCCGGGCGCTCGCACAGCCGCGCGTAAGCCGCAGGGGCGCGCTCACGGACGCTCGTGGACCGCGCCTTCGGATGCTGGAATGGGCGGTGCCGGAGGAACGCGAGCTTACGACGCGCGAGTTGCTTCAGGCAAATCCTGCGCCGTGGGCAACGGCTGAGTGGCTGAAGGAACAGCGCGAGGCGGTGCCGGAGCACGTCTTCTGCCGCTATCACGCGAACCAGTGGGTGGGACGCATCGGCTCGTGGCTTCCGAGCGGAGCGTGGCCGGCGTGTGCCGCCACCTATGAGATTGAGCCGGGCTCGAGGATTTGGGTCGGCGTCGACATCGGCGGCGCCCGCGCAGACACCGCGATCGTCTGGCTCGACGAGCAGTTTCGGATCGGCTGCAGGATCTGGTCGGGTGACGACGCGCTGATGGACGCCACGGCCTTCCTGCCGGCGCTGGCCCAGCGCTACCGAATCGCCGAGATCGCCTATGACCCCTGGAGGGCCCAGACCTTGGCGAAGATCGCCGAGCAGCACGGGATCAAGGTCACGGCGTTTCCGCAGTCGGATGCCCGGATGATCCCGGCGAGCGCCGCGCTTCACCAGACCGTCGTCGAGGGGCGGGTGCATCACCCGGACGACCCGAAGCTGAACGAGCACGTGGCCGCCGCGGTCGCTAAACACGGCCGCCGAGGCTGGCGGATCGACCAGGCCGAGCGCGGAGCCAATATCGACGGCCTGATCGCGCTGGTGATGGCGCACGAGGCCCGTACGGCCCCGGAGCCGGCACCGACGAGAGTGCTGGGATGGCTATGAGCGGAAGCTTTTGTACCGTCTGTCGGCGGCGAATCCCGAAGGGATCGCGCTGCTCACGGCACGCCGTCAGGTCACCGTCGAATCGGGCCTGGCACAAGCCCGGCGCCGCTCGCCAGCGTCAGCGAACCCTGAATCGCGACGGCGGATGCGTCGTCTGCGGCGCCGACCAAGACCTGACCGTCCACCACCTGATCCCCGCCATGGACGGCGGCACTAATGGCCTGAACAACCTTGCCGTCGTTTGCCAAGAGCACCACGACGCTATCCACCGAGGAGAGATCGACCTTGCGCAATCCATTTAGACGAACCGAGTCACGGAGCCTCCCGCGGCCGGAGAACGAGCTGCCGCTGATGGCGGGCTTCACCGCGACGCCGATCTCGCCGCTCCAGGCGCTCCAGATCGGCGACGTCTGGGCGGCCGTGAGGGTGCTGGCCGACGCGGCAAGCTCGCTCCCGATCCACGTCTTCAGGAAGACCGGCGACGGCCGCCAGCGGGTCACATCCGGCAAGCTGGTCGACCTCCTCGAGTACCCGGGCCCCGGGGTCACCCAGGCCGACCTCGTCAGCACGCTGATGAGCCATGCCCTGTGCTGGGGGAACGCCTATCTCGCCAAGTACCGGCGCGCCGACGAGGTCATGCAGCTCGGCCTCCTTCACCCCGACCGTGTCCGGCCCGAGCTACAGGACGGGGTTCTCCGCTTCCGCTACAGCCCGCCTTACACCGGCGGCGGCCAGCAGCTGCTCACCGAGGCAGACGTCGTCCACGTCAAGGGTCTCTCCGTCGACGGCCTGATCGGCCTGAGCGCCGTCCAGCAGGCGAGCCGCGTCCTCGGCCTCTCCGACGTGCTGGTGAAGCATGCGCTCGCCTACTTCGACACCGGCGCCGCTGGTGGCACCGCACGCCCCGCCGGGGTCCTGCGATTGGGCGAGGGCGCGTCCTTCCCCGACCAGGAGCGAAGGAAGGAGAAGCTGAAGGCGGAGGCGCGGCCGCACGGCATCCTCGTGATCGAGGGCGACTCCGAGTACTTCCCGGTCGCCTCGAAGCTCGACGACAGCCAGTTCGTCGAACAGCGCCGCCTCGCCGCCCAGGAGATCGCCCGCGTCTTCCGCATCCCGCCCCACATGCTCGGGGCGCCGAGCGCCGACTCGATGACGTACAGCAACGTCGAGCAGGAGTCAATCGAGTTCGTCAGGTACAGCCTCACGCCCTGGCTGCGCCGGATCGAGCTCGCGATCTCAAACGACGCCGACCTCGCTTTCCAGCGTCAGTTCGTGAAGTTCGAGCTCGATGGCCTGTTGAGGGCCGACGCTAAGACGCGCGCCGAGATCTACGCGCTCGCTGCGGATCCAGTCACCGGCTGGATGGACGTGGAGGAGATCAGGGCTCTCGAAGACCTGCCGCCGCGCGCGACGGCGGCCGCCACCGCCAACGGCAACAACCCAACCCAGAACATGGAGGCGATGATCGCCAATGCCAAAAACTGAACCCAAGGCTCCGGAGCAGCGCACCGCGACCGTGCCGGTCGCCGATGTGCAGACCGAGGGCAAGAATCTGACCGGGTTCGCGGCCCTTTACGGGGTCGAGTCCAGAGACCTCGGCGGCTTCACCGAGACGATCGCGCCGGGCGCGTTCGCCGACGTGCTCGCCGGCGACCCGGACGTCTATCTAACCTTCAATCACTCGCCCGACAAGGTGCTCGCGCGCACCAGCTCGGGGACCTTGCGCCTTCGTGACGAGGAGCGCGGGCTTGCCTTCGAGGCCGACCTCGGGGAGGGTCCGACCGCCCAGGACGTGCGCGAGATGGTTCGCAGGCGCGACGTCTCCGGTGCCTCCTTCCGCTTCGTCGTCGCTGGCGAGGACTGGCAGGACGATCGCCGCACGGTGACCAAGATCGGCCAGTTGATCGACCTCTCATTAGCCACCACACCTGCTTATGACGGGCCGCGCGTCGAGCTGCGCTCGAAGCCGGACAACGACAACAAGGAGGGCAATATGCCCGACGAAGCACAAGAGGAGCGCAGCGAAAACCAGCGCTCCGATAAGAAGGCCGAGGAGCGTTCGACGTCGTCGAACAGTCTCGGCGATGTCACGGTGATCCACGAGCCCGAGCCGGGTCGCCTCCAGGTCGAGGATCGCGCTGGCTCGCCGGCGTTCAGCGGCCTGAGCGACGCCTTCGCACAGCGCGGCTTCTTCGAGAACCGCAGCGCGAGCGTCAGTTGGGATGAGTTCCGCTCGCTCACCTGGTCGGCGGGGACCGTGCTCACCGACCTGAACCCGGTCCGCCGCGAGGGCGTCGCGTTGGGGTATGACCAGCGTTGGCTCTATCCGGTCCTCCCGACGACCGGCGTCGATCAGGCAACGACGGCGATTCAGTACCTGCGGGAGTCGGCGCGAACCACGGCGGGCACGGCGGTGATTCGGCCGCTCGATGCGGTGAGCACGAAGCCGGAGACGGCGACCACCGTCGAGTACCAGACGCTGCAGTTGAGCCAGGTCGCGACCGTGAGCTCAAACATCCCGCGGATCCTCGCCAACCAGCCGATGTTCCAGAGCCTGGTCGAGTCCGACTTGCGCTTGAGCATCAGTGACGGCCTCGACGAGGTGGTCCGACGCGGCGTTGTGACGGCGGGTAGGGCCGCGGCGGTGACCGGGGACATCCTCGAGAAGACGCGGCGGGCGATGACCGTCGTCCAGTCGAACGGCTACAACCCGAGCGTCCTGGCCATCGACCCTGCCGGCGCCGAGTCGCTCGACCTCCTGCGCTCGGCGGGGACGGAGAAGTTCTATCTCTACGGACCCGGGCAGGCCGCGCCGACTGGGCCGTTCGGGTTGACGCTGAGGGTCTGGAAGCAGGCTGGAACAGCTGTCCTCGACGCCGACAACTTCGGGCGCTTCTACGTGAGCCCGTTCGAGTTGCGGTCATTCGAGCAGGATGCCGGCCAGACCAACCGCCAGACCGTGAGGCTCGAGTGCAACGCCGGCTACGCCGTCGAGCGGGTATCAGCGGGGCTTCGGATCCTTTAGGTGAAAGCTGGCAGTCGGCCAGCACCGCGAGGGCTGGCAAGGGCGGGTTTTCGGTCTTCTTCCGCCTTCCAACCGCGGCTGCCAATCGAGCCCTCGCTCGCCCGCTGTGCTCCCTCGATCCGCGGCGGGCGGGCTTGAGGGCTGTACCGAGATGCCTGAAAGCCACCCAAAGGTGAACCTCGCCGTGGGTGCGGCTCTGGGTACCCTCGCCCCGTCTCAGGTGGGTTCACGGCGGGTAACGGCCATCCGTGAGAAAACGAAGGAAAGGGAGAGCGACATGTTGGCCCTGATGTTCCCTATGGCAGTAGGAACGGGCGTGGTGGTGATCATCGTCGCGATTGCAATCGCGCTCATCGTTCTTTTCGTGACTTTGTCTATGCGCGGTCGCCAGAGGCGGAAGGCGAAGCTGCGTGATCAGGAACGCCGCGACCTGCGCCCCTGATCGCCCGGGCGGTTGAAACCGCGTGCCGGCGCGAGGCTCTTACCGAGCGACGCGGTGGTCGGCACCGATCCGCTGCCTCCATTCCAGCCGTCGTGTACCTTCACGGCGAGCGCGCATGAATCGGATCGGCTACGACCGCGCGTACTCCTCCGCCGATCCTGCCTCGAACTCAAGACCGACGAAGCTCTCATCGCCTACCACCCAGCCGTCATGGCCGGGCTCGATCACGTAAGTATCGCCAGGCCCAATCTCAACCTCAGTCCCGTCCTCGTGGACGACGTGGAGCTTGCCGGACTGAACAACGCCCACGTGTCGGACTTGGCAGCTGTCCGTGCCAACGACCGGCTTCACGCACTCCGACCACCTCCAACCCGGTTCGAACGTCATCCGGGCAGCGGTCGTGCCCCCTACCCGGATCACGTCGACGCGGGTCCTGTCCGGCGTCCGCGTCTCGTCCGGTGAATCAAAATCCAGCGCCTGAATACCAGCCACTATCGGCCTCCTAAGACTCGCGAGATTGCGTTCGAGCCAAACCTAGTCGCGCGCGCCACAGGAATCAAGCGAAGGGAGCCAAGTCTTGATGGCCCGGCCGCTTAGGTCAGCTCCAACCGCTGGCCCAAGCCTCCTGGTCGGGTTTGTTCTCCATCCGCACGATCTTGCCTTCGCGGACCTCCCAGACCTGCTCGGCCTCGGCGTCGAGTTCGGCACCGCTTTTGTTCTTCCCCTTGAAGCGGCTGGTGACAACGACGGTGTCGCCCTCGTCTCTAGCGTCTACGACCTCGACCGTGAACTCATCGAAGTTCTCCGGCACCTTCGCGAACACATCGTTGGCGACGCTCTCGGGTCCCCTGAAGGTTCCCGCGGGAGCGTTGCCGCCACCGGGCTCGGTCCACTCAACGTCGGGGTGGAACCGCGCCATCACACCGTCGATGTTGTCGCTGTTGAAGTCGTCGTAACCGCCAGTCACCAGGTCGACGTTTTCCTGCGACATGTCGCTCTCCCTCCGCTCGGTATGAGCCGCACTCTATCCCGACCGCTCCGCTTCGCGCGATAAGGAGTAGCGGCTCCCGGTCTTTGTACTGATTCAGCCGGGTCCGGATAGGGCGGTCGAGCGGAGCGAAGACCCGCCGGCTGACCGCACTCCGCCGCACTTCCTGCGGCCAACGCCCGGCGTTCCGTCCGGGCCTTGTGATTTGCTGAAGGTGGTCAAGTTCGCGATCGCGCGACAGTTCGCGGTCGCGACTTGTAGCCGGAAGCCCAACGGGTGCGCGGGTGCCCATATTGGTACCCCCGAGAATGGAGAGGTACGTCCGCGAAGCAGCGATATCTCGGCAGGTCTGGTTACGTCACGAAGCCTGAGTACGCCCTGCGCGCCACCGCCGCGGAGCCGATCGAACGCGGCGACCGTGGTGTCGTCGAGTACCCGCCCGAGCCCGAGGCGCTCGGCGCGGAAGAGCTTGCGGAGCTTGCAGCGGCGAACTGCGACAAGTTCGAGCGGTTCAAGCGCCAGCACATCATCGAGCAGGAACGCCAGGCTCTCGTCCGCGGGCTCGACCGTGAATGGCAGCGCGTCGGCTCGAGCACTGGCGGGACGATCATCTACGGCGACATGCGCTTCATCCGACGCCAAAGCCTTGTCGGCGAGAATCGCGGCGCCGTCCTAGTCGACCTGAACCACCAGCTGGAGTCCGCCATCGCCGCCGACGTTGCCAATCTCCGCGGTAGCACCTTCCACATCGGCGACTTCCGCAGGATCACCACCTAAGACTTTCGCCGCCACCTAGGCGGCACCTCCCCACATAGATAGGGGCCGACCGGCCCCAGCAGTTTCCACCTCTAGCGCCGCGACATAACGAACTTCGCCGCGCTCTTAATCGAGTCAGCGGCGTAGGCGCTCAGGGGTGGGCGTACTGCATGGGGTTCGTCGGCTAACGCTTGTACTTTCTCGTCTTGGGACAGCCCGGCTGGCGAACCCCATTTCTTCTTCAGTGAACCAATGGAAGGATGTATGCAGCAACGCCGCAAGCCGGGCACCATCCCCACGCTCGCGACCGTGACCCACGCCGCCGCAGCCCTGGACATGTCCGAGGATCACTTCCGAGAGCATGTTGCGCCCTACGTGCCCTGGGTTCGCCACGGCCGAAAGCGCGTCGTCGCCGTTGCCGAGCTGGAGCGCTGGCTGGCCGAGAACGCGGAGCCGGTGCTGTGACCGCTACCGCGAATAGACTCGCCCGCGCGATGCCGACAGGGATCAGGCGCCGAGGCAATAGCTGGGAGGCGTTCGTCTGGCTGCCTAGGGAGAAGCGCAAGGTGCGCAAGACCTTACCCTCGCGGCGGCGAGGTCATGGCGTGCCGATGCAGCGGCGCTGGCATCCAAGGGGGCCCTGCGGGCGCCGAAGCCGACGACAGTACGCGAGGCGTGGGAAGCGTGGGCGGAGGGCGCCAAGGCCGGCACGATCCGCAACCGCTCGGGTGATCGCTTCAAGCCATCCGCGCTTCGAACCTATGCGGGCGCCATGCGCCGCCACGTCCTGCCCGAGCTCGGGGCGGTTCGCCTCACCGACCTGAGCCGGCCTGACCTTCAGGACTTCACCGACGGCCTGCTCGCTGCGGGATTCAGCCCGTCCACTATTCAAGTCGCGCTGCTCCCGATGCGGGCGATCTTCCGGCGGGCCATCGCACGCGGCGAGCTGGCGGTCAACCCGTGCACCGGCCTAGAACTTCCCGCCGTTCGGGGGCGGCGTGAACGCTACGCGTCGCCCGAGGAAGCCGAGGCCCTGATCGCCACCGCTCCTGAGCGCGACCGCGCGATATGGGCGACGGCGATGTACGCCGGCCTGCGGCTGGGCGAACTGCGGGCACTTCGCGTGGAGGACGTCGACCTCGCAACCGGCGTGATCCGGGTCGAGCGCGGATGGGACCCGGCCGAGGGGGCGATCAGCTTGAAGTCAAACGCCGGACGGCGCAGGGTGCCGATTACGCCAGTCCTCCGCGACTACCTGGGCGAGCAGCTGGCGCGGACAAGGTGGCAAGGACCGGACTTCATATTCGGCCTCACCGCGACGAAGCCGTTCACGGCGAACATGCTGCAGCGACGGGCCGATCAGGCGTGGCGCGATGCCGGGTTCCAGCGCATCACGCCGCATGAGTGCCGCCACACCTTCGCTTCGCTGATGATCGCCGCCGGCGTGAACGCGAAGGCGCTCTCGATGTTCATGGGCCACGCCAACATCGGCATCACCCTCGACCGCTACGGCCACCTGATGCCGGGTTCCGAGAAGGAGGCGGCGGGGTTGCTCGACGACTACCTCACCGCACAACGCGAGCGGGCCGAGGAACGTGCCAGGGCAGCTGGAGTTCCGGGCGTCTAGAAGGGGAGTTCGTCGGGACAGCTGATCAGTGTCTCCCCCGTCTCCGGGTGCAGCCTGACCTCGCAGTACGTCCATGGGGGCTCGGGATCGCCCGCTGGTCGGGCGCGATACCAACCGGCCTCACGGTCACGGGCTACCTCAGCGATTGCATCCCTCGCAGCGTGGTCACCGCTCGCGTCCGTCTCCCCCACCGGTTCCCAAAGCTCCGGATGGTCAAGGGGCATCCCATGCTCTACCTCAAATCGCGCCACTCCCGCCCGTCCTCTACAGCCGGGGGCGAGCTGCGTGGCGCATCAGGTGGCGCATTGCTCGCGCACCAAGACTGAAAACCGCTTGCTAGAGCCATTTCTAGAGGATGTAGACCGTCGTGAAGACGATGATCCACATGATGTCGACGAAGTGCCAGTAGATGCCCGGCACCTCGACGCCCAGGTGCTTCTTCGGGTCCTTCGAGAAGTGGCCGCGCCAGCCGCGGATGTTGGCGAATGACAGCAGGATCAGGCCCACCGTCACGTGGGCGCCGTGCAGGCCGGTGAGGCCGTAGAACACCGAGCCGAAGGCGTTCGTGTACGGGGCGAAGCCGATGTGGGCGTACTCATTGATCTGGATGAAGAGGAAGGTCGCGCCCAGAAGGAACGTCGCTGCCAGGCCCGCGATCATCCCGCCCCGGTTGTCGCGGCGGATCGACTCCAGCGCCCAGTGCATCGTGAAGCTCGACGAGACGAGGATCCCGGTATTGACGGCCGCGACCGAGGTCGGCAGCTCGAGCCCGTCCGGCGGCCACGGGCCGACGTTCGCGACGACGCGGATGAAGAAGTAAGCCGCGAAGAACGACCCCAAGAGCATCACCTCCGAGACGATGAAGAGCAGGATGCCGAGCGTCTGGCGGTCGATCCGGGAGCTGGCGTGCGCCTCGGGCGGCCCGTGATGCTCGTGCTCGGCGGTGGCGGCGATCGCAGCCGACTCCATCAGCCGCTCCTCTCCTCCCCCGCCGCGAGGCCGCCGCCGGTCCCGCCGCCGGCCGTGGCCACGCTCCCCTCCTCACCGCGCTCGGCGCCGACCGCCACCGGCGCTTCCTCGGGCTCGGCCACCGGCCGCTCGATCACGTCGTCGGCCGCCTCCACGTGCTCGACCGGCTTGTCGGTGCGCGCGCGCACACTTTCGATCAGGCCCTCCTCGAGCCACACGGATTGCTCGCCCCGCAGCGTCGAGATCAGGATCTCGTCGATCCGGTAGTGCTCGAGCGCGTTCTGGACGGCGGCGAGCGGCGCCGGGCTCATCGGCTGGCCCGTGGCGTCGATGTCCGCACGGTACATCTCGGCGAGAGTGCGCGCCAGCCGCCGGCACACCTCCTCGCGGGTGATGTTCCCAGAGGGCGGGCTCACGATCGTGTAGCGGTGCGGGCGCTCCGCGGCCCTGCTCCGAAGGCGCGAGATCAGCTCCTCGCTCGCCACCGTCCGGGTGGCGACGACGAGCGTGTGCGTGACGTCCCACCGGATCGCGTCGTCCTCGATGCGGACCGGGATGTGTGTGATCGGGACGTCGAACTTCTGCTTGGCCCACTCGACGAGGTCCTTGCGCGTAAAGCCGAAGCGCGTCTCATACAGGCACGAAAGCAACACCTCGCGTGGCACGAACGCGCGGATCGCGTCGTCCAGCGCGAGCGCTGAATCGGGATCCATGACCGCACCCGTCGACTCGATCCCGAAGTCGCGAAAGACCGCCTGCGTCACCTCCACGCGGCTCTGAGCCGCCTCGCGCACCTCGTCGCGGTCGACGATCTGCCCCGCGATCGGCTGGTTCTGGGGCGCGACCACCGCGATCTCGGCGACCCCACGGGCGACCCTCTCCCGCGTTGCCTCGAGCAGCCTGCGGCCGCCCGCGACCTCGTTCAGGAAGGCGAGGACGGTCCCGCCCCGGCCGTTCTCAGGCGCACCGGTCCCAGGCTCGGCTGCGGTCACGGGCCTCTGCCTCCGGCGGCGCCGGCAACGGCGGGCTCGGGGCGGCCGACCTCCGCCTCGGCGGGCCCGAGGATCGCGTGGCGCGCGCCGGGCACGCCGAACTCGTACGGGCCACCCACCACGCGCGGAATCTCGTCGAAGTTGAAGACCGGCGGCGGCGAGCTGACGAGCCACTCGATCGTCTTCGCCCGCCAGGGGTTGTCACCGGCGAGCGGGCCCCACTTCCAGCTGACGATCATGTTGTAGAGGAAGATCAGCTGGGCGGCGCCGAGCAGGAACGCGAAGCAGGAGATCGCGAGATTCCAGTCTCCGAACTGGGCGGAGTAGTCGGCGACGCGGCGGGGCATCCCCTCCATCCCGATCCAGTGCATCGGGATGAACGTGCCGAGCATGCCCACTAGTGTGAGCCAGAAGTGCACGCGCCCGAGCTTCTCGTCGTACATCCGCCCGGTCATCTTCGGGAACCAGTGGTAGATCCCGGCGAAGATCGTGAACACCGAGCCGCCGAAGAGCACGAAGTGGATGTGCGCGACGACGAAGTACGTGTCGGAGACGTGGATGTCGATTGGCACCATCCCGAGCATCACGCCGCTGATGCCGCCGATCGTGAACGTCGCGATGAAGCCCAGCGCGAAGAGCATCGCCGTCGAGCGCAGGTGCAGGACGCTGCCGAACAGCGTGCCGAGCCACGAGAAGATCTTGATCCCGGTCGGCACCGCGATGAGCAGCGTGGTGATCATCATCGGCACCCGCAGCCAGGAGAACATCCCGGAGACGAACATGTGGTGGGCCCAGACCGTGTAGCTCAGCACCACGATCCCGATCAGCGCCAGCGCCATGAGCCGGTAGCCGAAGATCGGCTTACGGGCGTGGGTCGAGATGACCTCGGAGACGATCCCGAACCCGGGCAGCATCATGATGTAGACGGCCGGGTGGGAGTAGAACCAGAAGATGTGCTGGTAGCTCAGCACGTCGCCGCCGTTCAGCACCTGGAAGAAGTTGGTGTGCAGGGCGCGGTCGAAGAGGACCATGAACTGCACGCCGGCGATGAACGGCGTCGCGGCGACGACGAGGAGCGAGGTGGACATGTTCGCCCACACCAGGAGCGGCATGCGCCAGAAGTTCATCCCTGGCGCGCGCATCGTGATGATCGTCACCAGGAAGTTGAGGGCGGTGGCCACCGATGAGGCGCCGGCGAACTGCACCCCCAGGTTGAAGAACGATTGGCCGAGCGGCGCCCCGGTGGAGAGCGGCGCGTAGCCCGTCCAGCCCGCGTCGAAGGCCCCGCCGGGGCAGAGGAAGCTCCCCACGAACATCAGGCCCGCGATCGGCAGTAGCCAGAAGCTCAGCGCGTTCAGGCGTGGGAACGCCATGTCCGGCGCGCCGATCATCAGCGGCAGCACATAGTTGGCGATCCCGGCGAAGATCGGGATCACGAAGACGAAGATCATGATCGCCGCGTGCGCGGAGAAGAGGCCGTTGAACGTCCCGGGCTCGACGATCTGGGTGCCGGGCTGGGCGAGCTCGGCGCGCATGATCATCGCCATCGCCCCGCCGATGAAGAAGAAGACGAAGGTGGTGCAGATGTACTGGATCCCGATCACCTTGTGATCGGTGTTGAACTTGAAGTAGTCCCTCCACGAGTAGGCGCCGTGGTTGGAGTGGTCCTCGGGAACCGTCGGCGCGCCCGCGGCCCAGCGGAACCAGTAGTCGAAGGCGCCGAGGCCGATCAGGAATCCGAACGGCCCGGTGATGAGCGGGACGATCAGCTGCGGGTAGCCGGTCTGCTCGGTCTGGAAGGTGGGCAGGCCCGAGGCCTTCCGCAGGGCGACGACCAGCGCGAAGCCGAACGCCGCGCCGAGCACGGTGCCGAGGCCCGCGCGCCACCATCCCGGTCTCTTGAGCGCTTCGACCAAGTCCTACCTCCGGCGGAAAAGCCTAGTCATTCGTCACCCGCCGCCTGTGGTGCTCGTCGGGGTCGTTGTCGTCGTCTCCCCCTCGGCTGCCCGGTTCTGGTCGGACGTCAGGGTCGAGGCGCTGTCCGGGCTGCCGGGGGTCGGCTTCACCTGCGGCTGCCGATCAAGCCACTTCTGGAACTGGCCCTCCGGGACCACCTTCACCAGCGCCCGCATCGTCGCGTGGCCGTAGCCGCATAGCTCGGTGCAGACGACGTTGTAGGTGCCGAGCTTGTCCGGGGTCACGACGACCGTGTCGTCGACGTCGTTGCCGCCCGGCCCCTTCGGGACCAAGTCCCGCTTGATCCGCCACTCCGGGACCCAGAAGGAATGGACCACGTCGAGCGAGGTCAGCTTGAGGTCGAGCTGCCTGTCGACCGGGACGACGAGCTCCTTCGAGCTCACGACCTTGCCGTTCGGCTGTGGATAGTTGAAGGTCCACTCGTACTGCTGGGCCGTGACGTTGATGTGGAGATCGTCCGCCGCCTGGCTCTCGATGTCGCCGAGGACGATCCAGCTGTAGATCGCGCCGGTGAGGACGATCACGGTCGGGATCACGGTCCAGGTGATCTCGAGCTTCGTGTTGCCGTGGATCGGCTCGCCGTCTGACTCGTCGCCCGGCTTCGCGCGGTACTTCCAGACGCAGTAGCCGAGCATCACGAGGACGATCGAGAAGACGAAGCACGAGAGGATGATCATCACGTTCAGGAGCGTGTCGATCTCGTGCGCCTGGGTCGACGCCTCCGTCCCGTTCCAGTGGATCTGGGTCATCGGAACGGCCATCACGACGGTCAGGACGACGATTGCGGCGATGATCCTGGCGAGGGTGGCGCGGGTCACCGCGCGGCATTCTATTGCCCGGTTGAGCGCCCTCCGCCGTCGGAATCTGACCTGGTGGCAGGCGGCACTTGGGGCTCTGGAAGCTCACCAAGCCGACCGGCCGACGCCGCCAGGATGCCGCGGGCGACGCCCTCCCAGCTCCACTTTCGCACCGCCACGTCCCGAAGCGCCCTCAGTGCGCGCCCGCGGATTCGCCGGTCCAGGCCCAGCCACCCGTTGATGCGCCCGGCGAGGCAGCGGACCGCGCGTTCGTCGAGCTCGAACGACAGAACGCTCGCGGCCTCGGGGGGCAGCTCGTCGGCGAGCGTCTGGCTCACCTCCGCCAGGCCGGAGTGCTGAGCCGAAACCGGCGGCACAGCCGCCGAGGCCGCCTCCGCCGCGACCATGCCGAACGATTCCGGGAACGTGCTGGGCACGACCAGCGCGTCCATGGCGGGAACGAGCAGGCCGACCTCGTCGTGTTCCAGCCGGCCGGCGAAGAGGACGCTGCCGGCGGCGGACCGTGCGCTCTCGGCGTAGCCGGCCGGCAGATCCTCCAGGAAGGAGGTGAGCATCGAAAGCGGTGCTTCGGGCCCGCCCTCGAGCGCGCGCCCGCGGGCGGCGATCTCTCCGACGGCCGCCAGCTCACCCTGCTCGAGCACGGCCCACAGCCGCCTCGCCGCACCCTCGTATTCGCCGAAACCGACGACGAGGAGGCGCGCGCCGGGATTGGCACGATGCACGAGGGGCCACGCGGCCAGCAGCAGGTCGATGCCCTTCGAGACGATCAGCTTGCCCACGAAGACGATCCGTGGGCCCGCGGCGCCGGCGACCTGCTCGACCGCGTCCGCGGCGGCCGCCGGGTCGCGGTCCCAGCTCGAGTCGCCGGCCGGGGCTGCGCGCAGATCGACGGCGAGCCGGCGCAGCTCTCGCTCCGCATCCGAGCGCGCGATGGGCGCGAACAGCTCGGTGTCCACGCCCGGCGGGCCGAGCCGGGTCTTTGCCGGAAGGGCGGGATCATCGAGGGCTCGCCACAGGCTGGCGGCCGTGTGGCCGGACCCGACCAGCACCCCCGCCGCCGCGTCGATGCCCTCGCGAGCGTAGGGCCGGAAACGCACGGGGTGCCGCTTCACCGTGTATTCGAGCGCCGAGCCGTGGATCTTCACCGCGAACCGCAGGCCGGCGCGTGCGAGGATGACCGGCCCCATCACGAGGTGGTTGGCGAGCGCGGCATCGGCGCCGCCCATGCTGCCGGCGACATCGCGCACCGCCCCGATGTTCGCGTCGAGATAGGCGCCGAGCTCCTCCTCGGTCAGCTCTGGGAACGTCTTGACGCGAAACCCCTCGTATTCGTCGGCCACATAGACCGGGAGCAGGCCGGCGATGCCGGGAATATAGGCCGTGACCGTGCCCGGCCCCGATTCTCCGCCCGCGGATTCGACCTTCAGCCGTCCGCCATCCCACGTACCCGTGCGATCCACCCACGGCAGCTCGCGTGCTCGGCGGTCCTGGCACAGGAGATGGACCTCGTGCCCCATCCTCGCCAGCGCCGTCGAGACGCTCGCGTTGTAGACGTTGCTCCCGGTCCCGCGCAGGAGGTAGCCGTGGAAGTTCAGGACCTTCATCGTGGGAGCAGGCTAAACGCGCCTGGCGGCGAAACCGCCAGCGATCATCTCTGACGCCGTTGTGTACGTAGTGGCCTACCTAAGCCGTCACGGCCTTGGGGCCGCCGAGATCTCGGCTATCGTGTCCCGCTCGCCGTGAACAACCCCCGCCAGATCTACAGACTGCGGGCGCCGGCATCGGGGCGCGAGGCGCTGACCACGCTCGAGCCGGGCGCCGTCTACACGGACCGACAGACGGGCGAGGAGCTCCTGCCCGTCACGCGCACGCTCCCACTCGCGCCCTCCGACTCGGCGCTTCTCCGCACGCCCGAGAACCTGCGGATCTGCAGGCGCTGCGACCAGCTCATCGGGCTCGATATCAGCGACTGCCCGTACTGCGGGCTGCGGCAACCCGCGCTCGACGGAACGTCATGAGCCGGGTGACCGGAGCCATTGGGCGGAAGGCGAGCGCCCTCCGCCGGCCCCGGCTGGCGCCCGTCCTCGCCGCGGCGGCGATCGCGGGGCTCGTCGCCGCCGGCTGCGGCGGTGGCGGCGACGATGCGACCACCGCCTCCCAGCCCACGACCAGCACCACGGCCGCCCAAAAAACGACGCAGCCGACCACGTCGACGACGAGCACTCATTCCACGACCTCGTCCACCGCCACGACCACCAGCCAGCCGACGACCACCACCACCAGCAGCAGCACCACCACGAGCGAGACCGGCTCCGACGACCACGGCAGCTCCGGGTCGGGCTCGGGCGGCACGTCGGCCGGCGGAGGCTCGGACGGCCGCTCGGGCGGCTCGGGTTCGGGCGGCTCGGGCGTCGACAACAGCGGCAAGCCGGGCGATGACTTCTGCCCGGGCAACGCCTGCGACTAGACGGTAACCCCGGCGTCTACTTCTTCTTGGGCACGAAATAGGCCCAATAAAGCAGCCGAGCACCCTTGTAGACACAGCCGTACGGCCGGGTCGAACCAACCTTCTGCTGCGGCCGGCTGGCCTTGATGTTCTCTGGATGATCTCTATCCACGAGGCACCTGGACTTGGGGCGACTGGCCAGCCACTGGTTCTCCGAGCTCTTCACGGGCACCGCGAAGTTCGAGGCCCACGTCGGTGTCGTTAGCGCGATGACCTGACCCTTGCGCACGCGCAGCGGCTTGTTCAAGGTGAAGATCTCCTTCTGCCCGAGCGAGCTGTTCAGGTCCACTGCGGGGCTTTCCTTGACCAGCTTGTACTTGTGGTGCCCCTGCGATTTCAGGATGGAGATTCGGGCCGCCGGGTGTCCGCCGAAGGCCTCGTTATGGAACAGGTTCTGGAAGACGTTGCGCTCGGACTTGTCCGGCCTTGAGAGGTCGATCGCCCAGGCGACGATGGCACCGTCCTTGAATATGTGGAAGGGTGCCCGCTCCCCGCCGGCCCTCATCATGAAGCCGGTGACGCTTCCGATCACCGAGCAGTCGCCGTGCGTCTTCTTCGCGGGACAGGTGGGGTTCGGCGTGTGCTTCGTCCTCCCGATCACCTTCGCCTTCGAGGCTCCAGCGGACGGGATGGCGATCGTCGCCACCAGCGTCGCGCAGAGCGCAGCGAACGCCAGCACGTAGCCGGCGCGTCGTCGGGAATTCTCCGTGGCTGTCGGGGTATCGCCCATCGATGCGTGAACAACTCAGGACCCGCCGGGTTGCGGCTGCCTCGCCGCTCAACCCGCAAGCACCCGAGTGAGCGGCATAGCTTATGGGCCGCGCCGGAAGCGAGCGGGTGCCGCGAGCCGCACGTCCTATCCTCGTCGCGGTGCCGGCGATCGAGGCAAACGGGCTTGAGCGCACCTTCGAGGGCGGAATTCAGGCGGTCGCGGGCGTCGATCTCCAGGTCGCCGAGGGCGAGATCTAAGGACGGCGCCGTGCTGGTCGAGCTGGAGCGCGGAGCGGCGCAGGTGGCGCCCGTGGTGCGGGCTCTCGATGAGGCCGGGCTCACGGTGGAGGCGCTCGATCTGGTCGAGCCGACGCTCGACGACGTGTTCCTTGTCAAGACCGGCCACCATTTGGAGCCGGAGGAGCCAGCGACGGGCGAGACGGAGTGAGCGCTACCGACCTGCGTGTCATCGCCGCCCTCGGCGCACGATCGGTCAAGCAGACGTTCCGGCGCCCGCAGCTCATCGCGCCGATCATCATCTTTCCCTCGATCCTGCTGGCGATTCAGACGGCGGGAGCCGGGCGCGCTGTTGACCTCCCTGGCTTCCCGGTCGACAACTTCCTCGACTTCATGCTCGCCGGGGCGATGATCCAGTCGACGATGCTCGCCGGCAACAGCGGCGGCATCGCGCTCGCGGTCGACATCGAGATGGGGTTCACGGACCGGTTGCTGGCGGCGCCGATCTCCCGCTTTGCGATCGTGCTCGGGCGGCTGGCGGGAACGGCCGCGCTCGCCGCCCTCGCCGCGATCTGGTTCATTGTCGTGGGCCTGATCTTCGGCGCCAGCATCCATGAGGGCGTGGCCGGAGCGCTGCTGATGATCTTCTTCGTCGTGCTGTCGGGGGTGGCGTTCGGAGGGATCGGGGCGTCCGTGGCGCTGCGAGCCGGGCGGGCGTCGGTCGTTCAGGGCTCTTCCCCCTCGTCTTCGTGATCCTGTTCCTCTCCTCCGCGTTCTTCCCGGACAACCTGATGCTGGAGCCCGCGGGGACGGTCGCGGAATACAACCCCCTGAGCTTCATCGTGGAGGGGATCCGCGACCCGGTGATCTCGTCGGTCAGCTGGAGCGTGTTCGGCAAGGCAATCGGATCGCTGGCGCTGGTGCGCGATCGGGATAACGCTCAGCGCGCTCGCGCTCCGGCGCCGGCTGAGGCTGGGCTAGTGGTACCTCCCGCAAGTACGCACGCGGTTGGGCGGCCCCGGATGACCGCCATGCGGCGTCCTCGGGCTGGCCCTTGCCGCCAGCAAGGGCGGCGCCCTGCGTCCTTGCCTGACGGCCATCGGACCTCGCCCAACCGCGCACGTACTCACTGAAGGCACCACTGATGAGCTGGCGGGCGAACCTCGAATCCGTGGCGGTGCTGATGCGGCGCGCCGCGAACGAGCTGCTGCGAGTACCTGGGGCGGCGATCCCGGGCGTGCTGGCGCCGACGATCTTCTTCCTCGGGCTGACGGCCGTGTTCGGAAACCTCGCCACGCTGCCACGGTTTACGACCTCCTCGTACCAGAGCTTCCTGATCCCGATCAGCATGCTCCAGGGGGCCGGCTTCACCGGTGCGGCGACGGGCGTCAACCTCGCCCGGGACATCGAACAGGGCTGGTTCGACCGCCTACTGGTCTCCCCCGCCCCGCGCCCGGTGATCCTTGCGGGCCTGGTGCTGTCGGCGGCGCTGCGGTCGCTGATCCCGGCGGCGGTTTTGCTGGCCGTGGGATTCTCCCTCGGCGTCCACTGGCCCGGCTTCGGCGGCCTCGTCATCGCCATCTTCTGCGTGATGTGCATGGGAACGATCGCCGCCTGCTGGGACACCGCGCTCGCCCTGCGCTACCGGTCGCAGTCGGCGGCGCCGCTGATGCAGGCGGGCATGCTCCTGATCGTTCTTACGACCACCGCCTACCCGCCGCTCGATCTGCTGACCCGCTGGTTGCACACAGTCGCGCGCTACAACCCGGTGACGCAGGTCGTCGAGGCGGCGCGGCAGGGATTCGTGGGAGGCGTGACATGGGGCGACACATGGCCGGGCCTGGTGGAGCTTGCCGGCCTGCTGGCGGTCCTGGCGGCGCTAGCGCTGCGGGGGATGCGCCGCACGGCGGTCTGAGCTACGCGGCCGCCGCGGAGCGGCGCTCGAGCATCGTGCGGACCCCGTATACGACGTGGTCGGGGTCGTGAGCGACGTCCCGGTGGGTGAAGCGCAGAACCTCCCATCCAGCGAGCCGGAGCAGCCGGTCCCGGCGACGGTCGTCCTCGAAGGCCTTACGCGTGCGATGCCACTCCCAGCCATCCACCTCGACGACGAGCCGCTCGCGGTGCCACACGAAGACGCACTGGATCTCCTCGGTGGGAATCGGCATCCACTCGTTGACGGCCGGAGCGGGCAAACAGGTCTGCCGTGACAGTCGGAGGAAGAGCTTCTCGAGCTTGCTCTTGGTTCGACCGAGTCCGAACCCGTCGACCGCTAGGGCGGAACGCAACCGGGCGGCCCGGGGGTGCGAGGCACGCCGCTCGAGCAGTTCCTCGATTGCTCGCATGTCGAGCAGACCCTCGAGCTGGGCCTTATTGCAGGCGCTCTCGAGGACGTTCATCGGGGCGGTGGCGGCTAGGCCGAGCAAAGTGGCGGGGACGCTGGTGCATGGGATCCCGTCAACCTCGACGCGGTCCTGAGGCGCGAGGCAGGTAGAGCGGTGGACGCGGATACCGGGTCCAACGATCGGGCTCTGCCGCGGATCGTCACATCGATGCGCCCACCCATGGCCTTCAGGATGCGGTGAAGCGTCGCGGCTGAGCGATGGGAAGGCAGCGCTCCCTCGCCGCAGGCAAGTACGGCAGCCATCCAGCGCCCCTTGATCGGGAGATCGCGCCGCCCGACGGCGTAGACGCCGCGGTAAATCCGGTGTAGCCGACCGCTGGCCACGCGATCCCGCACGGCGCGGGAGCTGAGGCCGAGCGAAAGTAGCTGCCAGAGGGCGATCACCCCGTGCTGTTTGACGGCGATGGCCGCGATCAGCAGGTCCAATCGACCCCTGGGCCGACGGTTCTCGAGTTTGCGGCGGTATGGGTGCCGTTTCTCGACAATCGCTGCCCACAGGGCGATGTTGCCGGCGAAAACGTCGTGTGTGGCGCGCGGTTTGTGCCAAACCCCCGGCCGAGGGTCACAAGAGACGCACGCGCAGCCGGGTGGCCGCCCCTTGGATGCCCTCGCCGGGGGCGGTGGGTGCCCGGGGCGTTCTAGCGGCGGCCGGAGCAGCCAGGTGAGGTCGGCGCGCTACTTGTAGCGATAGGTGATGCGACCGCGGTCGAGGTCGTAGGGCGAGAGCTCGATCTTCACGCGGTCGCCGGGCAGGATGCGGATGTAGTGGCGGCGCATCTTGCCCGAGATATGACCAAGGACCTCGTGCTCGTTGTCGAGCTTCACCTTGAACATGGTGTTGGGCAGGGCCTCGATGACCTCGCCCTCCATTTCGATCTTTTCCTCCTTCGCCATCGGCGGCAAGAGGGTAGCGGACGTCACTAGCTTCCCTTGGGCCTAACGGCCCTCGAACGTAGCCTTTCCCGGGCCCTCCGTCAGGAATGACCGGACGGCGCCCTTGAGGTCCTCGGTCTCGAACAGGGCGCCGGCGACCTCCGGGGTCAACCGGTCGGCCTCCTCCACACCGCCCTCTAGGTAGGCACGCACGATCCGCTTCGTCGCGGCGTAGGCCTTGGTCGGGCCCTCGGCCAGGCGGTGCGCGAACTTCATCCCCTTCTCGAGCAGCTCGTCGTCGCCGACCACACGGTTGATCACGTTCCAGCGCTCGAGCGTGCCGGCGTCGTAGATGCCGCGGGTCATGACGAACTCGCGCGCCCGCGCAGGTCCCGCCCGCTCGGCCATCCGCTGGGTCCCGCCGGCGCCGGGCGTCAGCCCGACCACGGCCTCGACGAGTCCGAAGCGCGCCGACTCCGAGGCCCAGATCATGTCGCAGCCCAGCGACACCTCGAGCCCCGCGGTCAGGCACAGGCCGTGAACCAGCGCGAGCGTTGGGATCGGCAGGGCCTCGATCCTCCTGACCGCGCCAAGGAGCTGACCGAAGCCGGCGGCCTCGGCGTTCGCGCTCCCGCTCTCCAGCGATTCCACCACCCGGTTGAACACGTTCACGTCCGCGCCCCCGGTGAACGCCTCGCCCTCCGCCCGCCACACGAGCGCCCGCGCGTCGGAGCCCTCGACCTGGCCCAGACACGCCATCAGCGCCTCGTAGGTGTGCTGCCCGAACAGGTTGAGCGGCGGGTCACATAGGACCATCGCCGCGACGGCGCCGTCGCGCTCCAACCGGACGGGCGGATCACTCAACGTTGCCTCGGATCTTCTCCGCGACGGCCGCGATCTCGTCGGGATCACCCTCCCTCGGCACCCAGGGCAGCTTCAGGGGATCGTCCTCGTAGCGGGGCACGACGTGGAGGTGGAAGTGCAAGACCGTCTGCCACGCCGCGGCGCCGCAGGAGTTCAGGATGTTGAAGCCGGCGGGCTCGAGCGCCGTCTTCATGCGGCGGGCAAGCCGGCGGGCCGCGAGCATCGTCCGCTCGAGGTCGTCGTCGGAGACCTCGAAGAGGTCCGCGGCGTGGGTGCGAGGCACGACGAGCGCGTGCCCGCGGGTCGCGGGGTTGATGTCCATGAACGCGACCGTGTGCTCGTCGGAGTCGACGACCTGCGCCGGCACGTCGCCCGCGACGATCGCGCAGAACAGGCAGTCGCTCCCTTCCACGGCGGGGCAGCTTATCGGTGCTTTGTTGGCTCCCGCGCGTGCGGCTGGCGAGTACCGGGGCGCGGCTGGCAAGTCCGCGGCCGGCGTGGCGTAGCAGCGCGACGCGAGCGACCCCGACGGCGAGCGGGTGAAGAAGCCGGTCCCGGCGCCCGCCGGGAGCGGGCGCCGCTGGCTTCGAACCGGCCGTGGACGCCGCCAGGCGCGTTCCGGTGCCACCAGGCGTGCGTGGGGGAGCCGACAAAGCACCGCTTATCCCGGAGATGTGAGCCGGCGCGCATACGCCACCCCGGCGTCGCGGTCCGTCACCTCCCCCACGTAGACGGCGGCCTCGAGCTCGGCGATGATCCGGCCGAGCTGAGGCCCCGGCTCGATTCCCAGCTCCGCGGCGAGCTCATCGCCGGGGATCGGGGACCGAGGCGGCCCGTCGCGGCGCCAGTCGAGCGCGGCCGCGAGCATCTCGCGAGCGAGCTCGAGGTGCGCCCGAACCATCTCCGGCCCTGCGATCGACCCCTGCCCACGGGCCGCCAGCCGATCCGCGACGCTCAGGAGCGTCACGTCGGCGCCGACCGGATCGGTCTCGCGCAGGTACTCGTACCGGCCGCGGCGCGAAAGCGGCCGCTCGCGCACCAGGAACCCCAGGCGCAGGTGGTGGAGGGTCAGGTCCTGGAGGTGGCGGGTGAGCCGTCTGCTCGCCTTCAGCCGCGCGCACAGCTCGCCCACGATGCGCGCCCCCTCGCGGTCGTGGCCGATGAAGGTGATGTAGTCGCCGTGGATGCCCCTCGTCGCCGGCTTCCCGACGTCGTGGAACACGGCGCCCAAGCGAAGCGCCCCGCCGCGCGTCAGCTCGTCGGCGAGCGGCTCGGCGAGAAGCGCCGCGACCTCCGCCGCACGCTCGCCCGCGTAGCGCTCGAGGTCGGACTCCACCTCCAAGAGCTGGCGCAGGACCTCGACCGTGTGGCTGTAGACGTCGAGGTGGTGGTTGGGGTTCTGCTCGACCCCGCGCAGTGCCTCGAGCTCTGGCAGGACCACAGGGGTCGCGGCGAGCTCGTCCAGGAGCCCCAAGCCACGGATCGGATCCGGGCCCGTGACCAGCAGCCGAAGCTCGGCGAGCTGGCGCTCCCCGGCCGGGTCGGCGGCGCGGTTTGCGGCGGCGCGGGCCAACTCCACGGTCTCGGGCTCGAGCTCGAGCTCCAACGCCGAGGCCAGCCGCGCCGCCCGCAACACCCGGAGCGGATCGTCCACGAAGCTCCTCTCGGACGTCGCCCGCAGAAGCCCAGCGTCCAGGTCCGCGAGGCCGCCATGCGGATCGATGGGCAATGCGGCCGGATCCGTGAGCGGCACCGCCACCGAGTTGATGGTGAAGTCCCGCAGCCCGAGATCGGCCTCGATCCCGCCACCGCGCACCGGGCTAACGTCGATGTGCCAGCCCGGGCCGAGAATGCGCCAGGTGCCGAACTCCTCCGACAGGCCGAATGCGGCCGCCCTGTCCACTGCTCGCGAGATCTCGCGCGCCACCGCGCTCGCCTCGCCGGCGACCGCGAGATCCACGTCCACCACCCCGCGTCCGAGCGCGGCATCTCGAACCGCACCGCCCACGATCCAGACGCGCTCCCGCGCGCCCAGCGCCTGCCGCGCAGCGCGGACCGCGGGCGCCGCGGAGAGCGAATCGGCGAACGGAGCGTTCACGGCGACCTCACGTAGAAGCGCGGAACGCGTTGCGAGATCCCGCAGGTGACCTCGTAATTGATCGTCTCGAGGTAGCGCGCGACCTCCTCGCAGAGGACCCGCTCGGTGCCCTGGCCGCCGATGAGGGTCGCCTCCGCTCCCGGAGCCAGGTCCGTCTCCGCGCCGAGGTCGATAGTGATGTTGTCCATCGAAACCGTGCCGACCAGCGGGTGGCGGCGGCCGGCTACGAGCACGTCCGCGTTGTTGGTGAGCCCGCGCCGAACGCCGTCGCCGTAGCCGATCGGCAGTACCCCCACCCAGGTGTCGCCAGAAGCGCGCCAGCGCCGCCCGTACCCGGCGCTCTCCCCCGGCGCGAAGCGCTTCACGTCGGCGAGGTAGGAGCGCAGCTCGAGCGCTGGCTCGAGCCCGCGTTCGAACGGGTCGTGGTTGAACGGGTCAAGCCCGTAGATCGCTATCCCACAGCGCACCATGTCGAAGTGGGCGGCACGATCGCGCAGCGTCGCGGCGCTGTTGGCCGCGTGGACGAGCACGGCCGGGTGCTCCACGCGCACCCGATCGGCGAGCGCACTGAAGCGCTCGAGCTGGCGGTCGAAGAAGCCGGAATCGGGCTCGTCGGCGGTGGCGAAGTGGGTCCAGAGGCCCGCGAGCTCCAGGCGCTCCTCGCGCGCGGCAACCTCCATCAGGCGAAGCATGGCATCGGGGTCGCGTTCGCCAAGCCTGCCCATACCCGTGTCGTACTTCACATGAACCCGCGGGCGCATGCCAAGCTCCTCGCCCCGCGCGGCCGCCCGCTCGGCGTGCGCCGAGCGCCAGATCGCAATGTCGGAACGCGCGTCGAGAGCCACCTCGACCTCGGCGTCGGTCAGCGCTCCCATCGTCAAGAGCGGCGCGTTCGGGAAATGGGCACGAAGCCCCGCGGCTTCGGTCGCCGTCGCGACCCCCAGCCACGTCGCGCCGCCCGCAAGCGCCGCGCGAGCACATTCGACCGCCCCGTGACCGTAGCCATTTGCCTTGACCACCGCGCAGAGACGCGCATCGCCCTCGAGCTCCCGCGTGAGCCGCGCGCAGTTTCGCTCCACCGCCCCTACGTTGACGACGGCGAAGGCCCGACCTGGCGTGGGCGTCATACCGAGAGGCCCGCGGGCAGCGCCCCGATCACGTCTGTTGCGACCACGGCTTCCGCCGTGCCCATGCGCTCCGCGGCGATCCGCCCGGCGCGCTGGTGAGCGTGTACGCCAGCGCACGCCGCGGCGAACGCGTCCATTCCCCTGGCGAGCAGTGCTCCGATCGTGCCCGACAGGACATCTCCGGTCCCCGCGGTGGCGAGGCCCGGCGCCCCACCAGCGGCGACGGCGAGACGATCACCCTGCGCGACGATCGTGTCGTCACCCTTCACCACCACGATCGCTCCGCTACATGCCGTCGCCTCCCGCGCCGCGGCGAGGCGGTGCACTCCGATCCCCGCGGACTCGCGCCCGAGCAGCCGGCCGAGCTCGCCGGCGTGCGGGGTGAGGACCGTCGGGGCGTCGCGCTCGGCGATCAGGTCCAGTCGTCCGGCGTGCGCGTTGAGGCCGTCGGCGTCGATGAGGAGCGGGGCGGCGATCCCGCGCGCCAGCTCGCGCGCGAGCTCCAGGGAATCGTCGTCGCGCCCCAGGCCGGGGCCGAGGACGATCGCCGCGGCGCGCTCCCCGGCCGCGAGGATGTCGTTGGCCGACTCGGTCGCGAGGCGGCCCGCGGCTCCCTTGTAGCCACGCGACATGACCTCCGTCAGCTTGACCTCGAAGATCGCCTCCAGATCGGCCGGCACGGCGACGGTCGCGTAGCCCGCGCCGGCGCGGATCGCCGCCGAGGCGGCCATGCAAACGGCGCCGGTGAGCCCCCGCGATCCACCGACGACCAATACCTGGCCGGAGTCGAACTTGGTCGAGTTGGGCAGTCGCCGCGGCGCGAGCGCCAGCACCTCGTCATGGATCAGGCCGCCGGCCGGCCGTGAGGGCGCGCCGGCGGGAATCCCGATGTCCGCGATCCGAACCTCTCCGGCCTTCGCCTTCCCCGGGAAGATCCAGTGCCCGAGCTTCGCCGCGTGGAAGCTGACTGTGACGTCGGCGTCGACCGCGGCGCCCTCTGCCTCGCCGCTCGATGCATCGACGCCGGACGGGATGTCGGCGGCCACCACCGGCGCCCCGGAGGCGTTCATGGTCTCGATGGCCGCGTCCGCGGGCGCCCGCGGGGCCCCCGAGAATCCCGTCCCGAAGATCGCATCGATGACCGCGCCCGAGCCCACCAGCGCGCCCTGGATGTCGGCGGGCTCGACCTCGCGCACCTCGCCGTCGAAGCGCTCGAGGTTCGTCGAGGCATCCGCCGACAGCTCGCTGGCGGGCCACAGCAGCACTGGCTCGACCTCGTAGCCGGTGTCCACCAGGTGGCGTGCGGCCACCAGCCCGTCGCCGGCGTTGTTTCCTTTCCCGCACACGACGCGCACCGGCCCATCCTTTGCCACGTCCCGGACCGCCTCGGCCACGGCTTCGCCGGCCGTCTCCATCAGCTCAAGCGACGGAACTCCCTGCTCGCCGATCGACCACGAGTCCGCCGCCCGCATCCCCTGAGCGTCAAACAGCGGTTCGAGCCAGCTCTCCATGCCGGCGGAGACTAGATCAACGTTCAGGGCCGATTCGGAACGGCGAGGACGACGGCGGCGGCGGTGTCGTCGGTATGCGTCAGCGCGACCTGGAGCTCGACCCCGCGCTCGCTCGCCAGCTCGGCCGCGCGGCCATGCAACACCAGTCTGGGCGGAGTGTTTCCGCCTCCCCACACCTCGACCTGACGAGGCGCGAGGGTCGCCCCCAGGGCCTTGATCGCCGCTTCCTTGGCGGCGAACCGCACCGCCAGATGCCGGCCGGGGCGGCGGCGCGCGGCGGCGAAGTCGAGCTCCGCCGCCGTGAAGAGCCTGTGCGCGAGGCGCGGTCGGCGAGCGAGCGCGCGCTCCAGCCGGCCGATGTCGACGAGGTCGAGGCCGAGACTGGGCTCAGACAGCACGACGCTACTTGACCCCCACGACGAACCTGACGATGCTGCGGTCGCCCGCACCTGCGGTCCCGGCGATCAGGTAATCCAGCTTCTGGAGATAGGGCTGCGCAACGCGGTAGTCGGGATCGTTCCCGGATCCGCCCTTCTGTGCCACCACGAAGAAGGGAGCCAGTGAGACGAACGCCGTCGGCTCAAAGTCACGGCCCAGCGCGTCCTCGCCCGCCTTGAACGATGGATCGCCCACGAGGGGCTGCCTTGGGTGCAGGGCCTCCTCTCCGGGCTTTCCCGGACCGAGCGCGGCCACCACCTGATCGCCCACCCGGGCGACGTCGATCGCCTGTGGCGACTCGGGCGCCGTCGCTGAGAATCCGTCCTCGGCGCCGCGTATGTGCGGCGGCCCGAGCCGGGCGTCGGCGTCCTGCTGAAAGCGATTGCGTAGCGCTTCGATGGCCTTCGATGACGCGGCGGTGTCCGAGCTGCGTGCGACACCGCCGATCGAAATCGTCCGCTTGCTCGTCCCGGCTATGTACCCATAGCCGTCCTGCATCCACGAGACAAGGTCGTTTGGGTCGACGCCCGTGAGCCGCTTGATCCGATCCTCGATCGCGGGAAGCTGGAGCGCATCGGCCGCGTGCAGCGCGTTGCCCAGGACTCCGCCGAGATCCTGGACGCCGACCGCGAACCAGGCGTTCGCGGGCGCCTGCCCGACCAGGTCCCCACCATGGAGCTGCCCGGGGATGCCAGTCGGCAGCGAGAGGTCCAGGCTCGCGGTGTCCGGCGTAGCGGAGACCGCGAAGGTGACCGGGCCGCTCACCAGTGTGTCGATCGCTGCCTTCAGCGCCCCCGTCTGGAGCGGATTGATCGGCGTGCCGGCGAGCCGCTGCGCCGCCTGGCGGCCGTCCGCGTATCCGAGGGCGACGTTGTCGTCGGGAAGAGCCGAGGTCCCGTCGTCGAATGCACTGGAGTCGGCGAGCGACGCCCCGCTCGAAGCGTCGACCGCGGCCTTGAATGCGACGAGGGTCCCATAGACGAGCACATCGCCCACGATGCCGGACGCGTAGGTGCCCGTCGGATCCTCGAGGTAGTCGAGCCCCCTGTAGCTGACGTGTTTCGTTCCCGGCGCGGAGCCCACCACCTTGTCGAGGAAGTCCTGCGCGGCACTGTTATCCGTGGTTTCGAACGCAACCGCGAACGGAGGCGGTTCACCGTCGAACGACCGGAAGAAGACCGCCGCCCGCTCCCCGAGCCAAGGCGCGATGTCGCTCTCGTACGTGGCGTCGGTCCCCGACTGCGCCAGCTGGGCGTCGAGCTGTCGCACGATCGCACCGCCGGGATCGTCGATTCCGCCGACCCGCGAAGCGAGCGAGTCGATCGCGTCCTGCTGCTCGCCCTCCGGCCTGACGACGGATTCGAAATAGGCCGGCGCGTTCGGGGGAGCGATCGAAGCGAGCTCATCGCTCTGAGCGCCGCCGCAGCCCGGCGCCACGATCGCCGCGAACGCGGCGAGCGCGATCGCCGTTCTGCGGATCACTCGACGGTCACCGTCTTGGCGAGATTTCGCGGCTGGTCCACGTTCAGGCCCTTCAGGCGGGCCACGTGGTAGGCGAGGAGCTGGAGCGGGATCACGGCCAGGATCGGCTGGAGGACCCAGTCGGTGGCTGGAACGGAGAGCGTCTGGTCGGCGACCTGCTCGACCTCGGTGTTCCCCTCGGTCGCGATCGCGATGACATCCGCGCCGCGGGCCCGCACCTCGGCCACGTTCGAGAGGACCTTGTCGAGGACAGGGCTGTCGGTGGCGACGCAGACGACCGGCGTCGACTGGTCGAGCAGGGCGATCGGGCCGTGCTTCATCTCCCCGGCCGCGTAGGCGTCAGTCGGGATGTAGGAGATCTCCTTCATCTTGAGCGCGCCCTCCAGGCAGACCGGCAGCCCGATGTTTCGGCCGAGGTAGAGGAAGAAGTCGCGGTCCGCGTGCGACCGGGCAGTCGCGCGGACGCGCTCCTCGACCGATGCGAGGGTGAGTCTGATCTTGGAGGGGATTCCTTTCAGCTCGGCCACCTCCTCCGCGATTCGCTCGCGCGGCCACGCCTCCCGCGTCTGCGCCAGCCAGAGCCCGAGGAGGTACATCGCCGCGGTCTGCGCGGTGAACGTCTTCGTCGCCGCGACCCCGATCTCAAGTCCGGCCCGGGTGTAGAGGACGGTGTCGGCGTCGCGGGTCGCCTGGCTGCCCATGATGTTGGTGAGCGCCATCACCGTGGCTCCCCGTTCGCGTGCCAGTCGCATCGCCGCGAGCGTGTCCGCCGTCTCGCCTGACTGCGTGATCCCGATCACCAGGTCGCCCGGACCGATGACGGGATCGCGGTAGCGGTACTCCGACGCGATGTCCATCTCGACCGGGATCCGAGCCCACTGCTCGATCGCGTAGCGGCCTACGAGCCCCGCGTGGTAGCTCGTCCCGCAGGCGACGACCACGATGCGCCGTAGGCTCCTGACGAACTCGGGCTCGAGCTCGAGCTCCGACAGGTCCACGCGCTCAGCCTCCGGGAGGCGGTCTGTGATCGTCTCGGCGACCGCGTCCGGCTGCTCGTGGATCTCCTTCAGCATGAAGGTCGGATAGCCACCCTTCTCCGCGGCCTCCTCGTCCCAGGTCACCTTCTCGATCTCTCGCTCGACCGGTGTGCCGTCCACCTCGACGATCTTCGCCCCGTCCGGCGTGACGGTGACGATCTCGCCGTTCTTCAGCCCGAGGACTTCTCGCGTGTGGGCCAGGAACGCCGGGATCGCCGAGGCGACGAACGTCTCGCCCTCGCCGATGCCGACGATGAGCGGGCATTCCTGCCGCGCGGCCACCAGCGTGTCCGGGTGCGCCGCGTGCATTGCGACGAAGGCGTAGTGGCCGCGGAGCTCGGCGAACGCCGCTCGCACCGCCGCGGTCAGATCGCCGTCGTAGCGCTTCTCAATCAGGTGCGCCACGATCTCGGCATCGGTCTCGGAGCTGAACGCGTGGCCGGCGGCGGCGAGGTCGCGGCGAAGCTCGGTGTGGTTCTCGACGATCCCGTTCAGCACGATGTGCACGTGGCCACTGCAGTCGCCGTGCGGATGCGCGTTCACCTCGGTCACGCGTCCGTGCGTGGCCCACCGCGTGTGGCCGAGCCCGATCGTCGCGTGCGGGGTCGCCACCGCGACGCCGCCGTCCCCCGAAACCGGCCGGTCGGCGTCCAAGCCCACGGCCGCCCGGAGGTTGGCGAGGTTGCCGACCGCGCGCACCGTCTCCACGTGACCGTCCGTGAGCAGCGAGATTCCGGCGGAGTCGTAGCCGCGGTACTCCAGCTTTTCGAGCCCCGCGATCAGCAGGTTGCGGCAGGGACGGCCCCCGACATATCCGACGATGCCGCACATGGAGGCGAGTAAGAGTAGAGGCTGTTTCGAGCTAGGTCAGCTCATCAGCGATGAGGTTGACGAGCCGCTCGCAGATCTCCCTGCTCTCCTCCTCGGTCGGTGCCTCCACCATCACTCGCACCAGCTGCTCCGTGCCCGAGGGGCGCACGAGGACGCGGCCGCGGCCTTGGAGCGCGGCGTTCTCGCGGTCGACTGCCTCCCAGACCATCGCCGCGTCGCCCAACGTCTCGCGGTCGGCGATCTCGACGTTGCGGAGGACCTGCGGCAGCTTTCGCATCGGGATCGCGGCGCCCAGGTCGCGATTCCCGAGCGCGCGCATCGCCAGAAGGGCCGCCGCGATGCCGTCGCCGGTGGGCGCGTACTCGGACCAGATGATGTGCCCGGACTGCTCTCCTCCGAGCGACCAGCGCTTATCTGTGAGCTGGTCCGCGACGTGGCGGTCGCCCACAGGCGTCGTCGCCACGTCGATCCCGGCCTCTCGCATCGCCTCGTGCAAGCCGTAGTTGCTCATGACGGTCACGACGATGCCGCCGGGCAGGGCTGCGATTTGCGACAGGTGCGTGGCGCACAGCGCGATCAGCTCATCGCCGTCGCGGACCTGGCCGGAGGAGTCCACGGCGATCACGCGGTCGCCGTCGCCGTCGAATGCGAAGCCAACGTGGGCGTTGCCTCCGCGCATCGCATCCGTCAGCGCCTGGGGATCGGTCGAGCCGCAGCCGTCGTTGATGTTGCGCCCGTCCGGCTCGTCGCCGATCGCTTCGACCGAGGCGCCGAGCCGCTCGAAGACGATCGGAGCCGCGCGGTAGGTGGCCCCGTTTGCGCAGTCCAGCAGGACCCGGCGGCCGGAGAGGTCGAGCTGGAACTTCGAGGTGAGCTCCCGCACGTAGTCGTCGAGCGCGCCCCCCAGCGACCTCACCCGGCCTACCGCCGGACCCGGGGCTCCGCTAGCTGTGACGTGGATCTCGATCCGGCGCTCGAGATCGTCGCTCAGCTTCCGCCCGTCTTTGGCGAAGAACTTGATCCCGTTGTGCTGCCAGGGATTGTGTGAGGCCGAGACGACCGCCCCCAGGTCGAGCCCCAGCCTTCGAACCAGCACCGACGCCGCCGGCGTCGGCAGGACGCCCGCGCACAATGCGTCGCCTCCCCCCTCGGCAACGCCGGCGGCGAGCGCCGCCTCCAGCATCGGACCGGACTCGCGCGTATCGCGTACGACCAGAACCTGCGGTCGATCGCCCGCCGCCTCGCGGGCCGCCGCGCGTCCAAGCGACAGCGCAAGCTCCGCCGTCAGCTCCGTCCCGGCGACCCCGCGAACGCCATCGGTGCCGAAGAGCTTTGGTTCGAGTGTCATTGATCGATCCTGAGGCCGTGAAAACCGAGGCTGGCCATGGACGTAGGCCGGGCGGCGAAGCGAGCGTAGTTGAGACCTACGTGAGCGAGGCACCCGGGCAGGCATGGATGCCGTCGGCGGCGAAGCCGCCGCACCGACAGCCGAAGGTTTGCAGCGGCCTCAGCGCTTGGAGAACTGCGGCCGCTTGCGGGCCTTCTTCAGTCCGGCCTTGCGCCGCTCCTTGGCGCGGGCGTCGCGGGTCAAGAGACCGCGTCGCTTGAGATCGCCACGCAGTTCGGGATCGATCTCCGTCAGCGCCCGCGCCAGGCCATGGCGCACGGCGCCGGCCTGACCGCTGATGCCGCCACCGTGGACCCGAACCCGCACGTCGACCTTGCCCTGGTATCCGGACGTCAGCAGCGGTTGACGGACGAGCGTCTGGTGCTGGTGGCGCGGGAAATACTCCTCAAGGTTGCGCCTGTTGATCTCGAACTCGCCGGTGCCCGATCGCAGGATGATCCGGGCGACCGACGTCTTCCGCTTGCCCGTGGCCTGGATGCGCGTCTCGCTGTCCAGCTCCACCGCAGGCTCGCGGACCGGCGCCGGCTCCTCGGCGGCTTCGCGAGTGGCCTCGGCCTCTAGTCGCGCGCGCTCCTCCGCTTCGGCCTCCAGGCGGGCGCGCTCCTCCGCGCTCAGCTCGCGCTCGGGCTCGATCGCGATCGGCTCGAGTTCGGCGCCAGGCGGAACGTCCCTAGTGGCTTGTCTCGCCTGCTCCTCGGCCGGCTCGGGTTCGGGCTCCTCGGCCTGAGGCTCCTCGTCCGCACCGGCCTCGGGGGCGGCCGCCTCAGCCTCAGCCTCGGGCCGCTCCGGCGCTTCGGGTTGCTCGCGCTCGGCGGTCTCCTGGCTCTCGTCCTCGCGGCCCCCAGCGTCACTGCCTGCCGCCTGCTCGGCTTCGTCTCCCCGGGCGGCGGGGTTCTCCTGCGGCTCCTCAGTCTCGCGAGGCTCGTCCTCGGGCATTACGCCTCGACCTCCATCTGCTTGGGCTTCTGGGCCTCGTGCGGGTGCTCGGGACCGGCATAGATCTTCAGCTTTCGCAGCTGCCGGCGGCCCAGCCGGTTGCGCGGAAGCATCCCCTTCACCGCCTTGCGGATGACCTCCTCGGGCTGGCGCTCGAGCATCTCGCCGAGCCTCCGCGAGCGAATCCCCCCCGGATAGCCGCTGTGGCGGTAGTAGAGCTTGTCGTCGATCTTGTTCCCAGTAACCCGAACCTTCTCGGCGTTGATCACGACCACGAAGTCGCCGGTGTCGCAGTGCGGGGTGTACTCGGGCTTGCCCTTGCCGCGGAGAGCGTCCGCGATCTGCGTGGCGAGCCGACCGAGGATCTTGCCCTGCGCGTCGACTACATACCAGTCACGCTGGCGGTTCGCGGGTGTCGCTACGTAGGTCTTCATTGCGGTTGCAGTCGCCATCGGCGACCATGAAAAGCCGCCCCCGAGGTCCCACGGGCGCGGCTCGCAGGATGATAGTCGAGCGTTGCGAGTTGCACGGGCGGCCGTCCCTCTGGTTATACTGCCGGCCGCCCAATAGACCTGCCGAATCCGATCCGGCCACGCCGCATCGGAGCGGGGGAACCGAGGGGGCGGTGTCGAACACCGCCCCGGGGGCGAATCGAACACACGCGTTCGTAGCGCCGCTCTTCGGCGCGAGCCCGACAGCTAACCCCGTAGGCCCGACAAGGAGAGAATTTGAGGGCCCGTACCAACGCGCCAAGACGGCGAGTACGTACAGCAACAGCCGCACCGGGAGCCGTCGCCGTAGCCTGCCTCTCTCTGGGCGCGGGGCTCGCTTCCGCGGCGGGCGGGGGCGTCGCACCGGCCAGCCCACCCGAGCTCACGGACGCGGTTTGCGTCGATACCTGCGCCGGGATGCACAAGGCCACTACGGATTCGACCGTGCAGCTTTCCGGCCGCCACCTGAGCGCCGTTCGCAAGGTGGAGTTCAAGGCAAGCGATGGCGGACGCCTCAAGGTGACCCCCACCTCCGCCCAGCAGCGCAGCGTGAAGGCAAAGGTCCCGAAGGGGGCGGCGTCAGGGCGTCCCAAGGTGGTGGACGTGTACGACAACGCGGCTACGTCGCCGACCAGGATCGCCGTCGTGCCGCCGGACCAGGTCCCGGACACGGGTGCGTTCAAGCTGACCGAGGTCGCGGCCAAGCCGCGGAAGGCGTACTTCGACGGCGAGAAGAAGCCCAAGGTGCGGTACATGTTCTCCAACACGGAGCCCACCGACGTTCGTATCGACGTCATCGATCGCAAGACCGATCAGGTGGTCGACTCGTTTGTCAAGACCGCACAGGAGCCGAATACCGAGCATAAGGCGAGCTGGAACGGCCGGATCGCGGGCAGCAAGCGCTCGGTCGCCAAGGGCAGCTACAAGTTCCGTGTCGGTCCCCAGAGCGGAACGCTCGAATCCTCCGGCAGCGCCCGCTTCAACTACTTCCCGTTCAAGTTCCCCGTCCGCGGACCGCACGCCTACGGCGACGGCGTGGGCGCGCCCCGCGCCGGCCATACCCACCAGGGGCAGGACGTCCTCGCCGACTGCGGAACCCCGATTCAGGCGGCGCGCGGGGGACGGGTTCAGTACCGGGCATACCAGTCGGCGGCCGGCAACTACATCGTGATCGATGGCAAGAGCACCCGCCACGACTACGTCTACATGCACCTCAAGAAGCCCTCGCCGTTCCACAGGGGCGACAGGGTGAAGACCGGCGACAAGATCGGCGTCGTCGGCGCCACCGGGGATGCGACCGGATGCCACCTCCACTTCGAGGAGTGGGGGGCGCCCGGCTGGTACGAGGGCGGGCGTTTCCTGGCCTCGGTCACGAGGCACCTCAAGAAGTGGGATTCCTGGAGCTGATCGGCGGCTCCGGTTGGACTTTGTCAGGCCTGGCCTGACAAGCGGGCCTTTCGGCCTCGCACCGCCTGAGCCGCTACTCCCACTCGATGGTGGCCGGCGGCTTCGACGAGATGTCGAGCGCCACGCGGTTCACGCCCCGGACCTCGTTGATGATCCGGTTCGAGGCCCGCTCGAGCAAGTCGTACGGGAGGCGGGCCCAGTCGGCCGTCATCGCGTCGTCGGAGGTGACGGCGCGGACGACGATCGGATAGGCGTAGCTGCGGCCGTCCCCCTGCACGCCGACCGATCGCACAACGGGCAGCACGCAGAACGACTGCCACAGCTCGCGATAGAGGCCCGCCGCGCGGATCTCCTCCTGGAGGATCGCGTCGGCGTCGCGAAGGATGTCGAGGCGCTCCGCGGTCACCTCGCCGCCGACGATGCGGATGCCCAGGCCCGGCCCCGGGAACGGCTGGCGCCACACGATCCGGTCGGGCAGGCCGAGCTCAGTCGCGACCGCGCGCACCTCATCCTTGAACAGCATCCGAAGCGGCTCCACCAGGCCCAGCCCCAGGTCCTCGGGCAGCCCGCCGACGTTGTGGTGGGACTTGATGACTGCGGCGCCCGCCCTGCCGTCGCCACCGGACTCGATGACATCCGAGTAAAGCGTCCCCTGAACCAGGAAGCGGACATCGGGGAGCATCTCGGCCTCCTCCTCGAAGACGCGGATGAACTCCTCGCCGATGATCTTGCGCTTCTCCTCCGGCTCGATCACGCCGGCCAGGCGGTCCAGGAACCGCTGGGTCGCGTCGACGTGGATCAGCTTGATGCCGAGGTCGCGGAACGTCGCGACAACCTGCTCTGCCTCGTTCTTTCGCAGCAGGCCGTGGTCGACCAGGACGCAGGTGAGCTGGTCGCCGACCGCCCGGTGAACGAGCGCCGCCGCGGTCGCCGAGTCGACGCCGCCCGAGAGACCACAGATCACGCCGCCGTCGCCGACCTGGTCGCGGATGCGTTCGACCTGCTCGGTGATGACGGACGCCGGTGACCACGTCTCGGTCAGGCCCGCGACGTCGCGCAGGAAGCGAGTGAGGATCTCGGTGCCATAGGGCGTGTGGACGACCTCCGGATGGAACTGGATGCCGTAGAGGCCGCGCTCGGGGTTCTCGCACGCGGCCACCGGCGACCCGGGGCTGGACGCGAGCGGAACAAAGCCCGGTGGCGCCTTGAACACGCAGTCGCGGTGGCTCATCCAGCACTGCTGCTGCTTCGGGAGCCCGCGCAGGAGCCGCCCGCCTCCGTTCGAGAGCTCCAGCGGCGTGCGCCCGAACTCGCCCGCCTCGGCGCCCTCGACGCGCCCGCCGAGCGCGTGGACCATGGCCTGCATGCCGTAGCAGATGCCGAGCACGGGAACGCCCAGCGCCAGGAGCTCGGGCCGCAGCTCCGGCGCCCCCTCCGAGTAAACAGAGGCCGGCCCGCCGGACAGCACGAGCGCGGCCGCGCGGCGCTCCTTGATGCGCTCGAAGTCGGTCGTATGGGGAAGGAGCTCGGCGAAGACGCCGCATTCGCGGATCCGGCGGGCGATCAGCTGGGAGTACTGGCCGCCGAAGTCGACGACCAGCACCTCTTCGCGAGCCGTCTCGGGTGGGCCCATCTCCGCGGCGGCGGCGGAGACCGCTTCGGTCCCGGTGACTTCCGCCGCCGCGGCCGGCGTCGCCGGAACCGCGGCGCCCTCAGTCATCGCTGACTGCTACCCCCGCCGCCACCGCGGCGCGGCCGTTTGAGCCCATGCCCACTGACTGCTCGCGCTGGAGCCTCTTGCCCTCGGTCTGGAGGGCCGGCGCGACCATCACCTCGGCCCGCTGGAAGTCGCGGATGTCCTCATAGCCGCACGTCGCCATCGAGGTGCGCAGCGCCCCCACGAGGTTGAACGTGCCATCGTTTTCGTGCGCGGGGCCCAGAAGAATCTCCTCGAGCGTCCCGTCCTGCACGGTCGCCACCCGGGCCCCGCGCGGAAGCGAGGGATGGAAGGTCGCCATGCCCCAGTGAAACCCGCAGCCCGGCGCCTCCTTCGCGCGCGCGAGCGGGGAGCCGATCATGACCGCGTCGGCCCCGCATGCGATCGCCTTCGAAACGTCGCCCCCGGTCCGCATGCCGCCGTCCGCGATGACGTTGCAGTACTCCCCGGTCTCGAGCATGTGCTGCGAGCGGGCGGCCGCGACGTCGGCGATCGCGGTGGCCTGAGGCACGCCGATCCCGAGCACGCCGCGCGTGGTACAGGCGGCGCCCGGGCCGACGCCGACCAGCACCCCCACGGCGCCGGTGCGCATGAGGTGAAGCCCGGTCGCGTAGGAGGCGCAGCCGCCGACGATGCACGGCACCGGGACCTCGGCGATGAACTTCTTGAGGTTGAGCGGCTCCGACTTCGAGGAGACATGCTCGGCAGAGATCACCGTCCCCTGGATCACCAGGATGTCGAGGCCGGCCTCCAGCGCAGTCTCGTAGTACTGCGTCACGCGTTGCGGCGTCAGCGACCCCGCCGCCACCACACCCTGGGCCTTGATCTCCTCCACGCGGCGGGCGATCAGCTCCGGCTTGACAGGCTCACGGTAGATCTCCTGCATAGTCGCCGTGGCCACCGACGGGTCGGCGCCGGCGATCCGCTCAAGCTGCTCCGCCGCGTTCTCGTAGCGCGACCAGATCCCCTCGAGGTTGAGGACGGCCAGTCCGCCGAGCCTGCCCATCGCGACCCCGGTCTCGGGGCTGACGACGCCGTCCATGGCTGACGCCAGAACGGGCAGCTCGAGCCGGTACGGGCCGAGGGTCAAGGTGATGTCGACGTCGTCGGGATCGCGCGTTCGCCGCGACGGCACGATCGCGATGTCGTCGAACCCGTAGGATCGCCTTCCTTTCTTCCCGCGTCCGATCTCGACTTCCACCGCTATCGAGCCCCTCTCTTCGAGTAAGGACCCAGGCTAGGCACGAGCGCGGACGAAAAAAGCCTCGTCAAACGAGGCGAAAAGTGCGCGCTTTGCGAGTCAGGGCCCGGCATTTCCAAGGCCCAGGCGATGTTAGCAGTGGGTTGCAGGTCTGCCTTCATGGGGAGGAACGGCCGTCGACACCCCAAAGAGCGGCACTAAAGGAGGGCGCAGGGAAAGCACCCGAGAGCCCTCCACGGACGTGACCCACAGGAGGCGGCGAAGGTGTCCCGATTCGGAATGGCCATAGTCACGACGGCGGTTGCACTGGCCGCGATGGGGTCGGCAGCCGGGGCCGCGGTGCCCCACACCGTCGCGCCGGGCGAAACGCTGTGGTCGATCGCGGCACAGAACAACCTCACCACCAGTTCCGTCGCCGCCTACAACGGGCTGTCCGAGGACGCACAGGTGTACGTCGGCCAGACCATCCAGATCCCGACGGAAGCTGAGGGCGCGGCGGTCGTTGCGAGCAGCGGCGCCACGTCCGCCGCCACTTCGCCGGCGACGACGAGCGGGACGGCGCACGTCGTTCAGCCGGGCGAGACGCTTACGTCCGTCGCCGCCGCCAACGGCGTCTCCACCGCAACCCTCGCCGCTGCTAATGGTCTCGCGGAGGACGCGATGCTGATCTCGGGGCAGGAGATCACGATCCCGACGTCGGGCGCCAGCGCTACGACAGCATCGGCCACTCCCAGCTCGTCGGCGCTGAGTCCGAGCTCGACGGCCCTCTCTTCACCCCCGTCTTCACCCCCGCCGGAGGAGCATCCGTCCTGGACCTCTCCCATCTACTGCCCCTCATGCCCCAACGGCGAGGCCTATCTCGCGTCGAACGCGGCCTATAACTGGAACGCGATGCGCCAAGCATCGCTGGACACTTACGGAATCGACCTGTACCCCGCCGGCCCGCTCTCCGCGTACAGGTCGTACGGGCAGCAGCTCTACCTGTACGACCTCTACCTATCCGGCCAGGGCAACCTGGCCGCAAGCCCCGGAACGTCCTCGCACGAGTACGGAGCGGCGGTGGACCTAGCGGACCCGGCGATGGCCAACGTCATCCACCAGATCGGTGCCGCCTACGGCTGGGCGAAGATCGAGGCTCCGAGCGAGTGGTGGCACGTGAGCTACGTCGGGCCGTAAGGAACTCGCGGGGCGGTTGGCTTATCGCTACCCCACTTCCGCCGGAACGTCCACCTCCCGCACCTCCACGCGGGAGAGCAGGCGCTCGGCGTCGCGGGCGTCGAGCGTGCCCGCCCCGAAGTGCTGGGTCGACTCCGCGCCGCAGGCCACCCCGAACGCGAGACATTCGCGCGGCGAGGCGCCCTCGTAGCGCGACGCGGCGTAGCCGGCCAGGAAGCAATCGCCCGACCCGACCGACGAAACCGGCTCGAGCGGCTCGATCTCGACCTCGTAGCGATGCCGGCCGCCGTCCTCCGAGGTGATCGCGACGCAGCCCTCAGGCCCCGTGATGATCGCCTCGCGCGCCCCCATCTCAAGCAGGCTCGCGAGGCCCATCGCGAGGTCCTCGGAATCGTTGAACTCGTGACCGACGACGCCCTCCGCCTCCTCGGCGTTCGGCGCGATGACCGCCGGCTCCGCACGCAGCCCGAGCCGCATCGGCTCGCCCTCCGTGTCGAGCAGTGCCGGAACCCGCAAGCGCCGCAGCTCGGCGATGAGCCGCGCGTAGAGGCCGGGATCCACCCCGGGCGGCAGCGTCCCCGCCAGGACGCACAGGCTCGCGCCCTGCGCCAGGTAGAGGAGCTTCTCCACGAATCGCTCGACCTCGTCGGGACTCACCTCGGGGCCGCGCTCGTTGATCTCCGTCTGGTCGCCGGAGGTGGGGTCGACGATCGCGAGGTTGGTCCGCGACTCGCCCTCGATGACCGTGAAGTCGTTGAGGATCGACTCCTCCGTGAGGAGCTCCAGGATGCGCGAGCCGGTGGGCCCGCCGACCAGGCCGGTCGCGATCACCGGGCGCCCGAGCAGCTTCAAGGCCCGCGCCACGTTCACGCCCTTGCCACCCGCGACCGTGCGTGATTCCACGGCGCGGTGGCGCCGGCCGAGCCGGAGGTTCGGGACGGCGACCGTCCGGTCAATCGCCGCGTTCAACGTAACCGTCAGGATCACCGTCGCCTCCGCTTGAACTCGTGTCCTGCGACCTTAGAGCACTCCCGGCGCTCAGCCTCGGCGCCGCCTTGCGAGCGCGGCGGCAATGAGTATCACGAACGCGGCAGTCGCGGCGACGAGCAGCCAGACGACGATCCGCGGGCCCGGGATCGCGTCGTCCACCGATGCCACGAGCCCGGTGGCCGCCGGGGTGACCGCCCGCGCCGCTATGACCGGCACGCGCCCGACCGGCTCGCCGCCCACGGTGGCCGTCGCGGTGCCCAGCCGCTCCCCGCGATGGATCGGCGCATCGACCGCGGCTGGGGCGTTCAGCGAAACGCCGACACCCTCGCCACGCTGCACCGTCGCGTCCACTCCGTGCGCGGCGACGAGCGCAACCCGGGCATCGGCGTTCGGAACCGCCGCGAACCCGATCCGCTCGCCGCGGCGCACGACATGCTCCCGCCGGTACAGCGAGAAGCCGTAGTCGAGGAGCGCCAGGCTGTCGCTGTCGCGGCTCGCTTCAGTCGGCTCACCCATCACCACCGACAGCAGCGTGACTCCCTCCCGTGTGCCCGAAGCGACCAGGACGTTCCCGGCCTGGGGCGTATAGCCCGTCTTCACCCCGTTGATCCACGTATGCATGAGCAGCAGCGTGTTGCGGTTCGTGATCGCGCGCGGGTGATCACCGCTGTGCAGGGTGATCCGCGGCGTGTCGACGATCCGGCGAAACAGGCGGTTGCGGCGGAGCGCGAGAGTCAGGTCGGCGAGATCGCGCGGGCTCGTGTAGTTGTCGGGTGCATCGAGCCCGATGGGGTTCGCGTAGCTCGTATCGTCGAGGCCGAGCCGGTGCGCCGCGCGATTCATCTCCCGGACGAACGCGCCAGTCGAGCCGGCGACGCCGTCAGCGAGCGTGACCGCGGCGTCGTTGCCGCTCGGTAATAGCAGCCCGTACAGCAGGTCGCGGACGGTCGTCCTCTCGCCCGGCTCGAGCCCCAGCAGCGACTCGCCCGCGATCGGGTGATACGGCGGTGCGGTCAAGAGCTTGTCGAGGGGGAGCCGGTGCAGCGCCAGGTAGGCCGTCATGAGCTTCGTCGTGCTCGCCATGGGTCGCGGCGCGTCGACGTCGTGCCCGGCAAGCGGCGCGTGGTCGCCCGCGTCGAGCAGGATCCACTCGCGCGCCGAGAGCTCGGGCGGATGTGGCCCGGAATCCGCGCGAGCGGAGCCCGCGGGCAGGAGCGCGAGCGTCGCGAGGGTCGCCGCCCAAGCGCGGCACCACCCCCGCCACCCGGGCCCGCGGAGTGCTGCTAGTTGCCGTTGGCCAGGATCTTGCACCCCTCGGGGACCAGGTTGATGCAGCCCTTCTCCGGGAGGAGCTGGGTGTCTAGGTTGGGGTTGAGCTGCTCCAGGCGCTGAACGGAGTAGCCCTCCTTCTCCGCGATCCCTGCGAACGTGTCGCCGGGCTGCACGACGTAGTACTTGTCGTGGTGCTCCTTTTGCTGGTTGGCTCCGTTCGCGTGCTCGCGGGACTTCGAGGTCTCGCCGGAGCCGCCCAGAGAGGTTGAGACCACAACGATCACCACGATCGCCGCGATCACCAGCGCCGACACCGCGAGGATCCTGGCCACGGGAACCGGATGGTAGTGCGCTGATCGCTGCCGGTTGCCAATCCGGCAGCGGCGGCAGTCGGGTGCCCACGTCCGTTAGATCACGCGTCTGAAACCCGCCGAAGCTCGTCGCGCAGCGTCCGTGCCGCTCGCGCGGGATCGTCGGCGCCGGCGATGGATCGCGAGGCGCTCACCAGGGCTGAGGCGGGATCCTCCGCAAACGCCGGTCCGAGATGCGAGGCCCGGCCCCCCTGCGCCCCCACCCCCGGGACCAGGAAGATCGACGTCGGCAGGAGCCCCCTGATCCGTGCGAGATGGCGCGGCTCGGTCGCGCCCACGACCGCGCCGACACCCGAGAGTCCGCTCTTTCCCGCAAGCCGATCGGCGCGCGCCGCGACCAGCGCCGCAATGCGCTCGAAGAGCGGAGAATCGCCTGCGTCCAGATCCAGAAGATCGCCGGCGCCGGGATTCGACGTCCGGACGAGGACGAACACGCCGGCCCGAGCGGGCGCGGCGACGCCCAGGAAGGCGTCGATCACGTCCCCGCCCATGAGGGGATTGATGGTGAGCGCGTCCGCGCCCAGGCCACCGACGGCGGCGCCGGCGGCATCGCCGCCGCCCAGGACGCTTTCGGCGTAGACGGTTGCGATGTGCGGCACGTCGCCGCGCTTGGCGTCGGCGATGACCAGCAGCCCCGCGTCGTGCGCCGCCGCGACTATCTCGGCCAGCGCCGCCCAACCGGCCGGACCGAGCCGCTCGAAGCAGGCGACCTGGGGCTTTGCCGCCACGCAGAACTCACCCGCTTGATCGACCAAGCGCAGACATCGATCGCGAACGGCGACGGCTGGACCCGGATCCGGGTCCAGCCCGAGACAGACCTGGCTTCGCCGCTTCGCAACCGAAGCGGCGAGCCGATCCGCGAAGGCTTCGCTCAGCTCAGCTCAGCCCTTTACCTTCTGCTTCAGCCCTGCGCCGGCGGAGAACTTCGGCACGCGACCGCCCGCGATCGTGATGCGCTCGCCCGTCCGCGGATTCACGCCCTGGCGCGGGCCGCGCTCCGCGACGCTGAACTTGCCGAAGCCGGTGAAGTTCACCTCGCCTCCGTTCGCAAGCGTATCCGTGATTCCGTCGAGCAGGGTGTCGACGGCGTCGCTGGCCGCCTTCTTCGAGTCGAAGTTGCCGGCGATCCGATCGACGAATTCAGCCTTGGTCAATGTGTCTCCTCCTAGTCGGCTTGGGAAACGGTGAATCTAACAGCGGCATCGGCGGCTCCGCCAGTCCGAGGTATCCATCCGACTCGACTGGGAACATGTGTTCGTGTCGGACGAGGCCGCGATCCTCCATGCCGATCTCGACTCCTTCTACGCCTCGGTCGAGCAGCGTGACGACCCCAGCCTGCGCGGCCGTCCGGTCGTGGTGGGCGCTGGCGTCGTGCTGGCCGCCAGCTACGAGGCGAAGGCGTACGGGATCCGAACCGCGATCGGGGTCGCGAAGGCCCGCCTGCTGTGCCCGCGCGCGGTGGTCGTGCCGCCGCGGATATCCGCCTACTCGGGGGCGAGCAGCGATGTGTTCGCGATCTTCGAACGGACTGCGCCCTCGGTGGAGGCGCTATCGATCGACGAGGCGTTCCTAGACGTCAGCGGGCTCGATCGGATCGCGGGATCGCCGGCCGACGTGGCGGAACGGCTGCGACGGGAGGTCCGTGAGCGGGTCGGCCTCCCGATCACCGTGGGCATCGCGAGCACGAAGTTCCTGGCGAAGGTCGCGAGCGCGGTAGCCAAGCCAGACGGGCTCCTGGCCGTGCCAGCGGGTGAGGAGCTCGAGTTCCTGCACCCGCTCGCCATCGAGCGGCTGTGGGGTGTGGGCAGGGTGACGGCGCGCAAGCTCCACGAACGCGGATTGGTGACGGTGGGCCAGGTGGCGAGACTGCCGGAGTCGAGCCTTGTCTCGATGCTGGGGTCCGCGGCGGGTCGCCACCTGCACGCGCTCGCCCATAACCGCGACCCGCGCCGCGTTCGCCGCCGGCGGCGCCGGCGCTCGATGGGCGCGCAGCGCGCGCTAGGACGATCGCCGCGTTCGCGCGAGGATCTCGACACAGTCCTGGTCGGGCTCGTCGAGAGGCTCGCCCGCCGGCTGCGCTCCGCTCGACGGGTGTGCCGGACCGTCACCCTCAGGCTGCGCTTCGCTGACTTCTCGCGTGCCACTCGCTCGCGGTCCCTGCGCGACGCGACCGCACATACGCCGGCGATCCTCGCCGTCGCGAGGAAGCTCCTCGCGGCGTCGTTGCCGCTGATCGAGGCGCGCGGGATCACCTTGCTCGGCGTTTCGCTGTCGAACCTCGGCGAGGGCCGCACCGTCCAGCTCGCCCTGCCGCTCGAGCACCCGAGCGGGCAAGGGTTGGACTGGGCGCTCGACGAGATCCGCGATCGGTTCGGGGCGGCCGCGGTGACCCGCGCCGTGCTACTCGGGCGCGATCCCGGAATCGCCGTCCCGCTGCTTCCGGATTAGCTGGTAGTGCCGGCCGCCGGGGGAGGCGGCGCCGTCTGCTCGCCGACCCGCCCGCCGCCCAGGTTGAAGAACATCACGCTGGCCGCGAGCGCAAAGATCGGGGCCGTGATCGCGCTCGAGATGATGCTCGCGACGACGGTCGCCCCCTCGCCAATCGGCGTCGCGACCGCGCCGAGGACGACTCCGATTGCGATCACGATCAGCAGGACGACGACCAGCGTGCCGAACACTGACCACGCGTTGCCGCTCACCAGCCGCCAGCTGCGGCCGAACGCCTCGAGCGGACCGACTCCCTCCGCCACGATGGCGGGTGCGCCGACCGACCAGAACGTGATCAGGATGAGGCCCGGAACGATGATGAGCGCCAGCCCGATCGCCACCCCCATGCCGAACAGGATCCCGAAGACGATCAACGGCAGGATCGCCGGCGCCACGGAGGAGAAGAGATCCCCGACCTCCTGGTCGCGCCGCCCGTCGCGCACGTCTTCGACGAGCTTGACCACGAATCCCGTGTAGAGCGCATAGCCCGCCAGCCGCACGATCGCCCCGCCCAGCGTGAGGATGATGCCGCCCGTTTCGAGGAAGCCGGATGCGATGCCAATCACCACGAACACTACGATCGCGCTCCCGATCAACGGCAGGAACTGCTGGCCATAGATCGAGAAGGTCTCGTTGACCACGCCACCGACGTTGATGCCCCGCTCATGCCCAGAGGTGGCTTCCATGGGGCGGGATCCTAACCTCGGCATTCGGATGGACCGCCTGAAGGCCGCGGACGCATCGCGACGAGCGGCCTCAGCCCGCGCGAGGAGCAGCAGTTATCAGGTAGCAGGTAGAGATGGCGGTCTTCTCCCTGCTCCCTGCTCCTCCTCTACATCCGTTCCGGCGCGCTCACGCCAATCAGATCGAGCGTTCTTGCGATCACCCGCTTGGCCGCGATCGCCACCGCCAATCGCGCCTCCTGGAGCCCCTCGCCGGCGCCCACCACCTTGCAGTCCCGGTAGAAGGCGTGGAAGTCCGCTGCGGTCGCGGACGCGTAGGCGGCGAGCCGGTGGGGGGAGCGCCGGTCGGCGGCGGTCCGGACCTCCATCGGCAGCTCGAGCAGCCTCTGGACGAGCGCCCGCTCCGACGGCGCGGCGGCGGTCGCGAGGGCGGGCTCTGCCTCCGCCGCCTCCGCGACGGCGTCTTCGTCCACCCCATCGGCGGCCTCGGCGGGCGGCGCCGCGCCCTCGGCACTGGCCTTGCGCAGGATGCTCGCGATGCGCGCGTGCGCGTACTGCACGTAGTAGACGGGGTTGTCCGGTGACTGCTTCCTGGCGAGGTCGAGATCCAGATCGACCGTCGTCTCGTGGCTTCGCTGGAGCATGAAGAACCGGGTGGCGTCGGTGCCGATGTCGTCGATCAGCTCGTCCAGCGTCACGAACGTGCCCCGGCGCTTGGACATCTGCGCGCGCTCGCCGCGAAGCTGCAGGTGGACCATCTGGATGATCTGAGCCTCGAAGCGGTCCGGGTCCTCGCCGAGCGCGGCAAGGGCGGCCCGCACCCTCGCGATGTAGCCGTGATGGTCGGCTCCCCAGACGTCGACGAGGCGCCCACCGCTCCGCTCGAGCTTGTCGTAGTGATAGGCGATGTCCGGCGCGAAGTAGGTCGGCTCGCCGTCCGAGCGGATGAGAACCCGATCCTTGTCGTCCCCGAAGCTCGTCGTCCGCAGCCACAACGCGCCCTCGCTCTCGTAGACGTGGCCAGCGTTGCGCAGCTTCTCGATCACGGCCTCCACGTCGCCGCGCTCATACATCGCTCGCTCCGACGACCAGGTGTCGAACCGTACGCCGAAGCGCGCGAGCGTCGACCCGATCCGCTCTCGCATCATCTCGGTCCCGCGGCGGGTGAGCCCTTCGATGTCGTCCGGGTCCGCACCCAGCGCGGCCAGGGTCCGGGCGAGGTCGATGACGTAGTCGCCGCGGTATCCGTCCTCCGGCGGCTCTTGACCGCGCATCCGCGCCGCGATCGACTCTCCGAACCGCCTCACCTGCCGGCCCGTATCGTTGAGGTAGTACTCCCGCTCGACGTCGTGGCCCGCGAACGCCATCACCCGGGCCAGGGCGTCGCCGTAGGCGGCGTGGCGCCCGCTCGCTGCGTGCAGCGGCCCGGTGGGATTCGCCGAGACGAACTCGATCAGCATGCGCTCGCGCTGCCTGGTGCCCCGGCTGAAGCCGTCTCCCGCGCCGAGCAGCGCGACCACGGACTCCCGGTACCACCGGTCGGCCAGGAAGAGATTGACGAACCCCGGGCCCGCGACCTCGATCCGATCAACCGCCCCGGCGAGCCTCGCGCCGAGGTCCTGGCGCAGCCGTTCAGCGATCTGTCGCGGCGGCTCACGGCGCGTCGGCGCCAGCAGCATCGCGGCGTTGGTCGAGTAGTCGCCGAGCTCCCGCTTGGGCGGGCGCTCCAGCGTTGGCGCCAGCCGGTCCCGGCTTCCGTCGCGCAACGAATCCGCCGCAGTCCGGATCGTCGAGCGGAGAGCCTCCAGCGGATCGGGCATGGCCACCCTACGATAGTCCGCTCGGCTCGCCATGAGACTGGCCATCCTCAGCGACATCCACGCGAACCTGCCGGCACTCGAGGCCGTCCTCACGGACATCGAAGGGGCGGGACTCGGCGAGCTCTGGTGCCTCGGCGACGTCGTGGGCTATGGAGCGCAGCCGGATGAGTGCGCGCGGCTCGTGGCGGATCGCTGCGACCTCTGCCTGGTCGGAAACCACGACCTGGCCGTGCTCGGCGAGCTCGACGTCTCCTCGTTCTCGCCCGCCGCCGCGGCCGCGGTCAAGTGGACGCAGGAGACGGCGGATCCCGCGACCCTCGATTTCCTGCGCGAGCTGGAGCCCGTCGACGAGACGCGCGACGTCGCGCTCTACCACGCCTCGCCCCGTGATCCCGTGTGGGAATACGTCCTGTGGCCGGACCAGGCCGCCGAGTGCATCGCGATCCAGGCCGCGCGCGTCAGCATGATCGGCCACTCGCACATCGCGCTGTTCTTCGTGATGGGCGAGGATCGCCGGCCGCAGCCCGGCCAATTGGCCGCGCTGGAGGACGACGCCCGCGGGGCGCAGGCCGGGCCTGGGACGCGGCTCGATCTCTCGGAGGGCCGCTGGCTGGTGAACCCGGGAAGCGTCGGCCAGCCGCGCGACGGCGACCCGCGGGCCGCGTGGCTCGAGCTGGACACGGACTCGTGGGAGGCCACCTACCACCGGGTGGAGTACGAGATCGATCGTGCCGCGGAGGCGATCGAGGCGACGGATCTGCCGGAGCACCTCGCCCGGCGGCTCTACGTGGGGCAGTGATCGCGCTGATGAGGCCAGAAGCGCGAAGGAGTGCACTCACTAGACTCGCCGCGATGCCGGGGAAGACGCGACTGGCGGGCGCGCTGGCGGCCGTTGTGATGGCGGTCGCCATCTCGGCGTGTGGGTCGGGCGCCGACAAGACGATTTCACCCGCGGATTCGCAGAAGCTGCTCAGCGATTTGAACGGCGTACAGGATGCCGTGAACAGCCGTAACTGCGGCCTCGCGCAGGCACGCGCGCAGGACTTCATCGACGGCGTGAACGCGCTGCCCGAGACGGTGGGGACCGATGACAAGGAGAAGCTGCGCAAGGCCGGCGAGAACCTCGAGACGCTCGCCAACGACTCGAGCCAGTGCGAGCCGGAGCTCACCACCGGAGCGTCCGGCGTATCCGGGGTCCAGCCCGAGGACACCACCTCCACGACGACCTCTTCGACGACGACGTCCACGACTACCACCTCCACGACGACCTCCACCGAGAATGAGCCACCGGAGGACACGGGCGGCGGGAATGACGAGGGGGGCGGCGGCGGTGGCCAAGTCGTCG
>JBKPHA010000011.1:0-15086 GCA_046729615.1 Actinomycetota bacterium
CCAGGCGCCGAGGGAGTAGAGCCGCTCCTCGGATTCGCCGGCGGCTCGTCCGTCCTTCCAGTGCATGTCGATGCAGAACGCGCAGCCGTTGATCTGCGAGGCGCGCAGGCTGACCAGGTTGCGCAGGTCGGCGTCGAGATCGATGGAACCCTCGAGGCGAGACAGCGCGGCCAGGGGCCGTTGGGCTACCTCGGTCATCCGGATGCGATCGGCGTGAAGCGGGACGCTCATGTCTGCCTCCTCAGCGAGTAAGCTGTACAGCGTTGACTTAACGATGGTGACTTTACAATGTTGAATTCAAAGGTCAAGGATGAATTTCCATGAGTGACGGGACACGAAGCAGAGCCACCAGAACTCCCCGCACGGGCCGGCGCCCGGGCGCCACCACCACCCGCGACGAGATCCTCCAGGCCGCGCGCCGGCTGTTTGCCGACCGCGGCTACAGCGGGGCGACGATGCGCGCCATCGCCGCCGAGGCCGGCGTGGACGCCGCCTTGGTCGTCCACTTCTTCGGCAACAAGGCGTCGCTGCTCGCGGAGGCGGTGGAGTGGCCGTTCGACCCTGCGGTCGAGATGCCGAAACTGCTCGTCGACGGAAAGCGACACGTCGGCCGGCATCTCGTCGAGCTCTTCGTCCGCACCTGGGATGAGGAGGGGACGCGAAACCCGGTCCTCACGGTGCTGCGCGCCTCGATCGTCGAGCCCCAGGCCGCCGAGATGATGGGGCAGTTCCTGCGACGGCGGTTGTTCGGTCCGCTGATGGAGGAGCTCGGCTCTGACCGACCCGACCTCCGCGGCAACCTGGCGGCGTCGCAGCTCGTCGGGCTGGGGCTCATCCGCTACGTCCAGCGCGTCGAGCCGCTCGCGTCCGCCAAGCCGCGGGACGTGGTGGCCTGGTACGCCCCCACCCTCCAGCGCTACCTGACCGGCAAGCTCGCATAACGGTGCTTTACCGGCTCCCCACGCACGCCTGGCGGCGCCGGAACGCCCCTCGCGGCGTCCGCGACAGGCTCGCGTAGCGCTGCTACGCCACGCCTGCCACGGACTTGCCAGCCACGCCCCGGCACTCGCCAGCCGCACGCGCGGGAACCACCAAAGCACCGATAATCAGGGCGTGGCGCAGGAGAGGGCCGAGCTCGCTCGGCGGCTCGTCGAGCTGTTCAACCGCGGCGAGCGCGAGGAACTACAGCGCATGGCGGCGGACGAAGCCGGGATCGTCCCGCTGCGGGCGGCCCTGGAGGGAACGGTCTACCGTGGGCGGGACGCGCTCGACGAGTTCTGGACGGCCGTCGACGAGTCGTGGGAGACCGTGCAGATGGACGTCGACGAGATCACTGAGCACGGCGAGCACGTGCTGATCGTCGGGAGGCTGCGCGGCTGCGCGCGGGAGACCGGAATGGAGATCGACTCGCCGATGGGGTGGGTGGTGACGTTCGACGACGGCCTGGTGGCGAGCATGCGGACCTACCCGAGCGTGGCGGAAGCCCGCGAGGCCGCCGAGCTCGGAGGTTGAACGATGGCCGGGAGGAAGGCATGAGCCGCAGGGGTTCGGACGTCATCCGCGAGCTGTGCGATGCACTGAACTCCAACGACACCGAACGCCTCTCCCGGCTAACCGACCCGGATGTCGTCCAGTACGGGACCCGCGGCGGAATCGATCAGAGGCGGGTGTTTCACGGCCGCGCCGCGGTGATCGGGTACTGGAACGAGATGGCCGAGGCGTGGGAGTCGCTTCGCTTCGATCCCGAGCGGCTGATCGAGGCGTGTGACCTGGTCGTTGCGTTCTGGCGCGAGCGAGCCCGCAGCCGGCACAGCGACCTCGAGCTCGAGAGCAACACGGCGACGGTCTTCAGGCTGCGCGACGGCAAGGTCGTGGAGGTGAGGGGCTACCTGGATCGCGAAGAGGCCCTCGAGGCCGCGGGCGTCGCGCGGTGAGGGAACCATCGCACGGTCGAGTTCGTCGACGAGCTGCCGAGACGCGCGCCGGCAAGATCCGGCGCATCGACTGCGCAAGCGAGTTCGCGGCGAGGTGACGAGCGCTGACTCTGGGCTCGCTGCGACGGTCGCCGTCAGCCGACCTTCAGCGCCCGCTCGATCGCGGTGCCCCACGAGGCGATGAAGTCGTCGTAGCCGGCGGCAAACGAGTCAAGCGACGCTTCGCCCTCCGGGCCAAGCGCGGTGACGTCGTAGGCAACCGTGACGGTCGTGCGACCGGCACCGGCCCCGTCGCAGGTGACGGAGACCATGCCGGTGTCGACGCCGGTGGTGGTCCGGACGTAGCGGACGGAGTTCGGGGTCGCGTCGACAATCACCCAGACCGTCTGGCGCCCGTCGTGCTCGGTGACGAAGACGGTGCCGGGTCCCTCCGTCCGCCGGGGATCAGGGTAGCGGGGATCCCACTCGTCGCCGGCCCACTCGCGCTCGCCCTCCGGCGTAAACCGAGCGAGCGCCGCTTGAACGTCCAGGTGCACCGTGAACTGCGCGGCTCGCTGAATCGATTTCGCCATCTCTTCTGGCAGTATCGCCGCGCAAGTCCGAGGAGGAGTCGCGGGATAGGTCTCACCACCGTCGGACGCTGTCAGCTGGCAGCTCGCGCGAGCGCCGAATACGCACGGCCACGCCGCCGGTGATCAGCATGCCGGCGGCGATCGCGGCCGCGAGGAGCCACGGAAATGACGCCCCGTGGTCGGCGGGGACATGCGCTGGAGCGGCGGCAGGCGCGGTCGGTTGCGATGCTCGCGGCGAGTGCGCCACGCCCGGCAGCTGCGAGGGCGGGAAGGGCTTCAGGTCTCGAGCGAGCCTCTCGACACGAGCGACGGCGCCCTGGTCGCCCTGCCTCCATTCGCCATCCGGACCGCGGACGTACCCCCCGCGCGGGACCACGAGCAGCCTCATCGTCTCGTTGGCCTGGCCCTCGTCGACGCGGACGCGGAGGCGGTAGAACGAGTGCGCACGGGCTAGGCCGCCGGGGGTCGGCGGCGTTCCCTCCAGGAGCGCCATGAAGGCGGTCGGGTCGCCGGCGCTCCGGCAGCCGGATTGCCCGCAGGCGGTCGCGGAGGCGAGGCGCTTCGCCTGAGCGGCGGCCGGCGCCGCGAGCAGGGCGATGACGGTTGCCGCGAAGAGAATGCGCTTCATCGTCGTCCTTTCGTCGGATCTCATCCCGCTTACAACCGGATCGCGGATTCGGTTCCAACGCCGGCGCGCCCGGACGGTGGAACCGCCCGGCGCACCCGGTTGTAGTAGTGCGCAGTGGGGGACCGGCCACTGAACGAGGCGAGCCTCATCCGGCGCGTCCAGCGCGGCGACCGGGACGCCTACCAGACGTTGATGGAACGCCACCAGACCATCGCCTTCCGGGTTGCCTGGACGATCACGGGTTCGGCGACGGACGCGGAGGAGGCGGTTCAGGATGCATTTCTCAAGGCCTATGGGGCGTTGGAAGGATTCCGGCTCGAGCGCCCGTTTCGACCCTGGCTCCTTCGAATCGTCTCCAACGAGGCGCGCAACCGCCGCCTCGCCACAGCGCGCCGTCAGCGGCTCGCGGTTCGGCTCGTCGAGGAGCGCCGCCAAGGCGACGCGGTCCCGTCGCCCGAGGCGGCGCTCCTCGCTCGAGAGCGGCGACACCAGGTGCTCGGAGCGGTCGAGAGGCTCCCGGAGCGGCAGCGGATGGCCATCTTCTGTCGCTACTTCCTCGGCTTGAACGAAGCCGAGACGGCGGCCGCGATGGGCACGCGCCGCGGCACCGTGAAGTCGCGGCTGTCGCGGGCGCTCCGGCGATTGGAGAGCGAGGTGGAAGTCGCGCGTGAATGAGCTCGAGCGCCAGCTGATCGAGGTTGGACGGGAGCTCGAGTTTCCACCGAGCCCGGACGTCGCCGCGCGCGTGGCGCGAGTGCTGCCCGAACGTCCACCGGCGCGAGCTCTGAGGCGCAGGCGAGCGCTCCGCGTCGCGGTCGTGACCGCGGCGCTTCTGCTGCTCATCGCCGGGACCGTTCTCGCCGCGGTCCCGAGCGCACGGAACGGAATCCTCGACCTGCTGGGCCTCCGCGGTGCGACGGTCGAGCGCGCGCCGACCATTCCGCCCGCATCCCGGCGAGCCAACCCCAAGCTCGCCCTCGGAAAGCGGACGACCCTCGCCGGGGCGCGGCGCGCGCTGCCGTTCGACGTCCTCGTCCCACGGCGACTCGGACGACCCGATGGCGTCTACGTTCGCTCGGAGGCGGGAGGCTACGTATCGCTGGCGTACCGCCCGCGGCCGGGGCTTCCGGGGGCGCGCGAGACCGGGCTCGGCCTCCTGATCAGCGAGTTCCGGGGGGCCGCAGACCCCGACTACCTCGGAAAGATCGCGAGCTTCGGCACGAGGGTTCGCCGCTTCCGTCTCGATGGCGATCCGGCCGTGTGGCTCGCCGGTGCGCCGCACGACTTCTTCTACCGGCGGCCGAATGGCCGGGTCCGAGAGAGCACGCTCCGCCTCGCAGCCAACGTATTGCTGGTTCAGCGTCGCGGCCTCCTCATCCGGTTGGAGGGAACGCTTCGCCGTTCGCAGACGATCGCGATCGCGCGGTCGCTGCGCACGATGTGACGCTCAGGCTCGCATAATCACGCACACGCATGGAGGTCATGGGAGGCGCTGCATTACGCGGAGTGGCGGGGTGACCGGATGGCGCACATCCGCGCTCGCCGGCTGCCTTGCAATGGCAGCCTTGGTCCTAGGCGCCGGCATTGCTCAGGCGAGGCCGGCCCGCCTGCACGCGACGCGGGGCGCTGATCCGGCGATCCGCGACTCGGCCGGCAGGCAGGTGCTCCTGCGCGGGGTCGCCGACAACCAGCTCGGCGACTACTACCAGGTCGACCCGACCCAGCCGACGACCTTTCCCCTGACCAGGCGCGACTTCGTCCGCATGCACCGCCTCGGCTTCAACGTCGTGCGGGTGGTGATGTCGTGGTCGAAGCTCGAGCTGCACCGCGGGCAGATCAGCGAGCGCTATCTCGACCGGATCCGCCAGGCCGTGCGGTGGGCCCGACAGAGCCACATCTACGTCGTCTTGGACATGCATCAGGACGCGTGGGGCAAGGAGGTGGTGACGCCGCCCGGCGAGACCTGCCCCCCGGGATTCACTCCCTCGATCGGCTGGGACGGCGCGCCGCGGTGGGCGACCCACTTCGACGGCATGTCCACCTGCCACAACACCTTCCGAGAGCTCTCGCCCGCGGTTGCCGCCGCCTTCGACAACTTCTACGACGACCGGGACGGCATCCAAACCCACTTCGTCAGGATGTGGGCGCGGCTCGCGCGGACCTTCGGCGCAAGCCGGGCGGTGGCGGGGTTCGACCTCTTCAACGAGCCGCACCCCGGCACCCGCGGGGCGCTCGCCTCGCACAAGATCGGCGCGTTCTACGCGCGGACGATCGAGGCGATTCGCGCCGCCGAGCAACGCAGGCCGGGCGGCTTTCACCACATCGTCTTCTTCGAGCCGTCGGTCCTCTACGACGTCACGGCGTCGCCCAGCGACTCGCCGCCGCCGGCGTTCATCGACGACCGCAACGTCGTGTTCTCGCCGCACCTGTACCCCGGCACCTTCTCGCCGCTCTCGACGGATCAGGTGTTCACCGCGGCGAGCTCCCTCGCGGCCGCCTACGGCACGACGTTCTGGGTCGGGGAGTGGGGCTGGTTCTCGCCCGACCCGCGCGACGACTACGACGACATCCGCGACTTCGCCGCCCACGAGGACGAGGCCCTGATCGGCGACGCCTGGTGGCAATGGCGCCAGCGATGCGGCGACCCGCACGAGTTCGGCGAGCCCGGCGTCGAGGGCAGCCCGATCGCCGACGGGCTCAACCGCTACCGCTGTCCCGGCGATCACCCGCTGGGCATCCCGCCGACCACGCGGCGCGTGTTGAGCCGCACATACCCCCGCGCCGTGCCGGGCCGGATCGAGAGCCTCACCAGCGACCCCGCGACGCACGCGTTCGAGGTCACGGGCTCCGATCCGAGCCCGAAGGGAAGCTGCGTGCTTCGCGTCTGGACGCCGCGCAGCGCGGCGGGCCGGCCGCACTTCAAGGCGATGCACGTGCGCCGGATCCGCACCCGCCGCGCGCGGGGAGGCTGGGTGACCAGCGGTTGCGCCCACGGGTCGTACGAGCTGCGGCGACGGGACGTCTGAGCGCCGCCGCTCGCCTCGGTCGATCCCGGCGCGGCAGATTTTCCACTGCATAGGTGGACGACCTGCCAGCCGCACGGGTTCGGTTCGGCTCGATGCCGCCGGCGGCAGATTTTCCACCGTATAGGTGGAGAGGAGGCCACCGGGGCGTAGCTCGGGACGCGCCACCGCCGCCGGGTGCGGCGGTCGCGCTAGTGGGCTGTGGACCGGGCGAGCCCGGCCCTTGCCTCGCGCTGCTCCTCCCCGGTCACGCTGACCACGTCCCACGCGAGGCCGACCCGCTCCAGGGCCCGGATCACGATCCCGCCGGGATCGAGCTGCCAGGGTTTGTGCCCGTGCATGGCCGAGCGCGGGAACGCGTGGTGGTTGTTGTGCCACGCCTCGCCGAACGTGGGGATGGCGAGCCAGGCCAGGTTGCGCGACTCGTCGGTCGTCGCGAACGGGCGCCGGCCGAAGAAGTGGCAAAGCGAGTTGATGCTGTAGGTCATGTGGTGAAGGACGAAGATCCGCACGGCGCCGCCCCACAGCAGCGCCGTGAGCGCCGCGTCCACCGTTCCGCCGACGACCCACCCGAACGCTAACGGCAGCGCGAGGCCGAGCGCCAGCCAGAGGGCAAAAGTCCGGTCGATTGCTCGCACCATCGGGTCGGCGAGCAGGTCGCGCGCGAACCGTCGCGGCGCCGCTCTCTGGCCGTGGGATAGGAGCCAACCGAAGTGCGCGTGCACCAGGCCTTTCACCGCGCCGCGCAGGCCCTCGCCGTGGTCGACATGCGGGCTGTGGGGGTCGCCCTCGCGGTCGGCGAACGCGTGGTGCTTGCGGTGGTTGGCGACCCAGGCGATCACCGAGCCCTCCACGGCCATCGAGCCCAGGATCGCGAACGCTCCGCGGACGGCCGGATGGGCCCGGAAGCTGCGGTGCGTGAACAGGCGGTGGTAGCCGACGGTGACGCCGAGGATCGCGAGGCTGTAGAAGAGCGCGAATGCGACGAGGTCCGTCCACGAGAGCAGCCCGTTCCAGGTCTGCCAGGCGGCGACGCCGACACCCAGGAAGGGAACCACCGTGAAGAGGACGATCGCGGCCTTCGTCAGCCGCTCGTGCTTGACCTGTTCGACCCCGTCCGGGGCCGGACGGTCGGCCGTTGCCTTCACGGTCCTCGCTGGCCTCCTGTCGCCTGGCATCGTGCTACCCCGGTCGCCGGCTTGACGCATCCCGCCGGCTGCACGAAACTTACTCCCGCCGGCCGATCGCCGGCCCAGCGGGGCGCGGACCCCAGCAGCTTTCACCCCGGCTAGACCCAGGTTCCTGCTCGGGTGCAAAAGACCAACCGACGCGCGGTGAGGCGTCCGCCGAGCCCCGCTGGAGGCCACGGCCCCGCGGATCGCGCCCCGCGGGAGCCGCTCGTCGCGCTACAAAGGAAGTGATGCAAATGGAGACTCCACCCCGCGAGCCCACCCGCCTCTACGCCGCCACCGGTGACGCGATCGCCCGGGTCACCGAGAGCGGCGGCGCGTGGACGGTCGAGCTCTCGCTTCGGGGAAGCGGCGCCCAGTGCCTCGCCGTCGATCCCGGCGATTCAGATGTCGTCTATGCCGGGCTCCGCGAGGGCGGCGTGCGCCGCACGAGCGATGGCGGTCAAACGTGGTCGGACTGCCCGCTGCCCGAGCAGGCCGTGTTTTCCCTCGCCGTGAGCCCCGCCGACGGCGCGGTCTACGCCGGCACGGAGCCGAGCCGGCTGTTTCGCAGCGACGACCGCGGCGACGGCTGGCGCGAGCTCGACGCGCTCCTCGACCTCCCCTCGCGCCCTACGTGGAGCTTTCCGCCGCGGCCGTGGACGTCGCACGTGCGCTGGATCGCACCGAGCCCCCACGATCCCGACACCCTCCTCGTCGGCATCGAGCTCGGTGGCCTGATGCGCTCAACCGACGGCGGGCTGACCTGGCAGGACCATCGCCCCGGCGCTCAGCCTGACGTCCACTCGCTCGCCTGGCATCCCGGCGTCGAGGGTCGCGCGTACGAGGCGGGAGGCGGCGGGGCCGCCTTCAGCGAGGACGGTGGCGACACGTGGCTTCCTGCGGACGAGGGTCGGGACCGCAACTACACCTGGGCCGTGACGGTCGATCCCGACGATCCCGACCTCTGGTACGTCTCGGCCAGCACCGGTCCCTTCGCGGCCCACGGCGGCGACGATCCCGAGGCGCTCATCTACCGGCGCCGCGACGGCGAGTGGCACCCGCTCGCGGGCGGACTTCCCGAGCCGCTGCCCGCGATGCCATACGCGCTCGTGGCCGCCGATGGCCGGCTGTTCGCCGGCTTGGCGGACGGTCAGATCTGGGAAAGCGCCGACCGCGGGGATACTTGGCGCGCCTGCGCGCTGCGGGGTGAGCCCCTCACAGGGGTCCGGGCGGTGGCGTACGGATCTCACCCGGACTCGTAGAACCCACGCAGCTTGACTGCGCTCTCGCGCGGCGTAATCTCAGCCTCGGAGCGAAAGGAAGGTCATGCCGCAGTTCAGCGAAACGATCGAGATCAAGCGATCGCCCGAGCAAGTCTGGCGGGCGCTCTCAACCCCGGAGAGGTGGCTCGAGGGCTATCTCGAAAGCCGCTCGCGCTCGCCGGAGTACCCAGCCGTCGGTGCAATCGACGAGCGTCTGTTCCGCACCCGCATGAAGGAGGAGGTGAGGGCCCGGGTCACCCGCTCGGAGCCTCCGAGCGCGCTCGAGGAGGAGCAGGAGGGAAAGACATTCTCCCGCCGCGTCCGCTACAGCCTCAGCCCGTCCGCGACCGGGACGCTCGTTCGCGTCGACGACGACATCACTTTCAAGGGGCTCGCGAAGCTCGCCGCGCCGCTCGCCTCACGCGACGTCAAGGCGCGCTGGGCGGCGTCGCTTGAGAAGCTCAAGGCCGCGGCGGAGGAGCACGCGTAGCGCCTCGATCCACCGGACCTCACTCGTACTCGTAGAACCCACGCCCGGCCTTGCGCCCCAAGAGCCCGGCCTCGACCATCCGGCGTAGGAGCGGTGGCGGGACGGTGGCCTGATCGCGAAACTCCTGATGCAGGGATTCCGACACCGCCTCCAAGACGTCGAGGCCGACGAGGTCCGCCAGCGCGAGCGGGCCCATCGGATGGGCGCAGCCGAGGACCATTCCCTGGTCGATGTCCTCCTTCGAGGCGAAGCCGGACTCATACATCCGGATCGCCGAGAGGAGGTAGGGGACGAGGAGGGCGTTGACGATGAAGCCGGCGCGATCCTCCGAGTCGATCGTCTGCTTGCCCAGCCGGCTGGTGACGAAGGAGCGCGCCGCGGCGAGCCTGTCCTCGGCCGTCATGATCGAGCGCACCACCTCGACCAGAGGTAGCACGGGGACCGGGTTGAAGAAGTGAAGACCGAGGACGCGCTCGGGGCGGGCGGTGACCGCCGCGAGCTTCATGATCGGCACCGACGAAGTGTTGCTGGCGAGGAAGGTCGCGTCCGGGAGGAGTGAATCGAGGCGCTCGAAGAGCTTCCGCTTTTCCTCCTCGTCTTCTGTGATCGCCTCGATCACGGCCTCCGAGCCCGAGATGGCATCGAGGTCGGCACTCAGCTCGACGTGCTCCTGAGCGGCCTCGGCGTCGGAGGCCTCGATCTTCCCAGAGCCGACCGCGCGACGCAGCGATCGCTCGATCGACTGTCGCGTACGGCCCACCCGCCCCTCGTTCACCTCGACCACGGTCACGTCGATTCCGGCCCTGGCGCAGACCTCCGCGATCCCGGCGCCCATCACGCCGCCTCCGACGATTCCTACGTGCCCGATCTCGTTCGGGCTCATGTCCCCTGCGCTAACGCCGGCTTCGTCGCCGCCTGGATGCCGGCGCCCGGGACTGTGCGGAAGCGGATCGCCTTTCGGGGCTCCAGGCTGGCGGCGCGCTGCCAGTCGGCCATCTCCTCCGGTGACCAGGTGCCTGACTGGCTCGTGAGCGCGAAGTAGAAGTCGAACAGCGCCCCGACCTGCCCGGCGTCCCTGGGCGTCTCGGGGCGGAAGGCATCGAGGATCGCGTACACGCCGCCGGGCCGCAGCGCCCGTGCGATTCGCGCCGTGAGGTCGCGGTTCTGCTCCTCGGAGAAGTGGTGGACGAGCTGCGCCGTAATCACGAGGTCATACGCCTCCTCGCCCAGGTCATCGGCAAGAGCATCGCCCTCACGATGCATGACCCGATCGCCCATCCCCTCCTCCGCCAGGAGAGGGGCGGCGTGCCTCACCGCCTGGGGGAGGTCGAGGACCACCGCTCGCAGCCCCCGGTGGCGCCGGCACAGCGCGACCGAGTAGTAGCCGTGCGAGCCGCCGATGTCGAGCATGTCCCGGGCACCATCCGGCACCGGCATCCGCTTCGTCGCCTCGTCCGAGAGCGCCCGCGCCAGCGAGCGCATCCCGCGCTGGTAGGAATTCCACTGGTCCTCGTCGACCATGTCGTGGACGTCGAGCGGCCGGCCGGTCCGCACGTAGTCCTCGGAGCTCTCCATCCAGTCCCACTCGTGGAACTGGAACAGGAGCTTGTCCGCCAACGAGCGCTCGCCATCTCGCAGCAGCCACTTTCGCGAAACCGGGGTCAGGCCGTAGCTGGCGCCGCTTGCCTTCACGTAGCGCGCAGCGGCGAGCGCGAAGAGCAGCTTCTCGGTCGCGCGGGGATCGGTGCCGCAGCGGCGAGCGACCTCCTCGGCCGTGGCGTCGCCATCGGCGAGGACGTCGAAGATTCCCAGCTTCACGCCCAGCATGATCAGGCGCGCGAGGGTGAAGGCCATCTGCGTCTCGAGCAGCGGGCGCGGAGCAACGTTGAGCCGCGAGACGATCGCCTCGATCGGGTTCTCGGGGATCGCGCCGACGCGCACCAGCGCATCCTATGCCGGACGCGGCGACTTGCCCGACGGCCGCGAAGTAGGAGGATGGGCGCATGGCTCGCACAGAAGCGGGGAAGGAGAGCTTTATGACTCCGACGAGCACCGAGACCCGGTTCCGTTCCTACGAGGAGGCATGCGCCTCGCATCGCTGGGAGGTCCCACCTCGCTACAACATCGCCGCGAACGTCTGCGACAAGCACCCGCGCGACAAGCTGGCGATGATCTGGGAGGACCATCGCGGCGCCCAGCGGCGGGTGACGTGGGGGGAGCTCCAGTCGCTCGCGGCGCGCGCGGCGAACGTGCTACGCGCCCACGGTATCGAGCGAGGCGACCGGGTCGCGGTCGTCGCCCCAGCGACGCCGGAGACGGCGGCGGTCTTCTTCGGAACCTGGAAGCTCGGGGCGATCCTGCTCGCGATGTCGGTGCTCTACGGCGACGAGGGGATCCGCCACCGCGTCGCGGATTCGCAGGCGAAGCTCATCGTCTGCTCCGCCGACCAGGCCGCGCGGATGCCGGGGGACCTGGTCGAGGAGGTGTTGGTGCTCGACGAGGAGCTTCTCGCCGGGCAGACGACCATGCCGAGACCGTCGACACCGCCGCCGACGATCCGGCCCAGCTCTACTACTCGTCCGGCACGACCGGGCTCGCGAAGGGGATCCTGCACGCCCACCGCTACATCCTCGGCCACGAAGAGTTCATCTACTGCCACGACGTCCGGGACGGCGAGCTCTTCCACGGCATGGGCGAATGGGCCTGGGCCGCGGGAATCGCGCCGCTCTTGGGGCCGTGGCGGTTGGGCGCGACGCAGTTCGTGTACGCGCGAGAGGGAGGCTTCGACCCGGCGAAGCAGCTCGACGTGCTCTCGCGCCACGCCGTCACCAACGTGTTCACGACGCCCACGGCGATGCGGGCGATGATGGCGATCGGCGACGCGGGCGAGCGCTACCCGCAACGCTTTCGCATCGTCTGCTCGGCTGGGGAGCCGCTGAACCCGGAGGCGATCCGCTGGTTCCGGGAGCAGTACGGGATCACGGTGCTCGACTACTACGGTCTCACCGAGTCCTATCCGCTGTGCGCGAACTATCCGTTCATGGAGGTGCGCGAGGGCTCGATGGGAAAGCCGATGCCGGGCTGGACGTCCAGATCCTCGACGAGGACGAGAATCCCGTTGCTCGAGGCGAGCGCGGAGAGATCTGCCTGCGGGCCCGTTCCAACCCCCACTATCCACTCGGGTACTGGAACGATCCCAAGGCGTCGGAGGAGGCGTTCGGCGGCGAGTGGTTCCACACCAAGGACGCCGCCCAGCAGGACGAGGACGGCTACTACTGGTACGCGGGGCGCGCCGACGACGTGATCATCTCCGCTGGGTATCGCATCGGCCCGTTCGAGGTCGAGTCCGCCTGCATCGAGCACCCGGCGGTGCTCGAGGCCGCGGCGGTCGCGTCTCCGGATGAGGTCCGGGGGAACGTCGTCAAGGCCTTCCTCGTCGTGGCCAAGGGCCACGAGCCCTCCGACGAGCTGGCGGCCGACATCCAGGGCTTCGTGCGGACGCACCTGTCGGCCTATGCCTATCCGCGGAAGGTGGAGTTCGTCGACGACCTTCCGAAGACCCTGACCGGCAAGATCCGCCGCATCGAGCTTCGCGAGCGCGAGTTCGAGCTGTCCTGATCGCATCGGCGGGCCGCTCCACCCCGCGCGGCAGGCCGGGTGAGGCGGCGGCGGTGCGGGTATTGGTCGAGCATCGACTGGACGCGCGAATATCGGCCGCTCGATGACGCTCCGGACGAGGCGTTCACGGCCGCGGGCGAGCCGCGGCCGCTGTACGAGCCGCTACTGCGCGCGCTTGCCTCGCGCGATCCCGCCGAGCTCACGCAGTCGATCCGCGAGCGGGTACGGCGCGACAACGTCATCTTCGACGGCGAGCCCTGGGCGCTCGATCCGCTCCCGCGGCTGATCGAGGCCGGGGAGTGGGAGCGCATCGAGGCCGGCCTCGGCCAGCGCGCCCGCGCACTCGACGCCTTCGTCCGGGACGCCTACGGCGACCTGCGGATCTTTGCCGAGGGGATCGTGCCCGAGCGGGTGCTTCGCGGCGGGCCGACCAGCGAGCCCGAGGCGGTGAGCTTCCCGGAGCGCCCGCGCGTCTACTTGGTCGGCTTCGATCTCGCGCGCCGCGCCGACGGCGAGATGGTCGTGCTCGAGGACAACCTCCGCACGCCGTCCGGCGTCGCCTACATCGTGGCCGCCCGCGAGGTGGTGGGCGACGCGCTCGCCTACCCGAACGGGGCGCCGCGGCGCGTGGACCGGGCGCCGGAGCTGCTCGCCGACACGCTGCGCGCCGCCGCGCCGGACGGGGTGGAGAAACCGCGCATCGTCGTCGCGAGCGACGGGGAGTCGAGCACCGCGTGGTGGGAGCATCGTGTGCTGGCGGCGGCGATTGGTGCCGCCGCAGTGACGCTCGAACGGCTGGAGAGCTCCGGCGAGCGGCTCTGGCTTCGGGGCGAGCGCGGGCGCGAGCCGGTCGATGTCATGTACCGGCGCACCGACGACCCGCGGCTGACGGACGACGACGGATCCTTGACCGCGGTGGGCGAGTTGACGCTGGAGCCGCTTCGCGCGGGGACGCTCGCCGTCATCACCTCGTTCGGCGTCGGCCTCGGCGACGACAAGCTGAGTTATGCCTACAGCGAGGAGATGATCCGCTTCTATCTCGACGAAGAGCCGCTCCTTCGCACGATCCCTACCTACGATCCCTGCGTCGCCGAGCAGCGCGCCGAGGCGCTCGAGCGCTTGGACGAGCTGGTGGTGAAGCCGCGCTTCGAGTCGGGGGGCGAGGGCGTCCTGATCGTGGCCAAGGCCGACCCGCCGGAGGCCAAGGAGGCAGCCGCCAAGATCGAGCGCCACGCGGAGGACCTGGTGGTCCAGGAACGGATCTCGCTGTCGACCCACCCGTGCCTGAGCGGCGGGCGCCTGGAGCCCCGGCGGGTCGATCTGCGACCGTTCGCCTACCTGACCTCCGAGGGCTTTCGCATCGTCCCGGGAGGCCTCACCCGCTTCGCACCCGACCCAGGGACGATGATCGTCAACTCGTCGCAGGGCGGAGGGGCCAAGGACACTTGGGTGATCGGTTAGCCGTCCTCGGCCGGCGGGATGTTCTGGTTCAGCCGGAAGCGGTTGTCCGGGTCGTACTTCCGCTTCAGCTTGCGCAGCCGCTCATAGCGCTCGGCGCCGTAGGCGTCGCGCACGCGCCCCTCTCCCTCGTCCATCAGGAAGTTCACGTAGACGGTGTTCATGTGATGGAGCTCGAGCGCCGACCAAAGGCCACGCGCCCACTCGCGCTCCTGGTCGAAGCCCTCTGCCGACTCCGTCATCGCGGTGACGTTGAAGGTGTGGCCCACGGCGCGGCCGTTGAAGGCTCCGCCGTCGTCGCCGGCCCGCGCCACCGCGCCGCCCATCTGCCAGATCGGAAAGGCGGTGAGGGGGGAGGCGATCCGCATCGAGTGCTCGACGGTCGTGTCGATCACCTCGTCTGAGAGCTCGGCGACGTCGCAGGAGCGCATGTAGTACCACCGGCCGTGCGGGAAGGAGGGGTCGAACATCGACTGGTGCTGCAGGTACGGCTTGGGCTCGCAGAGGTCGAGCACGGGCCGCCCGAACTGCCGCAGCGGCTTCACCACCCGCTCGCCGTCCTCGATCGGCCCGGCGTAGCAGCACACGACCGCGACCACCAGCTCCCCGTGAAGCTCCTGCGGCACGAACGGAAGCGGCGGCGCCTTGCGATGGATGACGATCGTCATCAGCTCGTCCGGAGCCTCGGCGATCCACTCGCGGTAGAAGCGCAGGACCCGTGGCGAGTCGGCCATGCGCCAGAAGATCGGACCGGCCAGGACCTGCGGGCCCAGCGGGTTCAGGCGAAACTCGAACCCGGTCACGATCCCGAAGTTGCCGCCGCCGCCGCGGATCCCCCAGAAGAGGTCGGCGTTCTCGTCACGCGAGGCGCGGACGACCTCGCCGTTCGCCGTCACCACCTGGGCCGAGACGAGCTGGTCGATCGTCAG